>JBCBXF010000124.1:0-9497 GCA_039816705.1 Pseudomonadota bacterium | reverse complement strand
TGACAGTTTGGCAGTTTATTGTTCCGGGTATCGTGGTCGCTGTGTTGCTCGGCGTGGCAAGCGTCGCGATCTACAATCCGCTGGCCGCCGCCGCGAGTGCGAAATCAGAGCAGCTGCGTGCCAAGATCCTGAAACGCAACGTTTCGCTGCTGCAAAGCCGTGATGGTGTTTGGTTGCGACAGAACAGCATCGACGGTCCCTCAGTCCTGTACGCCAGTCATACCGCGAATGAAGGCCTGTCGCTCGCGAGCATGTTCATTCTGCAATACGATCGGAAGGACCGCTTCCTTGCGCGTGTCGAAGCGACAAGTGCAAACCTCAAGCCTGGCTTTTGGGATATGCGTGACGTGCTCGTCTCACGCCCCGGTCAGCCGCCGGAAAGTTACGCGCGCTATCAGATCGCGACGAACCTGACCCGTGAGCAGGTCCGCGACGCGTTTGGGTCGCTGCTGACGGTAAGCTTCTGGGATCTTCCACGACACGTCGAACTGGCAGAGCGGGCCGGGCTTTCAGCGACACGCTACAAGGTGCAGTACGAGCTGTTTTTGTCGCGTCCTCTGATGCTCGCAGCGATGGTCCTTTTGGGGGCCACTGTGTCTTTAAGGGCATTCCGGTTCGGGGGCATCCAAACTATGATTGTACGTGGCCTCGTGGTGGGTCTGGGGGTATTCATTTTGGCTGAAATGTCACGCCAGCTTGGCGCCGCCGGGATCGTCACCCCGTGGGCTTCGGCGTGGGTGCCCGCACTCATCGCTTGTTTGTATCCGTTGACCGCACTTCTCTTTCAGGAGGACGGCTAGCATGCGTATCACCACGCCTCGGGGGATGGCGATCGGTGAGACTTCACGACCTGTGTCGGCATTGCCGGCGCGGGCGGGATGGTGTGCGTCTGCGGTGCAACTCAGTCCAACACGCCTCGCGACCGCGTTTGTGATGGGCGCAATCACTGTCGCGGCGGTAGCCGGATTCTCAGCGACGCACGCGCGGGGCCAGGCGAACACGGACGGCGTGCTCGAGCAGGTTGTTCGAACGCAGGACAGCGCCGCGCCGCTGCTGTTGCAGGCTGACGAACTGGTCAACGACAATCGCACAAACACGATCGTCGCTCAGGGCAATGTCGAAATCTACTACAACGGCTACACCCTGCTCGCAGACCGCGTGATCTACGATCAAACGGAACGTCGCCTGACCGCCGAAGGGAACGTGCGCATCAAGGAACCTGATGGCGCTGTGGTCAACGCTGAGAAGATTACGCTGACCGACGATTTCCGGGATGGCTTTGTCGAGAGCCTGCGGATCGTGACGGAAGAAAACGAACGCATCGCAGCCGCGCGCGGTGTGCGACGTGACGGCGAAGTCACCGTCTTTGAACGCGGTGTCTACACGCCCTGCAAAGAGTGCAAGGACAATCCCAGTAAAGCGCCAACGTGGCGGATCAAGGCAGCCCGCGTGATCCAGGACCGCGATATGGGCGACATCAGTTATGAAGATGCATCGCTCGAAATCTTCGGTGTGCCTGTGTTGTACACGCCGTTCTTCTCGCATCCTGATCCGCGCATCAAACGTCGGAGCGGCTTCCTACGCCCGATGCCCGGGTACTCCGAGGAGCTCGGTGCCTACGTCGAGGTACCCTACTTTTGGGCGATCGCGCCGAATGCGGATTTCACGTTCTCGCCGCGGCTGATGTCCAAACAGGGCGTGCTCGGCCAGCTGGAGTTCCGGCATCGCGTGGCGAGTGGGACCTATCAGGTCAATCTCGCAGGGATTTACGACGAGGACTCTGAGGCTGGCGGGACGCCGCGAGACGAATTTCGCGGTAGCATTCAGACCCGGGGCCGGTTCGCCCTGAACGATTGGTGGCACTACGGTTGGGATGCGACGTTTGAGACGGATGATACGTTCCGTCGCTTCTTTAAACTCGACAACACCTCCGTCACCGAGCGCACGTCGCAGTTGTATCTGGTCGGTATGAACGATCGGAATTTTTTCTCGGCCAACATTTACAAGTTCGAGGACTTGCAAACCGACAACGACAACGATGCCGAATCCGTTGTTCATCCGGTCATCGACTATAATTATCTTGCTGGGCAGCCAGTGCTCGGTGGCGAGCTGAGCTTTGATGCGAATGTCGTCAGTCTGACCCGCGACAACGATGCCGGTGGCGATCAGCAAAAGGCCGTTATTGAGGCGCAATGGCGGCGACAGCTGATAGACGGTCTTGGCCAGTCGTTCACACCGTTCTTCCGTGCGCGTGGTGACGTCTACAATGTCTCGGACGACACCTCCGGCGCCGGCGTGACACCAACGGATACGCGAGACAATCAGGCGCGCGGGCTCGTCACGGCGGGGCTTCAATACAGCTACCCACTCGTCGCCCACACACAGCGCGCCTCGCATGTGGTTGAGCCGATCGGGCAGGTGATCACGCGTGGTGGCAATATCGACGCGAACGACGTGCCCAACGAAGATGCCCAAAGCCTCGTCTTTGACAATACCTTGCTCTTCGAGGCGGACAAGTTCTCCGGATACGACCGCGTTGAGACAGGCACTCGTGCGGATGTCGGGGTGCGTTACACGATCCAGGGCTTTGGTGGTGGGTATGTGCGCGCTGTACTCGGCCAGAGCTTTCATCTCGGTGGTGAGAACTCGTTTGATGTCGGCAGCGGACTCGCGACGGACAACTCTGATTTTGTCGCCGGCCTCAACGTCTCACCGGATGAGACGTTCACGTTGGTGGCGCAGGCGCGTTTCGATGAAGAGAGCCTGACGGTGCGGCGGGCCGATATTGGCGGCCGCTTGGATTATGGCCCGCTCGATCTATCAACGACCTATGCTTACGAGCAGGAGGTTGCGGGCAATCTCCTGACGGAGGACGAAGAAGAGATCACGGCGGATGCGCGTCTGCAGCTCTCGGAATTCTGGTCAGTCTTCGGCGGTGTGCGCTACGACATCCAGAATTCGTTCTCTGCTCGCAACCGGTTCGGCATCCAGTATGCCGATGACTGCTTCGTCCTTGCTGTCAGTTACACCGAGACGAACGTGAATGATCGTGATGTCGAGCCGGATCAATTGATCTCGGTGCGCTTTGAACTGAAACACCTCGGTGGCAGCACGATCACGACCGACGCTCTCAACGCGCTCGCCAGCGACGATGAGAACGACGCCTCCTGATCTGTGAGCGCCTGGTTGGTCCAGCAGTGTGCCATGCCACGAATTGGTCTCACAGGATGGTTATGTCGCCATCGCGGCCTTCGTGGGCGGTCTTGAGCCGCCGTTGCAAGACCATTTACTCTGCGTAGCGATTCACTGGTGGGTGCGCGGCGACGCGCGCTTCGAATGGAGCCCCTGATGATGTTTTTACGCGAGCAGCCTTCCGTTATCAGCCGTTCCTCTGTTCTGGTCACGTTGACGCTGGCATTGGCGTTTGCGGTTCAGTCGCCTGTGGCGAGCGCGCAGTCATCAGCGCACCGGGCGCTCGTCAAAGTAAACGGCACACCGATTACCGATCTCGATGTCAGGCAACGCACGAACCTGATCATGATGAGTGCGCCCGACATTCAAAGAAAAGTCCGCGCCCGGGCGCAGCGGTCATTCAAGGCAAAGGATATCAATCAGCGGTTCCGCGCGTTCCTTGTGAAGAAACAGCCAAAATCACGGGCGGAAGCCCAGCGCCTGCAGAAGGAGTTTGGCCGTCAGATTTTTGCACGCGCGCGGGCATCCGTGCGCGGGACGCTGCGCAAACGTGCGCTCTCCGAGTTGGTCGATGATCAGCTGAAGGTTCAGGAGGCGCGCAAGCGCGGCATGCTGCTTGGCAAGGACGAGGTGGATGGGATCTTCAAGCGGATGGCCGACGGCAATAAGATGTCGACGGAGCAGTTTGGCAAGTTCCTGCGCCGTCAAGGCATTCACCCGAAGAGCCTGAAGAAACAAATGCGCGCTCGGGCCTCCTGGCAGCGGGTTGCCGGCGCGACGCTGCGCCGTCAGGTGAGTATCCGCTCGTCCGATATTGAGCAGGTCATGAGCGGTGATCCGGCCGCCGAGCGCGGGAAGGCGACGGAACTTGATCTCCGCGAGGTGATTTTTGCTTCATCGCAGGCCTACGACATGAAAAAATACGTAGCGGCGGAAGAATTCAGCCGGAAATTTCGCGGATGCAAAGGGCTCGAGCGACTGGCGAAGAACACGAAGGGTGTACGGTATCGCAAACTGGCCAAGGCACGCGCCTCGACCATCCCAGAGGCAGCGCGGCCTGTCGTGCTTGCCACCGCAGCTGGGAAAATGGCTCCACCGGTGTTCACATCCCGCGGCGTTTCACTTTATGCGGTGTGTGATCGCAGCGAGGTTGCGGACAATGACAAGGCGCGCAAACAGGCGAAGCAGAAGCTTCAGGACAAACAGCTCAATACGCTCGCGCGCAACCTGCTCCGCAATCTCTGCCAGCAGGCCTTCATTGATCCGCCGCTGTCACAACAGTCTGCCCGATGCGGCGAAAGCTGAGCCGCGGGCTCTACTCCTTGTGCGCCTTGCAATGAGTCGTTCGTGACGGACGCGTTATCCTCGCCCACGCCGATTGTGCTCACGATGGGTGAGCCGGCTGGTATTGGACCTGACATCGCAATTGCGGCGTTCGCGCAACGCGATGTGCACGCCCTGCCTCCGCTCGTCATGATCGCATGTCCGGAGCTGCTTTCGCGCAGGGCTGCGCAACTTGGTCTCTCTGTCGACCTCGCGGTAACGTCTCTTCCAGAGGCCGCGGACGCAGACTGGAACGTGGAAATCGCATCGCTGACCGCTACGTCGCTTCCGGTGGTTCCGCTGACGGACTGTCTTGACGACGTCGTCGCGGGTACGCCCTCTGCGCGCACGGGCTTACAAGTTGTCTCGTCCATTGAGCGCGCGGTTGTTGCCGTCACATCGGGCGTTGCGCGAGCCATGGTGACGAACCCGATCGCGAAGGATGTGCTTTACGAGACCGGCTTTGCCTTTCCAGGACATACGGAATTTCTTGGCGCGCTTGCGTCTCGATTGACCAACGCCCAGTCCCGACGTCCGGTGATGATGCTGGCTTGCGACGAACTCCGTGTCATACCGGCGACAATCCACATTCCACTCGCCGAAGTTCCGCGTGCGCTGACGCCCCAACTGTTGAGGGAGACAATCGAAACGGTCGACATCGCGCTTAGATCTGATTTCGGATGTGCATCCCCGCGCATCACGCTCACAGGGCTCAATCCGCATGCCGGAGAGAGTGGGGCTATCGGGCTCGAAGAGATGGAGGTTATTTCACCGGTGGTCGAGACACTGCGCGCTGAAGGGTATGACCTCACAGGACCACTCCCCGGGGACACGTGCTTTCATGCCGAGGCTCGCGCACGAAGTGATGCCGTGATTGCAATGTATCACGATCAGGCTTTGATCCCGATCAAGACGTTGGCGTTTGACCGCGGGGTCAATGTCACGCTCGGGTTGCCCTTCGTGCGGACATCTCCCGATCACGGAACGGCGTTTGGAATTGCAGGGACCGGCCAAGCCAATTCCCGAAGTTTGATCGAAGCCGTCTTGATGGCGGACGCGATCGCTGCGAGCCGCAGGGCTAACGCATGATGACCGAGCCGTCTTCGAGGCGATCGATCGGAGATCTGCCGCCGTTGCGGGAGGTTATTCGCACGCATAACCTGAATGCTCGAAAGTCGCTCGGGCAGAATTTCATTCTCGACCTCAATCTGACTGCGAAGATTGCCCGGATCGCTGGCGATCTGGAGAGAGCGCATGTCGTCGAGGTGGGTCCGGGCCCGGGTGGCCTCACACGCGCAATACTTTCAGCCGGCGCAACGCATGTGACCGCGATCGAGCGGGATGAGCGGTGCCTTGTTCCGCTCGATGAATTGCGGCTTGCGTGCGATGACAGGTTGCATGTGCTTAGTGCTGATGCGTTGGAGATCGACTATTCCGCGCTCTCGCCGCAGCCCTACCGGATCATCGCCAACCTGCCCTACTCCGTGGCGACGCCATTGCTCACCGGGTGGCTGACATCGCCCGTGTGGCCCCCGCCCTGGCATTCGATGACGCTGATGTTTCAAAAGGAAGTTGCGGATCGGATTGTCGCGTCACCGGGCAGTAAGGCCTACGGTCGGCTGTCCGTGCTCGCGCAATGGCGAAGTGTGCCGCAGATCCGGATGGTCTTGCCGCCTGAGGCTTTTACGCCGCCGCCCAAAATTTCGTCGGCAATTGTGCATTTTACTCCGCAGGCATCACCTCTCGAGGTGCCTTCGATTGCCGCGCTTGAACGGATCACGGCAGCTGCGTTCGGTCAGCGGCGCAAGATGCTTCGTGCCAGCCTCAAATCGCTCGCGGCGGATGCGGAGTGGCGTATCGAATCGTGTGAGTTGAGCCCGACAGCCCGTGCGGAGGAAATTGATGTTGCAGGTTTTTGCGCCTTGGCTCAGGCGTTCGAGCCGTCGAGGACGCCGAACGGATTATAGATCCCTGCGGATCGTGTTGACAAAGTTTACCAAACCCGTCTGGCGATCGCGCCTGTGACGCTCTGCAACGAGGACACCGCGCAAGGCGTGAAGGCTGCGCTCAACTTCTTCGTTCACGATCACATAGTCGTATTCCGACCAGTGGCTGATTTCCTCGGACGCACGCGCCATGCGAGCGGCGACTGTTTCCGCGCTGTCCTGCGCCCGCTTGACGAGCCGCTCTTCCAGCGTCGCGATGGAGGGTGGGAGGATGAACACCGAGACGACATCCTCGCGTTGCGCTTCGCGCAGTTGCTGGGCGCCTTGCCAATCGATGTCGAAGAGGACATCGCGCCCAGCTTCAAGTGCCTTCAGAACCGGCCCGCGTGGTGTGCCGTAGCTGTTGCCGAAGACAGTGGCGTATTCAAGCAAGTCGCCACCTCGCGCGGCTTCCTCGAAGCGCGCAGCATCGGCGAAGAAATAATCGACGCCGTCCTGCTCACCTGGTCGCGGCGTTCGGGTGGTCATCGAGATCGACATGTCGATGGCCTCCTCGCGCTCAAGAAGTGCGCGCGAGAGCGTGGTCTTGCCCGCACCGGACGGCGAGGAGAGGACAAACATCAGGCCACGGCGGGAAATTCCGGGTGGCGTGGGGGAGAGGCCATCGGTTGGCGGCGTGGTCTCACTCAATGTTCTGCACCTGCTCGCGGAACTGATCGATCACAGTTTTCAGCTGGAGGCCGATTTGTGTCACCTCCTCATCATGAGATTTTGAGCAGACGGTATTGGCCTCGCGATTAAACTCCTGAGAGAGAAAATCAAGTTGCCGACCAACTGGTTCGTCAGAACCGAGCAGCTTGCGCGCGGCCGCAACATGGCTGACGAGGCGGGCCAGTTCTTCCTCAATGTCGGCTTTGGTCGCGAGGAGGACGACTTCCTGTTGAATGCGATTGGCATCAATCACGTCATGGTCGGCCATCAGTCGTTCGACTCGGACAAGGAATTTCTCACGGATACGTTCGATCGAACGCCCAGGGGCTTGATCGAGCTGGTCGATCAACGCGTCGATGGTATCGATCTGCTTCGTGAGTGCGGTGTGCAGGCGTTCGCCCTCGGCCCTTCTCGCTTCCATGACTTGTGTGACCAGGTCGGCGAAACTCGTCATCAATGCGGGGCGATGGGCTTCATAGCCGTCACTGGCGTCGTCGCCTTCACTGAAGTCGATGACGCCACGGATGGCGAGCAATGCTTCGATGGACGGTTCCGGAGTTTTTGCAATCGCGCTTGCGCGTGCGCCGATCTCGACAAGTTCGTGCAGCAGCGGCTCGTTCAATGTGATCGACGCACCGCGGGCGTCGCGCTTGACCGCAAGGGTCACGCTGCAATTGCCGCGTTTGAGCGTGCCGGAAATGGCCTTGCGGATGTGCGGTTCGAGCGCGTCGGCACCAGCGGGCAAGCGCGTGCGGATGTCGAGCCCCTTGCCGTTAACGCTGCGCAGCTCCCAGAACCACGTGAGCCCCGTAGCTGTCCCGTCGACGCGGGCGAAGCCTGTCATGCTGTTCAATGTCATGCGCGGGCATAACCGCGCGTGCCGGTCTGCTCAAGTCCCGACACGCGTTGGCGCCCTGCTGAGCGCTCGGAACACGCGGATCAGTTGTTGGCCGCAGCCTCTTCAGCAGCTTTTTTCTGCTTGGCGCGCAGCTCACGTTCGATCTTTCGCCACTTCGCGACATTGCGGTTGTGTTCGCGCAGCGTTGAGGCAAACACGTGTCCGCCCGTTCCGTCGGCGACGAAGAACAGGGCTTCTGTCGCAACCGGGTTGAGCACGGCTTCAAGTGCTGAGCGGCCGGGATTGGCGATAGGCGTCTTCGGCAGGCCATCGATCTGATAGGTGTTCCACTCGGTTTTGCGATCGATCTCGCTGCGGCGTAGACCACGGCCAAGGCTGCCACGCCCTTTGGTGATGCCGTAGATGATCGTCGGATCCGATTGCAGCTTCATGCCTTTGCGAAGACGGTTGGTGAAGACGCCCGCCACTTCCCCGCGTTCGTCCGCCCGGCCTGTTTCCTTCTCAACGACGCTCGCCAGGATGATGGCCTCGCGCTTGGTCTTGATCGGCAGGTCAGAGGCACGGTTATCCCAGAGCTTGTCGAGAAAGCGCTTCTGATCGTTCTGCATCTGGGCAATCAGATCTGTGCGGCTCATGCCGCGAGAAAAACTGTATGTATCAGGCAGCAGCGACCCCTCGGCCGGGATATCCGTGATCTCACCGGTTAGCAGGGGTTCGGCGTTCAGGATCTGGACGGCGTCATAGCTGCTCTTACCTTCAGGGATAGTCACGCGGTGCAGTATCGCCTTGCCCTCGGTCAGCGTGTCGAGCACCTCTCGCACGCTCGCCTTGGCCGGGAACGCATATTCTCCGGCCTTCAGTTTCTTCTGTGCCTGGAAACGCATGACGCCCATCTTGAAAAGCCAGCGATCGCGAAGCACGCCCTCCTTAACGAGTCGTTGCGCGATCAGATTGCCGCCCTCACCGCGCGGGATCACGACCGTCGTCGCGTAGTTCAGCGGCCCTGGCTTATCGAACTGGTTCTTGATCAGCACAAAGCCCGCGCCAACCACGATCAAGAACATGAGGGCGCCGGTAAAAAGACCGTTGAGAAACTTCAGCATTGGCCAAACCCGTTTTGAAGCCTGTTCCCGTTGAAGACGTGCGCGGCGTGTTGGTGGCTCGGGTGCCCGTGCGGGCTCCAGCGCCTCCGAGGGACTGCGCGGCACCATGCCGACCTGGTAGTCGTCGGCGTACCCTTTTGCACCCGTGTCTGGTGCTGCTCCGTTGAGCCGCGGTGATGGAGATACGGCCCCTTCGGTTGTATCTGCGCCTTGCATTGCGACACGCGCCTCGCTCACGCCAATAGATGAAAGACGATACGCGCGGTCGATCACGCGCAGCACCAGCAAGATTTGGCCCAACGCGGGATATGCGCCCCCGTTGGCCCGCTGAGCCTCACGCCGCTCGCCACTGCTCGGCCGCAC
>JBCBXF010000123.1:0-9566 GCA_039816705.1 Pseudomonadota bacterium | reverse complement strand
AGAAAAACAAACGCCGCCGCTCGCACGCGCGGACGTTCCAGCGATGCTGATGCGCGGCGGACCGGTCGACCGGATCATCGACACGTCCCCGGCCTTCAGCGTCGGCGACACGATCACAACGAGGAACATCTCGCCGCGGGGGCACACACGCTTGCCTCGGTACGCACGGGCGAAACGCGGCGTCATCATCCGCCACCACGGCGCGCACGTCTTCCCGGACAGTAACGCACGCGGTGACGGTGAGGCCCCGAACCACCTCTATGCAGTCCGTTTCACCGCGCAGGAGCTCTGGGGGCCGGACGCGCACGCCAGAGACACCGTCGTCCTCGATCTATGGGAGAATTATTTTGAGTGTCGCGACGTTGCATGAACGGCATAGCGTGGCGTCGCGCACCGACCCGCCACCCTTCTACGAGCCATGGCACGGCGAGGTGTTCGCGCTCACGCTGGCGTTGAACGAACGTGCTCATTTCTCCTGGGTAGAGTGGACGGAGCGTTTTTCCGAAAACCTCCGCAACGCCATGGCTGAGGGCGGTCCGCGTAATGGCAGCGACTACTATGATATCTGGCTCGCAACGCTTGAAGAGATTTTGAGTTCGTCAGAGCTCGCCTCGGCTGCAGAGCTGGCGACCATGAAGGACGCGTGGCGCGAAGCCTATCGCACGACACCGCACGGCCAGCCCGTCACGTTACCCTGAGCAGGCCGGGCCCGGTCAGCCGTACGCCGCTTTGCCGTTGATGATCGCTTCCACCGTCTGCGCGACGGCAAAGAGATGCGCATCATCGCCGTGTTCACCCATGAGCATCAGGCCCGCAGGCAAGGTCTCGCCGTCAACAGTGCGGATGGGGAGAGAGATTGAGCAGCGATCAAGATAGTTACCGATCGACGTGTTGCGGAGCGCCAGCCCGTTGGCGCGAAAGTACGTATTGTCGTCGTCGAGCGTGTCGAGCCGCGGCGGTTGGATCGCCACGCTCGGCATGATCAGCGCGTCATATTCCTCTGTTACAGCCCGCGCATCTTCCCCGATCCGCCAACGCAACTTCAGGGCATCGATGTAATCAGCCGCATCGTGGCCTCCGCCGGTGCGCACCCGCTTCGCAACGCGGGGGCAGTAAAACTCCCCCTGTGCCTCCAGCCGCTCACGGTGCACAGCCCAGGCTTCGATCGGCACGATGCCGCTCGCGTTCGATGTCGCAATCTCGTCAATTGGCGGAACGTCAACATCGACGATTCTGATCCCCGCTGCGGAGAGACGCCGCACAGCATCACTGAACGCTGAAGCCACGACATCATCGAGCTGCTCCAGCACAACATTCTGCAACACGCCGAGACGAATGCCCTTCACGGCCATTGGCGCTGCAACAAACGGATCGTCATCGGCCAGCAGCCCGTGAACTGCCCCGCAGCAGGCAACAGTCCGCCCGATCGGACCCACGGAGTCGAAAGATGAGGCGAGTGGAAACACACCCTCGGTGGAAACAAATGCGGCGGTGGGTTTGTAGCCCACAAGGCCATTGAAGGCCGCTGGGATACGGCACGATCCGCCTGTGTCTGTGCCGAGAGCAATGCCGACCATCCCGTCCGCGACAGCGACCGCAGAACCGGATGACGACCCACCTGGCGCTCGCCCACTTACCCCATCCGCATCGCGATCGAATACGGAGCGTGGTGTTCCGTAGTGCGGATTGGGCCCGAGCCCACCAAACGCAAACTCCACCATGTTTGTGCGCCCGATGGTGACAAAACCCGCCTCCCGCATGCGTGCGACGACCGGCGCGTCGTGCTGCGCAGGCGCGACATCCGCCAGGACACGGGAACCCGCTGTCGTCATCTCGCCGGCAACATCGAAGAGATCCTTGTAGGCAATCGGGATGCCGGCCATGGGTGGGACCGTGTTGCCACGCTTGCGAGATGCATCCCATGCAGCGGCGTCACTGCGCGCACCAGCCGCGTCGATGGAGAGAAATGTGCGCTTCCCCTCACCGTCCGGGGCCGCGATGGCATTAAGCGCAGCCTCCACGAGAGCGGTGGACGTCGTCGCGCCAGACGCCAGATCCTCAGCGATGTCTGCAAGGGGGCGGAGAAGCGGATTGTCCGTGTCAGTCATGCGTCGAGACCCTTTTGAGTGTAGAGCGCTTGAAGTGCCCCTCGTCGCAGCTTTCCATTCGCCGTTCGCGGGAGTTCTGCGATCGCGATGTATGCGCGGGGCCGTTTATAGTCCGCAAGCGCGATCTTCGCCTGCGCCTCAAGCGCACCTTCAATGGCATCAGGGTCGCCGTTTGGGTCCGCAGGCACGAAAAACGCAGCAATGATGCTGATCGTCTCGCGCACCCGTATCTCTGCAACGGCAAGCTCAGTGATGCCGGAGACGCCGCGCAACGCATCCTCAACGTCTTGAGGCGAGACGCGATAGCCAAACGCATTCATCAGATCATCCGCGCGACCGTGATGCGTCACGAATCCATCCGCGTCGATCGATGCAAGATCCCCACCGCAGAACCAGTCACCTCGTCTGGCCGCTGCCGTGTCGTTGTCGCGCCGCCAGTAACCAAGCATCAATCCAGGGTCACTTCGGTGTACGCCAAGCAAACCGAAGGAGCCGGCCGCAAGAGGCGAACCGCCATCGCTGGTGGCATCCTCGAGCGGAAGGATTGCAATCGATCGTCCGCGCTGCGCCTGTCCAACGCTTCCGGGACGCGCCGGGCGCTGCGGAGACGCAGAGACGAACGTGGAGATCTCACTCATACCAAGCGCAGAGTGAAGCTGCGTTCCGGTGCGGGCGGACCACTCTCTCGCAACACTCTCCGGCAACGCCTCGCCAGCACTCAAGCCATGCCGCAACGCGCCGAGATCAAGCGGTCCACCCGGCGCATACTTCAAGATCTGGCGATACAACCCCGGCACGGCTGCAAAGAGTGTCGCCCCGGTGGCGCGGATGAGCGTCGGCCACATTTCCGGCGTACGCGGGCACGTGTTGATGATCGCCGTTGCGCCGTTGGCCCAGGGGTCTGCCAGCCCGGTGCCGAGTGTGAAAGTCCAGTTGAACGCACCGGCATGGAGCACCCGGTCCTCGCTGGAGATATCATACCAGTCGCGGTACATCGGGCGTCGCCCCCACACCGATCGGTGGGCATGAAGCACGCCTTTCGGTCCACCCGTTGTCCCCGACGTGAAGACCAGAAACGCCGGATCATCTGCGGCGGTATCGGCATAGGCCGTGAGTGACGCGCCAGATCGCGCATGCTCGGTCACATTTTCTTCCGTCATGCGGAGCACACCGGCATCGTCATCTCCGTCACCACCGATCACCAGCGACGGGCGTGCAGCGTCGCGCAATGCGGCAACCTCCGGCGCGGTGAGCTGCGAAGACACCGGAACCGCAACCATCCCAGCCGCTATGGCACCAAAGTAGGCGATGGGAAACGCACTCGTATTCCCAAGCTGGAGAAAAATCCGTGCTCCTCTTGGAAAGTTGTAGGCCTCGAGTGCCGCAGCAAAGCGTCGGATCGCCGTATCGAGCGCATCGAACGTCCACGTTTCGCTCACCGGACGACGCGCCTCGCCTCCCAGTACCACGAGCCCCGTCCGATCAGGTGTCGCCTTTGCCGCGGCTTCAATGCAGTACCGCGCCATGTTGAAGCGCGCTGGCGGTAGCGCGCCGCAATATCCGGCCCCGACGACCGACATGGTTCAGTTGCTCGCCGCAGCGCGCGTGTCCCACCATGTATCCAGCTGGTAGCCATAGAGCGCGGTCGTCGACGGATACGCAAGATGCTTCCAGTGGGCGACCCATTGCTCCGGCAGATGATAGAGCGGAATGATATATTCTCCCGCCATCAGCGTTCGGTCGTAAGCGCGAACCGCAGTCTCGAAAGCAGGGCGCTCCCGCGCGGCAAGCAACGCTGCGATCATCGCATCGATTGCCGGGTTTTTGGCACCGGTGACATTGAATGAGCCCTCACTGTCGGCAGCTGCTGCACTCCAGCGATGAAGCTGCTCGTTGCCGGGCGAGAGAGACGACGACCACGTGAACGGCGTCATGTCGAAGTCAAACGTGTTCCGTCGCCGGGTGAATTCGGATGAATCGACCTGACGCACGCGCACCGCAATCCCGACCTTGCGAAGCGTCGCAACAAAGTTGCTGAGCATTTTCTGCTGTGGTTGCGAGACGATCATGATCTCGAAAGCGAGCGGCGCACCCGTCCGCGCATTCACCATTCGGCGATTGCGCAAAACGTATCCAGCGTCTTTCAAGAGCTCGATGGCAGCGCGAATATTCTTCCGGTTCCGTCCGCGTCCATCACTCTTGGGAAGCGCATAACTGCCGTCCATCAGGGCAGGCGGGATCTGGGCGGCATATGATCCGAGCAGCACTCTCTCGTCAGCGGTTGCCGGTTTGCCATGCGAGGAGAGTGGCGAGCGGTCATAAAAACTCTGCGTGCGGGAATAGAGCCCGTGATAGAGAGTGCGGTTCAACCACTCGAAATCGAACATCAACGTCAGCGCGCGACGCACCCGCACGTCGGAGAACATCTCTCGCCGTGTATTGAAAGCGAGCGCCGCCATGCCGGACGGCCGCCCGGTCTCGAACGTCGCCTTGATCACATCGCCGCGCGCCACAGCCGGAAAATCATAACCAAGCGCCCATTGCGCCGGATCGCCTTCACCACGGACGTCATAGACACCCTTCGAAAACGCCTCACGCAGGGTGTTCACGTCGCGGAAAAAGTCATACCGAACAGTCGTGAAATTGTGCCGCCCGCGCATCGCCGGCACATCCTTGCCCCAGTAATCGGGGTTGCGCTCGTAGACGATGTTGCGCCCGGCATCGAGAGACGCGATCCGGTAAGGCCCGCTCCCAAGCGGCGGCACGAGCGTTGTCTTCTGCAGCGCTTCGATCGAGAGTGCATGCTTCGGCACCACTGGCATCAGCCCCATGATCAGCGCCAACTCGCGGTCGCTTCCATCCGCAAAGCTGAACCGCACGGTGCGCGGCCCCGTCTGTGTGACCTCAGTGACCTTTGAATAATAAGTCCGATGATTGTTGCGGCCCTTGTCGCGCAGGATAGCATGCGAATGGATGACGTCCTGCGCCGTCACAGGTTTGCCATCGGACCAGCGAGCTTTCGGGTTGAGTGTGAAGGCGACCCACGAGCGATCATCCGGCGTCTCGACCTTTTCAGCCAGCAGGCCGTAGAGCGCGAATGGCTCGTCGGCGTTGCGGGCCAGGAGGCTTTCATAAACATAGCCGCGCACGCCGGGCGCTACCGCGCCTTTGTTGATGAGAGGGTTGAGGCTGTCGAAGGTGCCGCGCAGGCCAAGACGCAGCGTGCCGCCCTGAGGGGCTTGTGGGTTCGCATACGGGAAGTGGGTATATCGGGCGTCAAGCGCCGGTGTTCCGTGCATCGCTATGCCGTGCTGCGGCCCGTCCGCACCTGCACCGCGCGCGGCGCTTACCAGAAGACAGAGCGCACCAACAATCGCGACCACACGTGAAGTTGCGACGAACCCGAGTGTTGGCATGCGTCAGTCTCCATCAGTTCCCAAAATGCGTCGACAGCGGCTGGACGCCCCCCGCTGCGTTAAAGACCTAAATCAGGGATTCCCGATGGCGACCAGCAGGCGGCGCTTTCAAAAGGTCATGAACCAGCAAGCGCAAACACATCGCGAACTGGCCGCGTCGCGGCAATTCGGCTACACCGCCGGGGCACTCCGAACGGTGTGACCGATGGCCGATAGCGCTGGCCACGGCATCGCCTTATTTCGATGGCCAACCGCAGCCTGATTTCGGGGCAGGGTCATGATATCTGCTGCTCAACGACCGGTCGCGGCTGCGATCATGGTCCAGCGATCTACATTGAGGGGGTTCAGTCTCATGAACGCATGGGTTTCACGTCACGTCGCGCTCGCGGCAACCGCGATCGTCGGTATCGGTGCGCTCGCCGCTGCGATGGCTGCAACACCCGCCGTTGCGCAGGAGACCGGTGGCGCGGCGGCCACTCAGAAGGTCCAGTATTGGTTCAAGATCTGCCCGACCCGGAAAGACCCGGACGGAAAGGAAGTCAAGATCTGCGTGACCCAGCATGAGCAGTTCAACCAGCGCTCAGGTGAGTTGAACGTCGCGGTCGCTGTCCGTCAGCAGGACGGCAAGAAACCGAAACTTCTCGTTACAGTTCCGCTTGGCGTCGCATTGCCAACCGGGGCTGCCGTGAAATTCGACAAGATCAAAGAGCCGATCAAGTTCCCTTACGTCTTTTGCCACGCCGAGGGCTGTGTCATTGATACCGAAGCAACCCCGCAAATCGTCGATGCGATGAAAGCCGGCGCTAATGCGAACATC
This sequence comes from Pseudomonadota bacterium, assembly GCA_039816705.1. Classification (GTDB taxonomy): domain Bacteria; phylum Pseudomonadota; class Alphaproteobacteria; order Rhizobiales; family CALHAX01; genus CALHAX01. The sequence continues at coordinate 3,225 of JBCBXF010000123.1, read as the reverse complement.
AGCGTGTTTCACACCTTCTACAATCGCCCGGTAAGCTTCAGCGTTCCGCTCAAAGGCTTCACCGCCACGCTTGATGGCGATCCCGTCGACGGCAACCAGTACTTCCAGCGTCGCCGCCAGCTGCGCCTCGCGATCCGCAAGCGCACATCCGACGCGATTAAGAAAGCCCAGGAAGAACAGAAGAAAAAGGCTGGCGCGACCGAATAGCCGGTCACAAACCCTCTTCTTGATCAGAATCAAGAACGGCGCCGCGGGCTCATGACCCGCGGCGCCGTTTTTCGTCAAAGAACCCATCGCCCGTCTCGAAGAGCCGGCAACCACCATCAATGCATGTCGACAAAGAGCGCTTGATACTGGCCGTCTTTGAAATCGTTGAACAGGCTGGCGACTTCGGGGTGGCGCACGGGATCACCTGAATCGTCAGGCAACAGATTCTGCTCCGAGACGTAGGCGACGTACTCGGTTTTCTCGTTCTCGGCGAGCAGGTGATAAAACGGCTGATCCTTGTGCGGCCGGATGTCTTCAGGGATCGCTTCCCACCACTCGTCGGTGTTCGAGAAAACCGGATCAACGTCAAAGATGACGCCCCGAAACGGGTAGACACGGTGCTGAACGACCTGACCCAGACTGAACTTCGCCGTGTGTTTTTCTGACATGTCGTGTTCCCCCGCGGCGCTCGAGACCGCTGTCATGAGTAGCGATGACGAACCATCGCGCTGCACACCCAAACTCAGATCGACTATCATGGCGAAGTCGATGCGTCGTCAACGTGTTCGGCGTGTGGTTGCCGGGATGCACACGCAAAGCGTGGCGAGGGCGCAACCCGCGCTCGCCCGAGAGCCTGTCACAACCCGTAAACCGCTGCCCGTTCGGGGTCCTTGCGAGCGATCTGCTGGGCCAGATCAACGATCACCTTGGCCTGCTTCCACGTCGCATCGTCCTGCATCTTGCCATCGAGCATCACGGCGCCGGTTCCGTCCGGCATCGCCTCGAGGATACGCTTGGCAAACACGACTTCCTCGGCGTCCGGTGAAAACACATCCTTCGCGATTGCCACCTGACTGGGGTGAAGCGACCATGTCCCGACACACCCCTGCAGGAACGCATTGCGGAACTGGGCGCGACAGGCATCCGGATCCGAGAAATCGCCAAACGGACCATAAAACGGCTTGATGCCGTGCATCTGGCAGGCGTCCACCATTCGCGCCACGGTGTAGTGCCAGAGATCCTGCTGGTAAAAGCTCCGCGCTTTGTCGGCGTCGCTCGGGTCCGGGTCAGCCAACACGCCATAAGCCGGATGTCCGCCGCCAACCCGCGTTGTCTTCATGCCGCGTGATGCGGCGAGATCGGCCGGACCGAGGCTCAAGCCGTGCATCCTCGGGCTCGCCGCGCAGATGTCCTCGATGTTTGCGACACCCTCTGCCGTCTCTAGGATCGCATGAATCAGGATCGGCTTGCTGACGCCATGCTTCGCCTCGAGCTGCGCTAGGAGCTGGTCGAGATAGTGAATATCCCAAGGTCCCTCGACCTTTGGCAGCATCATCACATCAAGTTTGGTTCCGGCGCGGGAAACGATCTCGGTGATATCGTCCAACACCCACGGGCTGTTGAGGCAGTTGATCCGTGTCCAAAGACCAGTGTCGCCATAGTCATGGGCCGCGGCCATCTCGATGAAGCCCTCGCGCGCTGCATCCTTCGCGTCCGCCGGGATCGCATCCTCCAGGTTACCGAGCACGACATCGACCTGCGAAATCAGGTCCGGCACTTTCGCACGCAGTTTCTCGATGTGCGGCGGCATGAAGTGGATCATCCGCTCGACCGTCACCGGCAGGCTCCTGACTGGTTCCGGCGCCCCGATCGCGAGGGGTTGGAAGAAGGCGCGCGGTGTGCGAACGGCGGTCATGACAAATGGTCTCCAAGTGTAGGTGAAATGCGTGCCGCAGCACGAAACGGGCGTAGACGAACAACAGATTAGCGACGGGCGGGATGCCCGTCCGGCAGATCGATCCAGCGGCGGTTGGCCCACATATACTGCCCGGGCTCGTCGCGCACCCATGCTTCGAACTGCTTGTGGAGATCGGCTGTCGTTTGACGGATGTCATCTCCGACATTCGCGCTGCGCTGCACGCGGAGTTCTTTCAACTCGATGCGAAAGCGCGTTGCCGTGCCAACACGGACGCACCGTGCCATAAAAATCCGCGCACCCGTCCGCCGCGCAATCATCGCCGGCGCTGGTGTCGAGCGCGCGGGCTCGCCGAAAAAGTCGACCGGGATGCCGCTACCGTCGGGTAAATCGCAAACCAGACCAAGCCGACCGCCACGTCGCAGATAATCAAACAGCAGTCGCACCGTCTTCTGCGCCTCGCCGGTACCGCCTTCTGCATCGCGCCCTTGCGCCAGCAATCCGCCAGGCACCAGTTTCTCCCGCTGTTTGCGAAGGTAGCGATCGACATAAGGGTTCTTCACGATCCGATAGACCGCGGCCGGCTGCGCGCCGACGGATGTGAGCGGCCAGATCGAAAGCTCCCAGTTGCCCTGATGCAGCGTGGCACCGACGATCGGCCCCATCTTTTCAGCATAACGCGCGATGATATGCGCTTGCGGAAACTCCAGCCGCTTCGGATCGGCAATGATCCGGTCAATCTGCATGGTCTCGACCATGACGCGCCCGAGATTGGCCCAGCTGTCGCGCGCAATCGCCTCGCGTTCCGCGTCCGTCTTGTCCGGGAACGCGATCTTGAGGTTGGCAAGTGCCCGTGCATGGCGCCGCGTGCGGGGCGCCACGCGCCGCCAGATGAATGCGGAGATTTGTTGGCCGACATCGACCGGCAACGCCCGCACCAGTGCGACGAGCCCCATCAGCGCACCATACTCAACCCGGTGGCGCACGTCTTTGAAGCGGTCGGGCGGAGAGCTCTCGGACAAGAACGGGTTGCCCTTTCAGATCGCGACGGGAGAGGTTCGATGCGGCGCAGCGGGAGCCGCAGTGCCAACCACGAGATTGCGGAGAGTGGTGTGCGCAATCACCCACGCCCCGTCAATTCCCCTTGCGGGTCGTCGTCTCGTCAAGCGGCGCGGCGCCACCAAACCCGGCTGAGATCACGGCGCGCTTCAACGCGGGTACAGCGCCGATGGCATGCAAACCGGCCCCGCGCAGCGCCTGCAGCGGCCAGTGCCGCGTTGTAAGAGAGCGGTTGAGCAAGTCGACACCTGTGGTGCGGAGAA
>JBCBXF010000122.1:0-9588 GCA_039816705.1 Pseudomonadota bacterium | reverse complement strand
GCTTGAGGGCTTCTCTCGCGGCGTCGCCGAGATCGGGGCTGGAAAGCTGTTAGGCGGTGACCTCACGCGCATCGACGGACCGCTTGTCATCACGGTCACAGCCATTGGCGAGGTTCCACATGGCCGGATGGTCCGCCGTGACGGTGCAGGCATCGGAGACCATGTCTTTCTCTCCGGTCGGATCGGCGTGAGCTATCTTGGCTTGCGCTATCTCCAGAACCTTCCAGAAGCCAAGTGCCATGGCCTGATGGCGGAAGAGATCCGCGAGCTCTCGCGTCATTATGCTGCGCCGATGATCCCGTTCTCATACGACGTGTGGCCGCTTGTGCGGGAATATGCCTCCGCAGCGCTCGACGTCTCGGATGGCTTGATCCGTGATGCCGGGCGCTTGCTCACGGCCTCCAATGTCGGAGCCGAGATCGAGGCCGCTGCTGTGGCGCTGCATCGAACGGCAAAACGCGTCGTCGATGCCGGTCATGTCGATCGCCGCGAACTGTTCACTGGCGGGGATGATTATTGCGTCTTGATGACCGTGCGGGATGATCGCCTTGCCGCATTCAAGGCAGCGTGTACCGAGGTCAACCACGGATTTCACGAAATTGGACGCATCACCGACGCCAACACCGGATTGATCGTGCGCGATGCGGAGGGAGCGCCTATGGTGTTTGAGAGCCAAGGTCACGACCACTTTGCCCGATCCTGAAAGCCCGCCCTGACATGAGCGTAGCGACCAACCCCGGAGCCTCTGGCGAGATCGCCGGGCCAGATGACGCGCGCGCGCGCCGGAACGCGATCATTCTTTCAGTCTCGCAGGCGCTCTATGGCATCAACGCGATCACGGTCTTCGCGCTCGCATCGATCCTCGGCAACCAGTTTGCCGACGACAAATCGCTTGCGACGCTACCGGTGACGACCATGGTGCTTGGGGCGGCAATCGCCACGGCGCCCGGGGCGCTTGGCATGCACCGTTTTGGCCGTCGCAGCGGATTTCTCTTCGGTGCGATCCTTGGCCTGATCGGCATGGTACTGATCATCCATGCCACGTACGTTCAGAGTTTCTTCTGGCTGTGTGTCGGCTCCGGGCTCAACGGCGTCTATATGGCATTTGGCCAGCACTATCGTTTTGCCGCCGCCGACACGGCGAGCGAAGACTACAAGCCGAAGGTCATCTCCTGGGTGCTGTTCGGCGGCATCGCAGGCGCGATCCTCGGGCCGCAACTCATCCTCTCAACACAAAACGCGCTGGCCCCCGTCTTCTACGCGGGTGCGTTTGCGGCCTGCGCCGTGATCACTGTCGCAGCTGTCATTCTCCTGCTCTTTCTCGACATCCCGCGACCGCGCAGTGCGCCGTTCGGCCCGGGAAGCGGCCGTCCGCTGCGCGAAATCTTGCACCAACGACCTCTTTGCGCAGCGATCGCCGCGGGGATGGTGAGCTATGGCATGATGAACCTCGTGATGACGGCCGCGCCACTCGCCATGGTCGTCTTCTGTGGCCATACCGTTGATGATGCGACCGGCGTGATCCGCTGGCATGTGCTGGCCATGTATGCCCCGAGCTTTTTCACGGGTCACCTGATCGCGCAGTTCGGCCGTGATCGCGTGATCATCGCAGGGCTTGCCCTGCTCGTCGCCTGCGCAACCACCGCACTGTTCGGCATTACGGTCGCCCATTTCACCGCCGGGCTCATCCTGCTCGGCTTCGGCTGGAATCTCGCGTTTATCGGTGCCACGACCAAGGTCACTGACTTCCACACACCTCAGGAGCGCGGAAAAGTGCAGGCGTTCAACGACTTCATGGTCTTCGGCTTTGTCGCCTTTGCGTCGTTCATGTCCGGCAAGCTGCTCTTCGCGACCGGCTGGGACGGCGTCAACCTGACGATCTTCCCGTTTGTCGCGCTGACCGTGTTCCTTGTGCTCGTCCTCTCTCGTGCCGGACCTGCGAAAGCCTGAGGGGGGTCGGCGCAGCAGTAGCGCCTGGACGCAAAGAGCGCAGGCTTAATCCCATCCGCAGTTATGTCCGCGGCTGTGTTGCCTTTGCAGCGTATGTTTGGCAGTTAGGGCGCGCAATTCACCCCCGAAACCGGGGGCAGGGGAGGGCTTGATTGCGTCTCATGGCAGCACACGCCAGGCGCAGCCCAGATCACTGACACAACGTTATCAAACACAAGGAACGATCCCATGGACATGGTGATGTGGGGGATACTCGCCTGTGGCGCGCTATCCATTGTCTACGGCACTTGGGCGACGCAATCGCTGCTCGCTGCCGATGCGGGCAACGCGCGCATGCAGGAAATTGCGGGCGCTATCCAAGAAGGTGCGACGGCTTATTTGACACGCCAATACACGGCAATCGCGATTACGGGCGTCGTGGTCTTCGCCATTGTCGCCGCACTTCTCGGCATGACCGTCGCCATCGGCTTCCTGATCGGTGCGGTGCTGTCGGGCGTCGCCGGCTTCATCGGCATGCTCGTTTCTGTGCGCGCAAACGTACGGACAACGCAGGCGGCGAGCCAGAGCCTTGCGGCGGGTCTCGGCATTGCGTTCAAGGCGGGCGCCGTCACGGGCCTGCTCGTTGCTGGTCTCGCACTGCTCGGCTGCGCCGGATACTACGCCGTCCTCACAACCAGCCTCGGGTATGCGCCAGCGGACCGCACGGTGATTGACGGCCTCGTTGCTCTCGGCTTCGGCGCCTCGCTGATCTCGATCTTTGCGCGTCTTGGCGGCGGCATCTTCACGAAAGGCGCCGACGTTGGCGGCGATCTCGTCGGCAAGGTTGAGGCTGGTATCCCGGAAGACGATCCTCGCAACCCGGCGACGATTGCCGACAACGTCGGCGACAACGTCGGTGACTGCGCCGGCATGGCCGCTGACCTCTTCGAAACCTATGTGGTCTCCGTCGTTGCCACCATGGTTCTGGCCTCGATCTATTTCGCCGCCGCGCCAAATGTCTCCGACATCATGATCTACCCGCTTGCGATCTGCGCGGTCTGTGTCGTGACATCGATCATCGGCACATTTTTCGTCCGCCTCGGGTCGAACAACTCGATCATGGGCGCGCTCTACAAGGGCTTCATCGCAACCGGCGTCCTCTCGCTCGCGGCGCTCTACCCGGTCACGCAATACATGGTCGGGATGGATACGACGCTCGTCGTTGGCGACAAATCTTTCACCGGGATGTCGCTGTTCTGGTGCGGCGTCGTCGGCCTCGCCGTCACAACGCTGATTATTGTGATCACGGAGTACTACACCGGCACCAACTACCGCCCGGTCCGCTCGGTGGCGGCATCGTCTGAAACGGGGCACGGCACGAACGTCATCCAGGGCCTCGCGGTCTCGATGGAAGCGACGGCTCTGCCAGCGCTCGTCATCATCGCGGGTATCATCGTGACGTTCCAGCTCGCCGGCCTCTTCGGCATCGCAATCGCAGTCACGACCATGCTGGCGCTTGCCGGTGTGGTGGTCGCACTCGACGCGTTTGGCCCGGTCACGGACAACGCCGGTGGCATTGCCGAGATGGCCGAGCTGCCGGGCGAAGTCCGCGATACGACCGACGCACTCGACGCCGTTGGCAACACCACGAAAGCCGTCACGAAGGGCTACGCCATCGGCTCCGCCGGTCTCGGTGCGCTCGTGCTGTTTGGGGCGTACAACGAAGACATCGCGTTCTTTACAAAGAACGCAGCGGAAGGATCATTTTTCTCCGGCATCGTCGTCGACTACTCGTTGACCAACCCGTACGTTGTCGTCGGCCTGCTCTTCGGCGGTCTGCTGCCGTATCTCTTCGGCGCCATGGGCATGATGGCGGTCGGCCGCGCAGGTGGCGCGGTCGTGGAAGAAGTTCGCCGCCAGTTCAAAGAGAAGCCGGGCATCATGAAGGGTGAGGATCGCCCGGATTACGGCCGCGCAGTCGACATGCTGACCAAGGCCGCGATCAAGGAGATGATGATCCCGTCACTCCTGCCGATCCTCTCGCCGATCGTCTGCTTCTTTGTCGTCAACTGGATCGCAGGCCCGGGCAACGGCTTTGCGGCCCTCGGCGGCATGCTCCTCGGCGTCATCGTCACCGGTCTTTTCGTAGCCATTTCAATGACCGCCGGTGGCGGCGCGTGGGATAACGCGAAAAAATACATCGAGGATGGCAACCACGGCGGCAAGGGTTCCGAAGCCCACAAAGCGGCCGTCACCGGCGACACCGTCGGCGATCCCTACAAGGACACCGCCGGCCCCGCCGTGAACCCGATGATCAAGATCACGAACATCGTGGCGCTGCTGTTGCTTGCTGTGCTCGCGCACTAGGCGGCGGAAAGAGTCCCAAAGTGACGAAGCCCCGGCGGGAAACTGCCGGGGCTTTTTTGTTGCGCAATCAAGCAATCGTATCCCCGCCGCACCTGATAGTGAGTGTTAGATGAAGACACACGTCTACGCCGTGCGCCGCTTCACGCACACACTGCCGGACAGCTTGAAAAGTGCCGACATTCGGTTGTCGGAGCAGGTTCTCGATCTGCTGATCGAACGGTTCTCGGCGGTCGGCGATACGATTTTCGATCCGTTCGCAGATTTCGGCACGACTCTCATCTCAGCCGAGAGACTTGGGAGAAAAGCGTTCGGCGTGGAGCAAGACGCGGAGCTGTGTGCCTACGCGAAGCAGCATCTGCGTCAGCCATCGTCGATTTCGAATGGCGATATCCGTAGTTTCGATTTCGCCGTCTTTCCCCGGTTCAACTTGAGCATCAGTTCGCCGATCTACATGCATCAGCATGAGACGCTCGATCCACTCACGGCTTTCCTCGCGGAAATCTACGCCCGTGTTGGCGCACACCTCAAAGCTGATGGGCGACTGATTATCGAAGCCGCGAATCTCAAGTCTACACGCGGCGTGACGCGCTTTGCGTGGGATTTGGCAGACCGGGTTTCACAGAAACTGCCCTTCCAAGGCGAGATCGTTTTGAACTGGGACGACTATGGCGCCGGCTATGACCACAGCTACGGCCTGATATTCCGCGGTCCAGAAGACTGACCGCGCCAGCCCCTTGACCCGCCATCGCGCCAGCGTCGTTGTCCTCCTTGAATTCAATCCAAAGATACATGGCGCTTGCGGGTGCATGCGCAACCGAAGGTCTCGGCCGCTGAAGGCAGATCGACATCGCCTTTTAATGACCTAGATTGATGGAGCCCGTTACCACCCGACCGCGCCGTAAAGTGGGTCCTAGGCTCGAGGCCTAGGCCGACAATCAAGGGAGGCGGTCGAGCACGATGTCTCTCCTCAGTCCGCATCCTCCAACTCTGTCGTCCTCGGATTTAATCCGAGGACCCATGGTCGTTACGGGTTGGCTGTTCAGTGCCGGTCCCAGTTTCTGCGGACTTGCTGATAGCGCCTCAACCTTGGCCACCGCACGCTCTCAAGCCCCGCCGAGCACCGCCTTCCGCTTGAACGCGAACGTCTGGTGCGCGAGTTTTTCCGCCGGGCCATCCCAAGCATACGCGAGCAGAGCTGGCTCGCGCGTGCAGACGGTGATCCGATGATTTCGTCCGGGTGGATTGAAAATCAGCGAACCTGGCGCGTAGACGCCGTCATCGTTCTCCGAAACGGAACCTGAAAGACAATAATAGCTTTCCGTCAGGCCGTCGTGGCTGTGTGCGGGATACACGCACTTCGGCGCGAACAGCACGAAGCCGAGGATCAGGTCCTGCGCGTAGATCGGCCCGTTGGGGCCCAGGATTTCCGCGTAGGCGTACTTGCGCGCCAGACCCTTCGGAACCTTTTCGTAACCATAGCGCCAAGTGAGCAGCGGCATGATGCTTTCCGCAGCGCGAATCAAAGGAGCGGTCGGCTCAAGGCGACCATTGTCGAGTGCGCGCTTGAGATGAGCGGTGACGGGCAGATTGTGCGGCTCATCAAACTGCATCGTGGGATTGGCTGACACGACCTTGCCGATCACCGTCCGAACCTTGCGCTGATGTCCACCGATCCGCGTACTCCCACCGGAGCTCGACGTGCGATACATTTCGCGAAATTCATGCAGCAGATACCCCCAGTCGGGCCGATCCTGCAGCCGAACCCCCGGGACAGCGGGCGTGCCATCGACCGCACCGGCGAGAACCGCATCGCGCGCGGCCTCAGCCAGGTTGGGCTGAATCTGTGTCATGGGGGTGATCTCCGCATCAACTATGTTGCAGCGCAACATAACGCGTTCGCAGATGCTGTCGTGCACAAACAGAGCGGAGTGCCATTCGGTCGCGCCGCGACGTATCTGGACCAATTAGCCTGAAAAGGCTGGTGGCACCGGGTCTTGCCTAAACTGGCGGCCCTTTGCCGATCTGCGAACCGGGTGGCGCGTTTGGCGTGCCGATCCCGCGGAAGATCTTCTGGATCACGCCGAGATCGCGCGCGTGCGTCGGCGTCTCCCGCGTGATGTAGTCGAACACCTTACCGTCCTTCAGGCCATAGCGCGCCACATTGTTCACAGTACCGAACTCGTCGAAGTAGACCGCAACCACGCGCCGCTCCGTCACCTTCGGCTTCATGAACGCCCGCTGCTCGCGGGTTGTCGAGATGTAATAGTAGGCGTCGCCCCCCACTGTAGACGTCGTCGCTGGAGAGCCGAGCGCGGTTTTCACCTGCTCTTTACTCGTCCCGGTCTGGACCTGCTGCAGATCGGACTGTGACAGCAAATTGCCGTGTTTCGAGATCGTCGGCGTGCACCCGACAAGCGCTGTACCTATGCCAATGCTGGCCGCCGCCAAATGCAACCGACGCCAAACTGTACCAGTTCCACTGGGATCGGCTGTATGCCGCAGCGCATCGAGGTCTTGCTTCATCCGTCCAGACTTTCCAAGTACGGGGCGAGGACTAAGGGGCGTGACGTGTGGGCCGGGTGCCGTGAACCAGCGGAACATAACCCTAGCGCGCGACGTTCCGGAATAAAATGCCCGAGCAACACGGCCCAAGCGTCGCGTTGTTCTGCACGTGAATGAGGGCTCGCATGTTTAACTGGCTGAAACGACGCACACCCGGTCAGGCGACCGCACACCGTCTGTACGATGCGATTGTGACGCAAGCGCGCCAGCCGGAGTTTTTTACAACCTTCGACGTCGCCGATGACGTTGCCGGCCGCTTCGAGATGATCTGCGTCCACATCTTCACCGTCCTAGAACGCCTCGGTACGGCCAAGGCAACGGAAACGGTCGGCCGCGATCTCATCGAACGCTTCTTCCGCGACATGGATGACGAGATGCGCGAGATGGGGGTCGGAGACACCACCGTGCCGAAGAAGATGCGAAAAACCAGCGAAGGTTTGTATGGCCGGATCAACGCCTACGGCCAGGCGTTGCGAGAAGCGGATGGGGCAGCGATCAACCAAGCGCTGAGCGCAGCCCTCGCGCGCAACGTCTACGGCGACGAAAGCCGCGCCGAAGAGACCGAAGTGCGTGCGCTTTCCGGATATGTACGCCAGGCCGTGCTCCATCTCGACGACATCGACGATGAGGTGGTGACGGGTGACGGCAACATCAGTTTTCCATCGCTTGGTGGCCCGCAATTTGGCGCCGAGAAAAAACAGGCTGGGCTCGCGCAATGACCGACGCTGCCGACAATGCAGATCGCAACGTTGACCCGCTTGCCGTCCTCCTTGACGTCGACAGCGTTCCTGCGCCGTTTGACGCCAAAGACTGGCAGGTGCGCGTTGGCACGGTCGGGGACGGCTTGCAGCGCAAGATCATCGCGCCGCGTGAAAGTTTGCCCGAGCTGGCAAAGGTTCTTGGCGTCGATGCCATTTCGCACGTCGAAGCGCAGGTGGAGCTCGCGCCGGGCACCGGCAAATCCGGTCGTATGTCGGGGACGATGACTCTAACGGCTGCACTGCAGCAGACGTGCGTTATTACGCTGGAACGCATGGATGTCGCGATCAATGAGACGGTGCCTGCGGAATTCTGGCCAGAGCGGCAGATCGCGCGGTGGGATGCCGAGCGTGGACGGGAAGCGGAAGTGGATGACCAGACGCCGGATCCACTCCCGATTGTGGACGATCGCCTTCATATCGGCGCTCTCGCCTATGAAACGTTGGCTGTTGCGATTGATCCCCACCCGAGGGCAGCCGACGCGGCCTTCGGCGAGATTTCGACCGAAACCGCGCAAGAGCGCGCTGCAGCCCATCCCTTTGCTGCCTTGTCCGGACTGGTCGGGAAAACCGATCCACTCAACTGAGGTGGCGTGATCCCGCGCTTGCAGCGTTCATCGGCGCGTAAACCCGGGCTTCACAAAATCTTGTAAGTGCGTCGGTTCGCTGTATGGTCCGCCGCGACCGACGGACGTGATGCGGCAGCGACCCATGCAGCGCTGCGCGACCGGCGGCATTTGGCTGATCTCGACAGGACAAACACGGCATGGCGACATCGCTGGTCATAGCGGTCGATGCAATGGGCGGTGATGCAGGGCCGATCATCACAGTCGGTGGCGCGGCAATCATCGCGCGGAGACGCCCGGATGCCGCATTCCGCTTTTACGGCGATGAAGCCCAGATCCGTTCTGCACTCTCGCGCCACAGGGATCTCGCCCGACGCGCTACGATCATCCACACCGATGTGGCAATCGCCATGGACGCGAAACCTTCCCAGGCGCTGCGTCAGGGGCGAAGAACATCGAGCATGTGGCTGGCGATCCAGGCGGTGAAGGACGGTGAGGCGGATGTCGCCGTTTCCGCAGGCAACACCGGCGCGTTGATGGCGATGTCAAAATTCTGCCTGAAGACACTCCGTGGCATCGACAGGCCGGCCATCGCGGCCATCTGGCCGACCGTCGCGAGTGAATGCATTGTTCTCGATGTCGGTGCGAATGTCGGCGCGACGTCCCGTCAGCTCAGCGAATTCGCACTGATGGGCGCCGCGATGGCACGCGCACTGTTCCGCCTTGAGCGTCCGCGCGTCGGGCTGCTCAACATCGGCGAGGAAGAGGTCAAGGGCCTCGACCAAGTGAAGGCCGCGAACACGTGGCTCCGCGAAAGCGGTCTCGCGATTGACCACAAGGGTTTCATCGAGGGCGACCAGATTGGACACGGCGCGGCAGACGTCATCGTCACCGAAGGGTTTTCAGGCAACATCGCGCTGAAGACCGCCGAAGGCACCGCCCGCCAGATCGCCTCTTATCTCCGTGCAGCAATGACACGCACGTGGCTGACCCGGATCGGGGCTTTCCTCGCGCAGGGCGGCTTCGCGTATCTGAAGAAAAAGATGGATCCGCGTCGGCTGAATGGTGGCGTCTTCCTCGGCCTGAACGGTATCGTGATCAAAAGCCACGGCGGCACGGATGAAACGGGTTTCGCAAGCGCGCTCGAACTTGGCTATGACATGGCGAGAAGCGGGTTGCTGCAACAGATTTCGTCAGATTTGGAACGCGTGGCCGATCTCGAACGCGCGGGCGACCAGCCGCGGCGCCGCGCGAGCGATGCGCGTAAGCCGGACGCATCGCCCGAACCTGCGCGCCATATCGAGCCGGCGAAGACCGCAGCGTCATAAGCGCAAGCCAAGTGTGTCGAGTTCCGCAGACACCGTCTCGTTCGGGCACAGTCGTAGCGAAGGATAAAAATCCATGGC
>JBCBXF010000121.1:0-9619 GCA_039816705.1 Pseudomonadota bacterium | reverse complement strand
GTGACATCGCAGACTGTGCGAAATCTCTGGATCGGCTCAACGATTGTGTTGGCGCCACCATCGCTGACGGCAGCCAGAAATGCCCGGGCATCAGTGCCGCCTTCCCGATGCCGAACACAAAGAGTGCGAGCAACACACCGGTGACCGCCGCGCTCGTCTTGCCCGCCAGAATTCCACCATCGGTAAAGTACGTCGTACCCGCGATCACATAGGTCCAGATCACCGCCGGCAGCAGCAGGATCATCGACGTCCCGAGAAGGACGAGAATATACACGCGCCCGCCCGCGATCGCCGTTGCGTCACCTTTGTGCGTCACCAGCGGATAAGTCGAAAGCGTGAGGATTTCATAGAACAGAAACAGCGTTACGAGATTGCCGGCGAAGGCGATCCCAAGCGTGGAGGAAATTGCGATCGCAAAGCAGATATAAAATGTCGTCTGGCGCGGCTCCTTGTTGCTGCGCATGTAGCCGATCGAATAAATCGAGTTCACGATCCAAAGCCCGGACGCAATGACTGCGAAGAGCATGCCGAGCGGCTCGACGGCGAAGCGGAAGGACAAGCCCGCTTCCAGCGTAAGCACCGTCAGTATCGGCCGTGCGCCCTCGAGCACCTGCCCGAGCAGCGAAAGCACGACGAAAAAGGTAATGCCCGCGGTGAGAAGCGTCACCGCCTCCCGCATGTTGCGTTGGCTCTCTCCGAACACCAGAATTCCAATGGCCCCGAGCAACGGGATCACCATTGCAGCGACCATCAGTGTCGTGGGTGCGGCATCGATCATCACAGAGCTCCGCGCGCGAGCAGATAGCGCGCCGCATCGCGCGCCAGTTCAAGACTGAAGGTCGTCTCGAAACCGAACCAGAGCACGCCAATCGCCAGCGCAAGCATCGTGATTGTCATACTGAGCGGCGGCGGCCGTGCGTCATCCAGATCGCTCACTGGCGCGCGCATCCAGGCGAGTTCGACGACCCGCCCGATATAAAAGAACGCGATGAACGACGAGAGCATGATCAGCCCGACCAACCACCAATGACCGAGCTCCAGCGCACCGATTGCCAGGTTCCACTTCGTGATAAATCCCGCCGTTCCCGGCACCCCGACCATGCTGAGCCCGCCAATCGCAAATGCCGCCATCGTGAACGGCATCTTCCTCGCAAGTCCGGACCAGTCTTCGATCCGGCAAGAGTGCATCCGATAAAGCGCTGCACCGACTGCAACAAACAGCAGCGATTTGGTGATGGCGTGATTGAACAGATGCACCAGCCCGCCCGCGAGACCCGCTTCATTTGCGAGCGCCATGCCGAGCGTCATGTATCCCACTTGCGCAACGGAGGAGTACGCAAGCATCCGTTTGAGGTTGTCTTGAAACACGGCAACGAGCGACGCGCCAATCATCGCGGCGACCGAAAGCGCGAGGACGATCTCGCGCAGTGGCACGTCACCGAGAGCCAACCCTGCCGGAAAGACCGTGTAGAGAAACCGCACGAGTAGATAGACCGCCACCTTCGTCGCAGTAGCCGCAAGAAATACCGTGATGAACGAAGGCGCATGCGCGTAAGCGCCAGGAAGCCACGCGTGAAGGGGAAAGAGCGCGAGCTTGAGTGCAAGGCCGACGAAGATAAAAGCGAGCGCCGCTAGAAGCGAGGCCGACGGCGGATCGAGTAGATTAAGCTCCGCCATCCGCGACGTCATATCGGCGAGATTGAGTGTCCCCGTCAGCGAATAGAGGAACCCGATGCCGATGACATAGAACGTCGCGCCGATCGTCCCGAGCACGAGGTACTGATATGCGGACAGCAGCGCGAGACGATGCGTGCCAAGCGCAATCAGGATGTACGCCGCAAGCGACGACACTTCCATGAACACGAAAATGTTGAATGCGTCACCCGTGATCGCCATGCCGATAAGGCCAGCGAGGCAGAGGAGATAAAGCGCATACGTCCACGCATGCTTGTCGCTGTCGATCTCGACGGCAACACTCTTTTTGGCAAACGGGATGACCACCGCGCTGATGCTCGTGATGAGCAGCAATACGTAGGCATTGAGCAGATCAATTCGAAACTCGATGCCAAACGGCGGCGCCCATCCCCCCATGCGATAGGAGACAACGCCGTTGGCCTGCACCTCACGCAGGAGACCAAACGCAATGACCGGCAGCGCAAACGTCGTGATCGTCGCCACGACCCACGCCACCGTACCACGCCGAAGAAAAGCACAAACGATTGCGCCGACGAGCGGCACAACGATCTGCAAACCGGGCAATTGATCGGCAAGCGAAAGCACGGTGAACGCGACGTCTGACCCAACAGCGCGCAGCATCACTCGTTGTCGCCCGCAGCGAACACTTGATCTTCCTCGATCGTGCCATACGCCTCGTGAATGCGCACAACCAACGCGAGACCGAGCGCAATGGTTGCGATGCCCACCACGATCGCAGTCAGGATGAGAACGTGTGGGAGCGGATTCGAATAAACGTCGAACTCGGGCGCGATGATCGGTGCCGTGCCACCGAGGATTTTCCCCGGAGAGAGATAAAGCAGATAGACGGACGTCTGAAACAACGAGAGGCCAACCAGCTTCTTGATCATGTTGTCTTTGGCAATGACGGTATAAAGCCCCGCCACCATCAAGAAGATCGTGATCCAGTGATTGTAGCTGGCGACCAGCGCTTCGAGCGCCGGGCTCATCGTCCGCGCTCCACAAAAGCGTAGAATATGCCAACCATCGTCGAGGC
Organism: Pseudomonadota bacterium; assembly: GCA_039816705.1. Taxonomy (GTDB): domain Bacteria; phylum Pseudomonadota; class Alphaproteobacteria; order Rhizobiales; family CALHAX01; genus CALHAX01. The sequence continues at coordinate 6,888 of JBCBXF010000121.1, read as the reverse complement.
GACGGTGACCAGCACCCCGAGCTCAACCAGCAGGATACCCGTGTGTTGGCCGTGCTCGGCATGCGACGCCAGCGTCGAATAGTTCAGAAAAGCGCCACCCTTCATCATCGCGACCACGCCAACACCAAGATAAATCAGGACGCCGAGCGGGATCGCGCGCATCACAACAGACATGGGGATGACGCGTTGCGCGGCACGCAGGCCAAACACGAGAGAATAAAGAATAATCATCCCCGCAGCGATCACGCCGGCCTGAAACCCGCCACCCGGTCCAAAATCACCATGCAGTTGCACATAAAGCGCAAACAGCAGCATGAATGGCAGGATCAGCTTTGTCGTGACACGCAGGATCAGATCGAGCTTCATGCACGATCCTCCCTGCCAGGTGTCCTGGCATCATTGGCCAAGACCTCTTGATCATCTTTCGCGACCGTCGCCTCGCGCGGTTTCGGTCTGCCCCGCAGCAGGAGAAGCACGCCAAGCCCGGCCGTGAACACGACCACCGTCTCCCCAAAGGTGTCGAAACCGCGATAGCTCGCAAGCACCGACGTGACGACGTTCGGCACCGTGGTCTGCGGGATCGAGTTTTGGAGATAAAATGGCGCAACGTGCTGATTGGGCGGCGTATCGGCCGCGCCAAACGGCGGAAGATCGATGGTCCCATAGACCAGCGCCGCACCAACCACGACGGCAAGGGCCAAAGCCACATAGGGAGAACGGGCAGATGGCACGTCATCCTTGCCGACCATATAGAGCGCAGCGAGAAACAGCACCGTAGAAATCCCGGCGCCGACAGATGCCTCGGTCATCGCGACGTCAACCGCATCGAGCGCGACCATCACGCTGGCCATCAGGAATGAGTAAATCCCCGCAAGAATAACGACGCCGAACAGGCTTTTCATGCGAATGATGCCGACGGTGACGATCGCCATCAGCGTCAGCAGCACCATGTTGATCAAGGCTTCCATGGCTCAGCGCTCATCGCCCGGCGGCGGCATCAGGCCGTAGCGCTGCGGCACGCGGGCAATCTGTTCCTTGTCACGCAGATAAGGCCGAACACCGGCATAGAGCGCGGCGCGGGCCAATGCGTGCCCGGCGACAGGCCCCGTGAAGATAAAGAGCGCCCACAACACCAAAAGCTTGAGCGTGACAAGCGACCAGCCCGCCGTCAGGGCCATCCCGCTTAGCATCAGCGTTGCGCCCATCGTCTCAATCATGCCGCTCGCATGCATCCGGGTAAACACATCCGGCATGCGCACCAGGCCAAGAGCACCAATCACAACGATGACAGATCCGGCACCGACGAGCAGAGCACTGATCCAACTGACCATCTCCACCATTACGAGACCCCACGATCCTGCTGCGCGGCATCGTCGTGAGCCAGATCTCCGTACTTCCAGAACTTCAGCACTGCGAGCGTACCGATCAGATTGAGCAGGCCGTATGTAATCCCGATGTCCAAAAACTCCGGACGCTCGGTAAGAAAGCCGAAAACGCACAACAGGAGAATGGCCAGCACGCCGATGGCGTTGCCGGCCAGTACCCGATCAAACACGGTCGGCCCGAGCAACGCACGGACGACTGCGAGCGTCATCGCCACAAGCAGAGCGAGTGCCGCCGCCACATAAATCACAGCCCACGCTCCATCCGCTGTACCCGTCGGTCCATCACGCCGCTTTCGAGATCAGCGGCAGTCTCATGCGTCAACGCGTGAACGGTGAAGTCATCACCGTCGACGTCTACCGTGATCGTCCCCGGCGTTAACGTGATCGCGTTGCCATAAACATTGATCCCGACCTGACTGGTTTGCCCCGCCTTGACCTTGATGAGATTGGGGGCAATTGCCGATGGTCCTTTGAGCACGAGGAGCGCCACGGACAAGGACGACTTGAATATTTCAACGATCAGCCATGGAAAGAACGTCACGGCCCCGAGCGCAAGTTGCACCGGATGCCCCTCGACATCTACCAGACCCATCCGCCGCGCGATCCAAACGCAGAGCGCTGACGCCGCGGCGCCCATACCGACCAGAAACGGCGTGTAATAGCCGGATAGCAGCAGCCAGAAGCTGAAAAGAACGATGCCGAGACTGAGCGTGCGCATGAAGTCGTCACTTCTTTGTCATGCCGATGCGAGCAGGCGCATCAAGATGGATGAGCCGGAGCGCCGACTGGTCGCACGTCTGTGGAGCATATTCAGGCAGGGTTCAAGCTCGGCGACGGATCGAGATGGGCGAGCCCGGACTTTACGAAGCCCGTGATGGCCCCCACATCACGGCAGCACCCCGTACTGATGGAGCCTGAAATGCCGAGCGACACGACCACTGCGCCGAAGATTGAGAAGTCGGAAACCGAATGGCGCGCCCAACTCTCGCCCGAGGCGTATCGAGTGACACGCGAGCATGGCACGGAGCCACCGCACTCGCATCCCTACAATCACGTCACGCAGCCGGGGAGGTTTGATTGCGTGTGTTGCGGCGCACCGTTGTTTGCGACCGACGCGAAGTTCGACAGCGGTACGGGTTGGCCGAGCTTTACTTCACCGATCACACCGGATGCTGTGAGCGAGCACACCGATCGAAGCTGGTTTCAGACCCGCACTGAGATCCGTTGTGCAAGTTGTGACTCGCACCTCGGGCATGTCTTTCCCGACGGCCCACGGCCAACCGGCTTACGCTACTGCATGAACGGCGTCGCCCTAACGTTCGAGCCGGAAGTCGGCTGACGCGACCGCATTGCGACTTCGACGATCTTTAGATGACGTGCATGCCGAGGCGTGTGCGTGTTGCATGTCAGGACCAAACATCAATGACGACACCACCTCTTGCTCAACGGCGCCCGCACGAAACAGTTCATCACGGCATAACACGCTCTGATCCCTACGCTTGGTTGCGCGCCGACAATTGGCAAGAGGTCATGCGCGATCCATCAGCGCTGCCAGGCGACATCCGCGACTACCTCGAAGCCGAGAATGCGCACACCGCGGCAGAGATGGCGCCAACGCAGGATCAGCAGACCGCATTGTTCGAGGAGATGAAGGGCCGGATCAAGCAGGACGATTCCTCCGTCCCGTCCCCGGATGGTTCGTGGGCGTACTACGCGAGCTATGTCACAGGCGGCGAATATCCGCGCATCTGCCGCCGCCCAACCGGGGCTGCGGATAGCGACGACACCGAGAATGTTCTGCTCGACGGCAACGCCATGGGCGCGGGCCTTGCTTATTTCTCCCTCGGCGGCGCAGACCACAGCCCTGACCACCGCTTCATGGCGTACGGCACGGATACCACAGGCTCTGAATACTACACGTTGCGCATCCGCGACCTCACGACCGGAGAAGATCTCGCCGACCAAATTCCTGACACCGGCGGCAGCGCGGTTTGGGCAAAGAACAGCACCACGCTTTTCTACACACGTCTTGATGAAAACCATCGCCCGCACGCGATCTACCGCCACACGCTCGGCACCGACACCAGTGCGGATGTGCTCGTCTACGAAGAAAAAGACCCCGGATTTTTCGCAGGCGTCGGCGCGACCCAGAGCGGCGATCTGATCCTGATCGAAACGCACACCCACGAAACATCCGAAGTCTGGCTCATCGATGCAGCGGAGCCTGAAACGATCCCCCGCCTCGTCGCCGCCCGCGAAGACGCCCACGAATACGACGTGGACCAGCAGGGCGATCGTCTGATCATCCGCACCAATCGCGGCGGCGCTGAAGACTTCAAAGTCTGCGAAGCACCCGTAAGCGCACCGGAGATAGAAAACTGGAAGGAGATCGAGCCGCACCGCGCCGGTCGCCTTATCCTCGGCATCACGCCCTATGCCGATCACCTCGTGCGGCTCGAGCGCGAGAACGGCTTACCGCGCATTGTCATTACACGGACATCCGACGGCGAGACGCACGAAATCGCGTTTGACGAAGAGGCTTACAGCCTTGGCCTCGGTGGCGGCTATGAGTTCGATACGACGCGCATCCGTTTCACATATTCCTCCATGACCACCCCATCGCAAGTCTTCGACTACGATATGGAGACCCGCGCGCGCACTCTCCGCAAGACCCAGGAAGTTCCAAGCGGACATGACCCATCACAATACGTGACGCGCAGACTGATGGCCCCGGCTCACGACGGCGAGACCGTCCCCATATCACTGCTCTATCGCAAGGATACGCCCCTCGACGGGTCGGCACCGCTGCTGCTCTATGGCTACGGCTCCTATGGCATCTCGATGCCGGCTGGGTTTTCAACGAATCGTCTGAGCCTCGTTGACCGCGGGTTCGTCTATGCCATCGCGCACATCCGCGGCGGGCGGGAAAAAGGACACCGTTGGTACACTGCCGGCAAGCGCCGCGAAAAAATGAACACGTTCCGTGATTTCATCTCCGCGGGTGAACATCTGATTGCGGAGAAATTCTCGAGCAAGGGCGGCATTGTTGCCCATGGCGGATCGGCCGGCGGTCTGCTGGTCGGTGCCGTCGCAAACATGGCGCCCGAGCTGTTTGCGGGCATCGTGGCCGAGGTTCCGTTCGTCGATGCGCTGACAACCATCCTCGATGACACGCTACCGCTCACGCCGCCTGAGTGGCCCGAGTGGGGCAACCCAATCGAAAGCGCGGACGCCTACGCGGACATTGCAGCGTACGCCCCGTATGAAAACGTGAGCGCACAGGCCTATCCGCACATTCTCGCACTCGCCGGTCTCACCGATCCCCGCGTCACCTATTGGGAACCCGCCAAATGGGTGGCGCGATTGCGCGCAAACAATACCTCCGATGCGACAATCCTGCTCAAGACCAACATGGATGCAGGACACGGCGGCGCATCCGGGCGCTTCGAGCGTCTGCACGAGGTGGCGCTGGCTTATGCCTTCGCGCTGAAGGTAACGACAACCGCGACCGCCTGAATGACGAACACAGCGCCCCGTTGCAGAGGCGCAGCGCATCAGGCACGTTTGTGAGAACCGTTCACGAGGAACTCCGACATGAACAAGCCAGAAACGAGCATCACCGCCGCACCAGCCGCATTCGATTGGGCCGACCCGTTCGATCTCGACGCCCAACTCAGCGAAGAGCAGCGGATGATCCGCGACGCCGCGCGCCAGTTCGCCGACGACAAGCTGATGCCGCGCGTAAAAGAGGCTTTTCGCAACGAAACGTTCGACACCGACATCATGCGCGAAATGGGCGAAATGGGCCTGCTCGGCGTGGCTTTGCCCGAGGAGCATGGTGGCAGCGCGCAAGGCTACGTGTCCTACGGCCTCGTCGCCCGCGAGATCGAGCGCGTCGACAGTGGTTATCGCTCGGCCATGAGCGTGCAGTCCTCCCTCGTTATTCACCCGATCCACGCCTACGGCACGCCGGATCAGCACGCCCGCTTCCTCCCCAAACTCGCCAGTGGTGAATTCATCGGCTGCTTCGGCCTGACGGAACCCGACGCAGGCTCTGACCCGGCGGGCATGAAAACACGCGCCACAAAAGTTGACGGCGGCTGGAAGCTCAACGGCGCAAAGATGTGGATCTCGAATGCGCCTGTCGCGGACGTTGCAGTCGTGTGGGCAAAAGTCGCCGACGATGAGACCGGCAAGAACGTGATCCGCGGCTTCATCGTCGAGCGCGGCATGGACGGCTTCTCGACCCCGACCATCGAGGGGAAGTTTTCCCTCCGTGCCTCGGTCACCGGTGAGATCGTGCTCGACGACTGTTTGGTGCCGGACGAAAACCTCCTCCCCCACGTCAAGGGTCTGAAAGGTCCGTTCGGCTGCCTCAACCGTGCCCGCTACGGCATCGCCTGGGGCACAATGGGCGCGGCGGAATTCTGCTGGCACGCCGCCCGGCAGTACACACTGGATCGCCACCAGTTCGGCCGCCCGCTCGCCCAGACACAACTTGTTCAGAAGAAGCTCGCCGACATGCAAACCGAGATCACTCTCGGCCTGCAGGGTGCTCTGCGCGTCGGCCAGATGATGGACGAAGGTCGCGTGCTCCCGGAAGCGATTTCACTGATGAAGCGCAACAACTGCGGCAAGGCCCTCGATGTCGCCCGCCATGCCCGCGACATGCATGGCGGCAACGGGATTTCCGACGAGTACCACGTCATCCGCCACACCATGAACCTCGAGACCGTCAACACCTACGAAGGAACCCACGACGTCCACGCTCTGATCTTGGGGCGGGCACAGACAGGGCTGCAGGCATTTTTTTGAGGGGTCTAAGTCCGTGCGATCCACATCATGACACGAAAGCTGTTTGACACGTTCAAAGCAAGGAGTGCGGGAGCCAAGCACACGATAACCATGGGGCGTGCGCAACGCATTGCCGCCATCTTGGCCATCTTTATGGCTTTCCAAATAGCTCCGGCGACACTGGCCACAGCCGAACAGCATTCCAAACGAGCAAAAGCTGCCGCTGCACTTTCCCGAATTGACGCCCTGTACAGCGAACAACGTTACCGAGATGCCTATCAGCTCGCCCTCGATCACCTGAGGAAAGCTGAAAAAGGAGGCGTCATTCACCCGCCAGACACCGCTGCCATTCATCGGTTTGCAGGCGCAGCACTGCTGGAACTCAAGCAACCCAACGAAGCGGCCAGGCATCTCGGAGACGCTCTGCACATATGTAAACTCAACAAGCTCGACGTCACGACATGTGAAGCCCCAAGCCTCGCTCTCACCGCAAGGCTTCACAAAGCGCTCGCACAACCGCAAAGGGTCACGAATGCGCTCAATCGTGAGCGTGAGATCTATCTTGGTCACATTCGAACGCACTTCTCGGACGCACTGCGCGTCTCAGAAAAAATGGCCCTTGAACACCTTCGTCAGATTGAAAAATGGACTCTCTGCCGCTCTATTCTTTCCTTTTTGCTTCGCTGCGCAGGAAGGAATAGAGCGGCAG
>JBCBXF010000120.1:0-9639 GCA_039816705.1 Pseudomonadota bacterium | reverse complement strand
ATTGCCGGATTGCAGGACATCTCTCCAACGGTCTTGAACGTGTGCGTGGCCAGGCACGTCCGCGCGGCCGACGCTGCCGGTATTCAGTTTCGTATGCTCAACCGGTCGAAGGGTCCCGCAGTGCAGGGACCACGCGCGCAAGCCGATCGCAAACTATACCGCACAGCGGTCCAAGAGATGATCCGCGCGCAGACGGACCTCACGGTACGTGAGGGCGAAGTAGCCGATGTTATGACGCACGATGGCCACGCTACAGGGATCGAGCTTGCGTGCGGGGCACAGTTTTTCGCGCCCGCGATTGTGCTCACCACGGGCACGTTCCTTGATGGCTTGATCCATATTGGCGATCAGCGTATCCCGGCCGGCCGCTCAGGTGAAGCGCCGGCCATTGCATTATCGCAGCGACTTTACGCGCTTGGGTTGGGTATGGGACGGCTCAAGACCGGAACGCCACCACGCCTGGATGGCCGCACGATCGATTGGTCTGGGCTCGACCTCCAGAAAGGCGACGATCCGCAAACGCCGTTCTCCTTCATGACGGACCGTATCACGGTCCCGCAGGTCGCGTGCGCCATCACCTTCACGAACACGGCAACCCATGACGTTATCCGAGAGAACCTGTCTCGCTCGGCGATGTACTCTGGGCAAATCGGGGGCATTGGTCCGCGATACTGTCCGTCTGTCGAAGATAAGATTGTGCGCTTTCCAGATCGCACGGCGCACCAGATTTTCCTTGAGCCTGAAGGTCTGGATGATCACACCGTTTATCCCAACGGGATTTCGACCTCGCTGCCGCAAGACGTGCAGGAGATGATCCTGAAAACGATTCCTGGCCTCGAATGCGCGGAGATACTGCGTCCCGGCTATGCAATTGAGTACGACTTCGTCGATCCCCGTTCGCTGAATACTGGGCTGGGCCTCAAAGTGCTTCCCGGGTTGTTTCTGGCCGGACAGATCAATGGGACGACGGGTTATGAGGAGGCGGCAGCTCAAGGGTTGGTCGCTGGGATCAATGCCGTCAGACACGCAGATGGAAAACGATCACCGTTCGAGATCTCGCGGTCTGAAGGCTACACTGGCGTTATGATCGATGACCTCGTGACGCGAGGCGTCACCGAGCCGTATCGGATGTTCACCTCACGCGCTGAGTATCGGTTGCGACTGCGCGCGGACAATGCCGATCAGCGTCTCACGCCAACGGCAATCGAGCTTGGGTGCGTTGGTGCCGATCGCCAGGCACGCTTCGCTGCCAGGCGCCAGGATCTCGCGCATACCGTGGGCCTTCTCAAGGAGCGCTCGCTGACGCCTGATGCTGCCCGTGCATACGGGATCAACCTCAACCGGGATGGCAAACGCCGCACCGCCTTCGATCTGCTAGCGTTTCCGGAAGTGCATGTCAGCGATCTCGTCCGGGTCTGGCCGGAACTCGGAGATATTGCAGAGCCGACTATGGCGCAGGTTGCCACGGACGCACGCTACGCAGTGTATGTGGCGCGCCAGGACGCTGATGCGCTCGCGCTGTCAGAGGAGGAGCAGACACGCATTCCGTCCGGCTTCTCATACGAAGGTATCCCTGGGCTATCCAATGAAATGCAGGAAAAGCTCAAAGCCCGTCAGCCTTCATCCATAGCGGAGGCGCGGCGTATTGATGGGATCACCCCGGCTGCGATCATGCTGATCATCACGGCATTACGGCGTCGGCAGCGCGTCGGCACGTCCCGTCGGGCCACGGCGTGACACCAACGGCTTGTGATGTCATTGCATTGCGGGAGATCGTTGATGTTTCACGTGAAACACTCGATCGTTTGATCCGGTATGCGCAAGCTCTTGAACGGTGGCAACGCACGACCAACCTGGTCGCTCCGACGACGATCCAACATTTCTGGAACCGGCACGTCCTCGATTCGGCGCAACTTCTCAGCTTTGCAAAGGAGGGCCGCTCATGGGCTGACCTCGGGTCCGGCGCTGGCCTGCCCGGTTTCGTACTTGCCATCCTTGGAGCCGATGATCGACGCGCCGCATCGGTCCTGCTGGTTGAAAGCAGTGGCCGGAAAGCCGCGTTCTTACATCAGGCGCGCGCGACCACCGCGACCTCTGTGGAAATAAGCGCGTCGCGAATTGAAAGTGAGGCGACGCAGCGTAGGATTGCAGCGGTCGACATCGTAACGGCGCGGGCACTTGCGCCACTGTCGGATCTCTTCAGGTACACGGAGCGTGCAGCCGGCCAAGGTGCCACGTTGCTCTTTCCGAAGGGGCGTAACGTCGACGCTGAGATTGCGGAAGCCAATCAGCATTGGGTTTTCGACGCTGTCCGTCATGTCAGTCGCGTTGAGCCAACGAGCTGCGTTCTTGAGATCACTTCTTTGTCGCGGCGCTGAGGTTTGCGCGAGCGACCGCAACAGGAGGCAATGATGACGCTACAACCTGGACGGGATGCCATTCGCGTCCTCGCCGTAGCCAATCAGAAGGGTGGTGTCGGCAAAACCACCACGGCCATAAATCTCGGTACGGCACTCGCAGCCATTGGCGAGCGTGTGCTCGTTCTCGATCTTGACCCACAGGGCAATGCGAGCACCGGTCTCGGAATTGCCGAGCCGCTCCGCAAGATCACCTCATTCGATATCCTTGCAGGCAAGGCAGGTCTTGCTGAAGCGGCGCTTCCAACCGCTGTTCCGGGCCTCGCCATCGTGACGGCCAACGCCGATCTCGTGGGTTTGGAAAGCGAGATCCTCCACGAGCAGAACCGCAACTTCCGGCTGCGCGACGCAATCGCGACACTCGCCGCCTCGCAAGGCATAGATGGCCGCCCGCCCTACACCTACATCCTCATCGACTGCCCGCCCTCACTAAACGCACTGACTTTGAACGCGCTGGTCGCGGCCCACTCTGTGCTGGTGCCGGTTCAATGCGAGTTCTTCGCGCTTGAGGGTATCTCGCAATTACGAGAAACAATTGAGGGTGTGCGCACCACATTGAACCCGCGCCTGGATATTCAGGGCGTCGTTCTCACGATGCATGACGCGCGAACGAACTTCTCGGAAGAAGTCGCGACCGAGGTCCGCCGCTTCTTCGGACAGAAAGTCTATAGTGCGGTCATCCCACGCAACGTTCGCATCGCCGAGGCGCCATCGCACGGCAAACCCATTCTACTCTACGATCACAAATCAACCGGCAGTCAGGCCTACATCCGGCTTGCGAGTGAGATCATAGAACGCGAACGCCAGCTGACGGCCGCGTAACACGACAGAACGACACGGCCACGCAATCGAGGGGGACACGATGGCGGCAACAGCACAGAACGGACGTCTGGGGCGCGGGCTTGCTTCGCTGATTGGTGAGCCTGCCAATGCACCGACGTCTCTGCCGCCGGAAGGGGAGCAGCGGGTTGTCCCGATCGATCTGGTCAACCCGAGCCCCCTCAATCCGCGACGCACCTTCCCTGAAACCGAGCTGAGCGAACTCGCCGCGTCCCTCAAGGAAAAGGGGCTTGTGCAGCCGCTCATCGTGCGCCCGTCCGCCGCCGAGGGCGAGGGTTTCGAGATTGTCGCCGGCGAACGGCGATGGCGTGCAGCACAACGCGCTGGTCTCCACACGATCCCGGTGATCGTGCGGGTTCTGTCGGATCGAGAAGTTCTCGAGCTTGCGATCATCGAGAACGTCCAACGTGCAGACCTCAATATCGTGGAGGAGGCAAACGGCTACGCTGAGTTGATGGAGCGCTACAACTACACGCAGGAAGATCTCTCCCAGGTCATCGGGAAGAGCAGAAGCCACCTTGCCAATACAATCCGTCTCCTGAAGCTGCCGGAAAAGGTGCTCGGTTACGTCCGTGACGGGCGCATTTCAGCTGGCCATGCCCGCCCGCTGATAGGGCGAACCGATGCGGAACGCCTGGCGGATACAATCGTCGCGAAGGAGCTGAGCGTCCGCGATGTCGAGACACTGGTGCAGGGTAAGGCCGCCCGCACGGGAAGCACCCGCGTCGCAAAAAAGGAGAAAGACGCCGACACCCGCGCATGCGAAAAAGAGCTGGCCGACGCCCTTGGGCTCAAAGTCGACATCAAGGCGGGCTCTGGTGAGACTGGAATGCTCTCAATCCAGTTCGGCAATTACGATCAGCTCGAATACATTCGCAATCGCCTTCTCGGAAAAGGCTGAAGCTGTATCACCGCCGTGCCGCGGCTTGTCCGATACTCAAAAGCAGCCGGGCCGCCTCAGCATCTTCGAGCGTGGCGTCTGTCCGCCCAAGCCGCACCGCGCGGGCAATAGCGTCCCTGAGTGCGTCGAGCCGCACCATTGACCACGCGTTGGCCTGGCGCAGAAAGGCGTCTCGGTCCGCACCGAACAGCGGCGGTCGCATCAGGCGCATCGCGGTATCGGCCGACCGCCCGGCATCGCGAGCCGCAACATAGCGAAACAGCCGTAATACGTGGCGCTGGAGAGCAAGCAGAACACTTTGGGGCTGCTGTCCGGCAGCGGTGGCCCGGTCGTATTCACGAATGGCTGCGTCGGGATAGCCTGAGAACGCGGCGCGAATGATCCGGTCGAGCGCCATCTCTGAAGCGTCGCCGACGACTGCCCGCACGTCGTCGATACGCACGCGCTCCTGTCCGTCTGCATAGAGTGCGAGCTTTTCAACTTCATTGCGGGAAAGCGCACGATCGGCGCCAAGCATTGAGACCAGCACACCCTTGGCATCGGCAGCGATCGCAAGCCCCGCAGCTCCCATCACCTCGTCGACGAGCGCATCAAGGCCGCGTTGTGTGTCGCTATAGCAGGGAAGCGCCGCCGCATGTTTTGACGCCTCGAAAAGCTTGCGAAGTTTCGCGGTCTTCTTCAGATCACCGGCTTCGACAATGAGTCGGCCTTCGATCGGTGCACCATCGAGAAAGTCTCCAAGCAGATCCGGATTGACGCGCGGTCCGAACCGCAGGCGGACGATCTTGGCTTCGCCAAACATCGAGACCGTCCGCAACTCGACGGCAAGGCGATCCGGATCGCCTGCCAGATCCTCTTCATCAAGCCTGAGGATATCCGCCGCGTCAGCGGAACCACTCAAGGAAGCCAGGGTAGCTGCAAGGAGTTTACCGCGTTCGCTGACGAGCCCCTGGTCGGGGCCATAAATCAGAAAAGCTTGGTGGTCGGCGGATGGTGCAGTGATCGCCTTGGCGACGCCGGCTGTCTTGATCGCAACCACCGGACGACAACGTGTTCCGCGTCAGGAGGCGCGTGAGAGAAATGCCGCAACCCGCGTCGAGATTGCGCGGGCGGAGTCTTTCGCCGCGCGGTTCTCGGCATCACGGCGCGCTCGCAGGTTCGCGTAGATCGAGTCGAACTTGCGATAGGCGGCCTGGGCGTGGTTCTCGCCTTTCAGGACGACCGATTTGTCCGCAGCACTGATCAATTGGAACTCGGACGTGATGCGATAGGTTTCCCCCTGCGAATCGCCATCCTGCTGCCGGATAATCTGGCGCACGCTCTCACGGATCGCGATCTGCAACTCATAGTCGGAACCGACACTGCCGCTACCACCCTGAAGCTTGAACAAGAGCTCGTTGCGGAGCTGTTGACCAACGCGGCCCGGTATCGGCACCACATCGACACTTGCAAGTGTCGTAGAGAGATCGCCACCGCTCGCCGTCACACCGTAAAGCGGCTGAAAGCCCGAGCCGCCGCAGCCAGCAACACCGATCGCGATACCGGACAACAGCAGTGTCCGTCGCGTGAGGGCGGCGCGTGATTTTGAGGTGCTACGCGACGACATTGACGATCCTCTGCGGGACCACGATGACCTTTTTGACATCGCGACCGTCAAGCGCACGGACAATTCCATCGAGCTTGAGTGCGGCTGCTTCGACAGCCGCCTTGTCGGCATCGCGACTGATCTCAAGCTCATCGCGCCGTTTCCCGTTGACTTGTACGGCGATGGTCATGAGATCGTCAACGAGCAACGCTGGGTCGACATCCGGCCACGCGGCTTCCGCAAGCAGAGTGTTGTAACCAAGTCTCGCCCAGCACTCTTCCGCGATATGCGGCATCATTGGCCCGAGCATATGAGTGAGCCGCTCGAGTGCGTCACGCAGGGCCCATGCGAACGACGCATCCTCAGTTGACCCGGATGCGCCCTGTTTTGACCCTTTCAAGGTATCCGCGACGACGTTGGTGAACTCATAGATATGCGCCACAGCGCGGTTGAAACGCAGCGTCTCGATCGCTTCGCTGACACTGCTGATCGCCTTGTGCGCTGATTTTTGCAGCGCCAATGCCGCATCGCTCAGCGAGTCTGGCTTATCTGTGGGTGCATCACCAACTCGCGGCATCGCGTCAGCCATCAGCCGCCAGATGCGTTGCTGGAAGCGCCACGCGCCCTCAACACCGGCTTCCGTCCACTGCACGTCCCGCTCTGGCGGTGAATCCGACAGCATAAACCACCGCGCGACGTCCGCGCCGTAGTGCGCCATGATATCTGTCGGGTCGATCGTGTTGCGCTTCGACTTCGACATCTTCTCCACGCCACCGATCGGCACGGACGCGCCAGTTTCGATCACGATGGCGGTACGTGCGGCACCCTCGCCCTCGAGACGCACGTCGCTTGGCGCGTACCAGCCGGTTTCCTTCGAGCCGTACGTCTCATGATTGACCATGCCCTGGGTGAAGAGCCCGGCAAAAGGTTCAACGAGATCGAGATGCCCGGTTCGTTTCATCGCCCGCGTGAAGAAACGTGAATAGAGCAAGTGCAGGATCGCGTGCTCGATGCCACCAATGTACTGGTCAACAGGCAGCCAGTAGTTTGCGGCGTCCGGCTCCACCGGAGCCTCGGCCTTCGGTGAGCAGAACCGCGCGAAGTACCAGGACGAATCGACGAACGTGTCGAACGTGTCAGTCTCACGGGTCGCCGGCCCACCGCATTCTGGGCAGTCGACAGCTTTCCATGTCTCGTGTCGATCAAGCGGATTTCCGGGCTTATCGAACGTCACATCGTCCGGTAACTTAATCGGCAGGTTCTCGCGCTTTTCGGGTACGACACCGCACTTCGGGCAGTGCACCACCGGGATTGGACATCCCCAATAGCGCTGCCGGGATACACCCCAGTCCCTCAGACGATATCGTGTTTCACCAACACCAAGGCCATTCGCTTCAAACCAGTCGATGGTCGCGTCGATCCCCTCCTGACTGGTCGCGGTCGTGATCCCTGCGAAGTGATCAATATAGACGACGGTCTCGGACTTAGCGGGCGCCAGCGCCTCATCTGCAACCTCGGCGTTGTTGCCAGGCATTCGGAACGCGTTTGCGACAGGCAGAGCGTACTTTCGTGCGAAGTCGAGGTCGCGCTGATCATGCGCCGGGCAACCGAAGACCGCTCCGGTGCCGTAATCCATCAGCACGAAGTTACCGATCCACACGGGCAGCGTTCGATCCGGATCCACGGGATGGCCGACGGTCAGCCCGGTAGCGATTCCGCGTTTTTCCGCTTTCTCAAGCGCAGCCTCAGTCGTGTCCATTGCGCGACATTCAGCAATGAAGTCGGCAATGTCGGCATGATCAGCGGCGAGTGATTGCGCAACCGGATGCTCTGGCGATATCGCGATGAAGCTGGCGCCACGGATCGTATCGGGCCGCGTCGTGTAACAGTGAATCGGATCGCCATCGTCTGTCCGGTGAAACGGGATATCGATCCCCCGTGATTTCCCGATCCAGTTCGCCTGCATCAGGCGCACCTTCTCCGGCCAACGATCAAGATCGTCCAGTGCCTCGAGAAGCTCGTCCGCGAACTCGGTGATCTTGAAAAACCACTGAGTGAGCTCTCGCTTCTCGACGTCCGCGCCGGATCGCCAGCCCTTGCCGTCGATCACCTGCTCGTTGGCGAGCACCGTCTGGTCAACCGGGTCCCAGTTCACCATCGCGTTGCGGCGATAGGCGAGTCCCGCATCCAGCATGTCGAGGAACAGCCGCTGTTGCTGCGCGTAGTACTCCGGATCGCAGGTTGCAAACTCCCGGCTCCAGTCGAGCGAGAGTCCCATGGACTTCAGCTGATCGCGCATCACCGCGATGTTTTCGTAGGTCCAGGTGCCAGGGTGCGTCTTGCGCTCCATCGCGGCATTTTCCGCGGGCATGCCGAACGCATCCCACCCCATAGGATGCAGCACGTTAAAGCCGCGCGCCCGGCGATATCGAGCGACGACATCGCCCATCGCGTAATTGCGCACGTGGCCCATATGGATGCGCCCGGAGGGATATGGGAACATCTCCAGCACGTAATATTTCGGCTTGTCCGTGCCGTTATCGGCTTCAAAGGTCCGAGCGTCGGCCCAGACGGATTGCCAGTGCCGCTCCCGATCAGGCGCATTGTAGCGTTCGTTAGAAGTCGCCGTGCTCATGGAACCAAACTCGATGATGTGTTTGCAAGCCTGTCGGACGGCGCGGTTGGAGCGCGATTGCGGGAGCCGGTCAAGACCAGCAAAGCCGTCTGGGCAATGAAACGCGCTGCTCCGTGCTCAGGCCGACAAACGCAGTTTCTATCGACACGCACGTCCACACTGTCGATCATGGTTCTTCGTGATACCGAACATCACAACATCCTGTTCCAATATTCCGAGAGTCGCGCCCGTGGATGACGCTACCGATCGACTGACACGCGTCCATGCGGACGTGGCAACCGCCGCCCAATCTTATGACCGAGCCGCCCAAGACGTAACGCTGATTGCCGTTTCCAAAACATTCGATGCCGCGGCCATCCGCCCGGTTCTTGAAGCTGGCCAGCGCGTGTTCGGGGAAAATCGGGTGCAGGAGGCGCAGGGCAAATGGCCCGCACTACGAGAGGACTTTCCGGGCACCGAACTCCACCTGATAGGTCCGCTCCAGTCCAACAAGGCGAAAGATGCCGTCGCACTCTTCGACGTCATCCACACGGTCGACCGTGAGAAGATTGCGAAGGCGCTGCGAAGCGAAATGGAAAAGGCCGACCGCGAATTACCAGTCTTCATTCAGATCAACACAGGCGCTGAACCGCAGAAGGCGGGCGTTGCACCAAGCGATGCACCGGATTTCATCAGTTACTGCATCGACGATCTGAAACTCGATGTGGCTGGCCTCATGTGCATTCCGCCAATCGACGATACAGCGGCCATCCACTTCGGCTTCCTCGCCACGTTGGCCGAGCGTCATGGCCTGGCCGGGCTCTCCATGGGCATGAGCGCGGACTACGAAACGGCCATCCAGTTCGGCGCCACCCATGTCCGCGTTGGTTCTGCAATCTTCGGCGCGCGGACACCCCCTGCCAAGTGAGCACCGCGTGAGCGCTGGCGCCTGTGGATTTCTCTGTGGACGGAGGCGAACCCTGCGTCCCGTTTGCAGCCAACGCCTTGGTATCGTTTGGCTGATTCGACGTGTGGCTGAGCGACGGGGGCACCCATGGCCAGGAAGAAGAACAAGGAAACGGACCGTCAGACCGATGATGGAACGTATGCCGAGGAAACAACGTCCCGTGCAAATCCGCGAGGCGTGACAACGCGCTACGACGAGTTTGAGGTGAACCTCTGGGTGACGAACCTCAACTCGGCCGAGATCGGCATCTATCAGCACTCGCGCAACCGGGCGAAATCACGCCAGTTCACCAAGGACATGGATATTTTCTCCGAG
>JBCBXF010000011.1:0-25481 GCA_039816705.1 Pseudomonadota bacterium | reverse complement strand
CCGCGTAACCCGGACCGCAAGGTCACCTTCGGCGGCAACAACATGCTGTTCGGCAATGTTTCAAGCCCACCGAACTCCTCAAACCTCGATCGGGGACGCCGCGCCGGGACGCGCGAGGATTTCCGTGACTTGATGAAGCTGTCGCAGCACTTCAACTGCCTCCACCTGATGGGTGGCTACCCGGTCGAGCCCGTGGATATCCACGCCTCGGTGCGCCACCTCGACTGCATCTACGACAAGACGTTGCTCACCGACAAAGTGCTCCATGCCTACTGCCTCGGCAAGGAGCGGGTCGAGGACGCCATGGAGATGGTGCGCATCGGCTCGGGCCTGACGCACGAGGAGTTTGAGGCGACGCCGCGGATGTACACCAACATCAATTCGTCCTCGCCGTTGAAACATGACTGGCCGATGCTCGATGGCGCAATGCGCCTCGCCAAACGAGGCCAGCCGGTTTTTGTGACACCGTTCACTCTCGCCGGCGCCATGGCCCCGGTGACACTCGCAGGCGCCATCGCACAGCAGACGGCTGAAGGTCTTGCGGCCATCGTCTTGCTCCAGATCATCAACCCGGGCACGCCTGTGGTGATGGGCTCGTTCACGTCCAACGTTGACATGAAGTCGGGCGCGCCTGCGTTCGGCACACCGGAGTACATGCGTGCAACCCAGATGTCCGGCCAGATGGCGCGCTTTTATGGCGTGCCGCTGCGTGCCTCCAATGCCTGCGCCGCAAACTGTCCGGATGCACAAGCCGCCTGGGAGAGCTCACAGTCGCTCTGGGCTGTGACAACGGCACGCGTCAACGTCGTTTACCACGCTGCCGGCTGGCTCGAAGGCGGACTCTGCGCATCCTACGAGAAATTCGTTATGGACTGCGAGACCATCCAGCAGGTCAACAGATATATGAAGCCGGTCTCCGTCACGTCGGAGGATCTCGCGGTCGATGCCATCGCCGAGGTCGGCCCGGAGGGTCATTTCTTCGGCGTCCAGCACACACAGGACCGCTACCAGACGGCGTTTTATTCTCCCTTCCTCTCCGACTGGCGCAACTTCGAAGCCTGGGAAGAGGCGGGAAGCGTGCGCACACCTGAGCGCGCCAACAAGATCTGGAAACAAATCATCGCCGACTTCGAAGCCCCGCCGCTCGACGAAGGCATCCGCGAAGAACTTGAGGCCTTCGTTGCCCGCCGCAAGGAAGAGGGTGGCGCACCGACGGACTTTTGAGGCGGCCATAGACCTGATCGTTGAGCTGAGAAAGGCGCACGATGGCGGCGAACGTCCACGGCCATATCTTCGAACGCCGCGAAGACACGAGCGACACACCGGACTTGCGGCGCGGGTTCGAGGTTGCGCAGGTGTTCCCCGGCTCACCGGCGTTTCACGCAGCGCTTCAGCCCGGCATGGTCCTGCTCGTGCCAGACGCACCACTTACGGTGTATCACGCCGCAGAACTTGGCGAACTCGGCGCCGTCGAACGTGGCGTCTTCCGGTTCTGGAACCCGGTCGGACAGACGGTCGTCTCCGTCGAGGCGCAGGGCTTTCCGCATGGGATGGAACTTGTGCCGACCCTCGAGCGTATGCACGAGCAGGTCGACCGGTTCACCGATGTGGCGACCTACGCGATCAATCGCGCTTTGCGCGGAACCGACGAAGATTTACGCCGCATCGCCCAAACGGCACATCGCTCGCGCGAGTCCCTCAACCTGTACGACATCGCGGCTCGAGGCATCATCCGTGCACTCGTCTGGGTCTTCGCACGCGACCGTATGAAGGTGCTGTATAGCGCTGAGCGAATTATCGAGGCCGCTCTTGCGGCGGAAGAAGGCAATATCCGCCTCGCCAAAAAACTTCTTCCGGACGACGACCACGATGTTGTGGCCGCGCACGGATCGGAAGCTGCAGTTCTCTATTTTTACACGGCCGCACTGATCGAAGGCGCTGAAAGCAATGATCGGGGCGCGCTCGAAACCCGCCTGGCCCAAGTCAGGAGAATGGCGCGTGGACCTGCGCCGCGGATCGACGGAAAGTTGGCTCAGTTGGGTGTCGCGCCATCGGTGATGGCGTCACACGATGAGACAGACGATCCATGGCCGCTTCGAGACGACGTGACCTGCTACGCACATGATCCGGTGACGGGACCGCTGACGGCATCGTCGCAGCCGGTTTCGCTTGCGGCCACGTTACGGGGGCGATCAGACCATCAGATGCTTCTTGTCGTTATGCTTGGCGGATACCGCGCCAACGGATTTTATGATCCGATGATGGGAAGTCTCGGCAAATTTTACCCTTCGTTCGCCGATTGGTTTCCAAACATCTGGGTCACAACAAGCTACGACAAGGAGGTCTTCGACAATAATTTTGAACCCTGGATGGACGGCGAGCACTACGCGATCTCACGCGGGGTTCCACTCCAGATCCTGTTTGACGTGAACGGCGAAATCGACGCTGCGTTTCGCCCGACAGGCTCTCCCCAGGTCGCCATTCTTGACCGCGCGGGTATGGTGTTCTCGAGCGGTGCGAACAACATCGAGGAAGCGGTGTGGGCAGCGATCACGCGTGTTGCAGCGGCTGAGGCGCGCGCGTCGAAGCGCACCGCGCATTGACGGGTGGCGACGAAGTTGTGCACGTGGTTTGGCACACGCTGAAAAGACTGGGCCGACGCCATGACAGAAGCAGAAATTCTCCTCATCCGCGGCGATCTCACAGGTCTGGTGCTCTCGATCTTTTCCGTGAGTTTCGGGATGATCTCGGCGTACACGGCAGGCCTGTGGCTTTTCCTCCGTCACGCACCGTTTCTGCTCCGTCTCGTCACGTTCGGAGTGCTGTCGTTCGGCCTCGCGTTCATGGGCGCGATTGCGTTCGGGATGCATCAGGTGCTGCTCGGCACTGATGCGGCCTGGCGCGATCTGGAAGCGCCCGCGACGCAGATCATTGATTTTGGCGGACGGCGCCCGGAGTTTCTCCAAGGTCTCTCCTACTATGAGGCAAGCTCCGGGCTCGGCTTCCTGGCGTTCGCGGCGGTCTATCTCGTCCTGTTCGTCATGACCTTCTTCTACCGCTGGAAAGACCGGGAGGACTGATGGAGGCGTCGATGAAAGCGTCCGCTCACCCACGGTTGATGCAGCCCACGCAGCTGCGGGATCACACGCTCCGTAACCGCATCACCTTCGGTGCGCACACGGCCAACATGAGCGACAATGGCCTGCCCGGCGCGCAGTATGGCGCCTATCTGCTGGAGCGCGCCCTCGGCGGAGCCGCGATGATTGTGGCGGAGCCGATGCCTGTGCATCGCACCGCCGTGCTGACCCGAGGAAATTTCCTCCACAGTGACGACGCCGTCATCCCGTCATTCTGTAAGATCGTTACGCCGATCAAGGATGCCGGTGCCGTGGTCATCCAACAGCTGTACCACGTGGGCCAGCACGGGGACTCGGACCTCTCGTTCGCACCACACTGGTCGCCGTCGGGCATGCCGTCCTATCATGACAGCGACGGCAGCCACGCCATGACCACGCTTGAGATTGAGGAGATGATCGCGGCGTTTGTCGCCGCTGCACGGCGCTGTCGCGATGCCGGTTTCGACGGTGTCGAAGTTTGGGCCGCCTACCACTCCCTGCTGGAACAGTTCTGGACACCGTGGTCCAACCGGCGTGACGATCAATGGGGCGGATCGCTGGAGAATCGCACGCGTTTCTCCCGGGCGATTATCGAGCGGATCCGCGCTGAATGCGGAGAAAAATTCATCATCGGGCTATCGGTGAGCCACTCGACCGCTGGCGGAGGGGTTCTGCTCTCCCTCGACGACCTCGCGGAAATCGTCGCGCTCCACGATGCGAGCGGACATATCGACTATGTGACGTGCGGCTCAGGCGGCTATCTCGATTTTGAGAAACTCATGCCGACGTTCCTCTATGAGGAAAAAGCGACCGCCTGCGCGACCGCCGCGCTCAAGGCTGCTGTCACGCACGCGAAGATCCAGAGCGAAAGCCATGTCCGCACGCCCGACAACGCCGAGCAGGTGATCGCGTCCGGCGCCGCCGATCTCGTCTCCATCGTCCGGGGGCAGATCGCCGACCCTCATCTGGCACGCAAGGCATCGCAAGGCCGCGCCGAAGATGTCCGCGGCTGTATTTCCTGCAATCAGATGTGCTGGGGGCGCCGGTCGCGCGACTATTGGATTTCCTGCCTCGTCAACCCGTCAGTCGGTCGCGAATGGGAGTGGGGTGGGGATCGCTTTGAGCGGACGAAAACGCCGAAGCGCGTGCTCGTTGTCGGCGGCGGTCCGGCCGGCCTTGAAGCAGCCCGTGTTGCCGCCGAGCGCGGGCATAAAGTCGAACTGGTCGAAGCGTCCGGCGAGCTTGGTGGCCAGTTTCGACTCGCCGGGCTGCAACCCCGTCGCGCCCAGATCACCGACCTGATCGAGTGGTACGAACGCCAACTCATGCAGCTTCAGGTCAAGGTCCGGCGCCACACATTCCTCGATGCCGATGACCTCGCCGCGGAGGACGCTGATGTCATCATTTTAGCGACCGGTTCACTACCCGACGAGAACGCCACGCAGCGATGGATGCCAAATGCCGAGCGTCTTCCTGGCCTTGAACGTGGCAGCGTCTGGTCGCCAGAGGATGTGCTGCGCCGCGAGGCACAACTCGGCGAAAGCGTGATCCTGTATGACGAAGGTGGCCATTGGCGCGGCCTCGGCACCGCTTGGCACCTCGCGGAGCAGGGCAAGGCTGTTACGCTCGTCACCGCTGAGCCCTTCATTGGCAAGGAACTGGCGCGCACGTCGTCGGACATCCCACTCCGCAGCCGGCTCGCACAACTTGGCGTGCGCATCATCACGGAAAGCGTTATCGCCCATTGGTCCGGCGATGCGGCGACTGTCCGCTCACTCCTCGATGGCCGCGAAGAGACCATCTCCGCCACCGGTCTCGTCATGTCCACCACCAACCGCGCCTTCGACCCTCTGTCTGAGGCTGAGACGACAGCGTCCACCCACGTCATCGGCGACGCCGCCGCCCCACGGCTCGCGCCCTATGCGTTCTACGAGGGACGGATGGCGGGGATGGGACTATAAGTGCGGCCGAGAGGATGCTTTGAACGCCACCTGTCCGGTGTAACTCCGGTGCGTTTGGATATGCCGTTGGCCGCAAGACAAGCGGCGGCATCTGACGGGGAAGGCTGCGGGAACGGGGAGCAAGCGTATGAGTGAGAGCAACCGGGAGGCCGCCGCCGATCCGCCCGCATCCGTGAAGGTCAAAACTACGGTCCGTGGGCTCGATGTCCTCTCTTCGGTCTACGCATTCGCCATGGCGCTCGGGTTGACGCAGGTCTTCCTCGGCTCGCAAGATTTTCTGACCCGCCTTTTGAACGGCACAGCCTCGTTCACCGATGAAAAGTCGCTTCTTGTTGTTCTGCTCTTCATCAACATCACCATGCTCGGCCTGCGCTTTTTCTGGGTACCACGCAATCTGCAGAGCTTGGTGATCGCGGCCGCGCGGCTGCATGCAATCGCCCCTGATCAGCACCGAGTGAAAGGTGATCTCTCGAACGCCTCGATTGCGTTCCACCTGATCATGATTTTTCTCCATGGCACGCTGTTCTATCTCATTTGCGCAGAGTTCGAATACATCACGTTCGCCCTGTCCTCGAACCTACCGCTCAGTTCATCGGTGTTTCTCGGCTATGTCGTGATGCAGTCCGCACTGCTGCTGATGAATGCATCCTGGATCGTGATCACCCGTCGCCAGGAATTGCGCCTCGAGCGTCAGGCGAAGAATGACGCGGCCATGGAAGCACCGTCAGCCGGCAACGTCTGGTGGCGCAACAACCTGGTCGCCGGACTGGTCGCGCTCGCCCCGTTCTCGATCGTCAGCACCTGTCAGTCCGCAGCAACCGAGTGTCTGCGGCAGTCGCTCGGGGAGACTGCGAGCCTTGCGAACCTGCTGCCAACGTCGCCGCATGTGTTCGCCACGCTGTTCTACGATGTGTCGGACATGCTCGCCGCGGTGGGCGTGACGTCATCGCACCTGCCGGTTTACTGGGTGATGCTCGTCTTCCTCGGGAACAGCGCCTACGACTTGCTCAACGCCGGCAGATTTTATGTCTTCTTTGAAGATGTTGAGTGGGAAGACGAGGTGAATTCCCAGAACAGTTACGGCCCAATTCGATGATCTCGTCGATCGAAGCCGCGTTCGAGCACAAATGGCTGGATGTTGTGCTGGCCGCTGTGTGTGCCGTGTTTTTCACCCTCGGCGTCATTTCCGGTCTGCCGCGAAAGGAAGATGGCCAGACCATCCGGATCGTTGCGCCATTGCTTCCGCCGCAAATCGAGGAAAACGGCACCGGGCGTGAGGCGCGGATCATCGAGGCGGCGTTTGCTGCAGGAGGTATCGCGAAGAAGATCGAGTTTCATGTCATGCCGTTCACACGTCACTGGCAGGCGTTCGCAACCAACGAGCGCTTTGCTGCCGTGACGACGGTCCCGGCCGATGTCAAAATAACCGGTATCCGCTCGACACCGTACATCGACTATCAGAACGGGGTGTTTTATCGCCGAGCGGATCATCCGCGCGGGTTGGGTCGTGATCCCTTGCGTACACTCGCATCCAGCCGGATCGTGACGTTTGCTGGCTCGACGGCCATTCTACCACAGTTGCAACAGTTGAGCGCAACCGCACCGATCTACATCGAGCGCGCTGATCAGCTCAGCCACTCAGTGATGCTGGAGAACGGGTTCGTCGACGCCGTCATCGCCGATGAACTCATTTTCGAATTCTACACGCGGGAGCTTCTTGAGGCGCAGTTTGATCGCTTTGCAAAGACACTCGCATTTGCACCGGTCTTTTGCGCCACGCCGTATCAAATGGTGTTTCGGGACTTCGAGCTGCGACAGGCGTTCAACGAGGGCCTTCAAAAAATCCGGAGAAGCGGTTTGTTGAGGCGGATCAATCTCCAGTATGCGAACGACAACGAAATCGCACGGCAGTCAGTCAGACGGGCGGGGTGTCCGAAATGAGCCGCACAGCTGCAAACTATCTCATTCTTGTCGTCGCGCTGGCACTTCCCGTCCTGGCGTTCAGCGTCCAGGGCGTGCCTGACATCTTGTTGAGCCTGGTCTCGCTCGTTGCTCTCACGAGCGTCGTCGCCGTCGCAATGTCGTTGCGCGCACACAAGCTCAACGACGCAAGCCCAGCCGTAAAGCGGCATGCGGCCATCCAGAGACGGGTTTTAATCCTGTGCGTTGTCGGGGGGCTCGCCACGGCGTTCCGCATGTTCTCTTACTACGAACAGTTCCAGTTTGAGCTCAGTCTCGACACCCCTCTCCTGATCGTCACGATCCTGTGCTGGCTTGCAATTGTTGCCCTTCTGGTCTGGGGCATCGCGCTGTTCTTTCGAGACTGGGTGCGGACCGGCACCAGAAAGGCCTCTGCGTGACGGGGCCCATCACCCGGTCGCCAGCAACACCCCACCATCCGCGGTGAGCACGCTTCCGGTCATGTAGCGTCCGGCATCGCTGGCGAGAAGCAGGAGGGGGCCGCTCAAGTCTTCGTAGTGACCGGTCCGACGCATCGGAATGCGCGATATAAGTTCCGCACCGAGCTCGCTTTGCAGAAACCCGCGGTTCAAGTCCGTCTCGAAATAGCCCGGTGCAAGCGCATTGACACGGATGTTGTCCCGAGCGAGCTCGAGAGCCATCGCCTTGGTCAGCTGAATGACAGCAGCTTTGGAGACGCAGTACGCGGATACCGCCGGCCGAACGGCCATACCGAGCACGGATGCGACATTGATAATGCTGCCGCCGTTGCCGTGGTTACGCATGGCGACGGCGGCTGCGCGCCCGACGCGGAAGACGCCATCTAGATTGACATCCATTGTGCGCCGCCAGTCCTTGTCCGACATCTTTGCAAACCATCGATCGTCCGCAATGCCGGCGTTGTTGACGCAGATATCCATCGCGCCAAACGCGTCTACTGCAGCATCAATGCCTGCAGCGACACTCTCCGGATCAGCCACGTCCATTTCGACAGCATGGGCCCGGGTCCCGTCGCGGCGCAGCGTCTCGGCAGTCGCTTCAAGCCGGTCCATCCGACGCGCGGCAAGCACAACGTCGGCCCCGGCCGCTGCAAGTGTCGCCGCAAAGTGCAGACCGAGGCCGCTCGACGCACCGGTCACGAGTGCGGTCCGGCCGGTCAGATCAATTGTATAGCCCAAGAATTTTCCTCCGCGACGCCTCTTGCCGCATCAACCGACGTTCGCGCGATACACCAGGCCGTCGAGATGGCCAAAGCTCATGCGCCACTCAACCGGCATATCATCAAGGTCATACGCGACCCGATCGATCACGGTGATCGGCGTTCCGGTGGCGATCCCGAAAGTTCCAGCCAGTGCAGCCGGACACGCAGCACCCCACACCGCGTCACTCGCGCGGACGATCAGGACGCCGAAGTCGGCCTGGAACATGTCATAGAGCGTATTCGGGATGCCGCCGACACGCACGTCAAGTTTCGGGAACAGCGCGGCTGAGAGAACAACCCGCTCCCGCATGAACGCGCGATCCTCCAGCGTACGCAAACGTGCGATCCGCCAGACCGGCGCGCCGGGCGCGAGCCGAAGCCGCGCGCATTCCTCCGCATTGGCCTTGCCGGAGCGCACGCGCGTGCCTCGACTTCCTGGCAAGACACGTCTGCCATCCGCATGGAATACATTGAAGAACCGGAAGTGCACATCGGCTGGCGTTTGCTCGACAACAAAGGTGCCCTTGCCCTGCCGCCGCACCACGAGCCGCTCGCGCGTCAGCGTATTGAGCGCCTTTCGGACGGTGCCCTGGCTGACGCCAAGCTGCGCCGCCAGCTGGAATTCACTCGGCAGTGCTGCGCCCGGTGCGAGTTCGCCGCTCGAGATCTGCCGCGCCAGCGTTTCGCGCACCTGATCGTAGAGTGGCACCCCGTCTCGTGTAGCACTGCGCGCCGTCTGGCTGCTCATGTGCAACGCTCCGCGCACGCCGTCGCAGACTTGAACGGGCGCCAGGTCTTATATAAGACTTGAGCGACGCCCCACGGTACGCCGTCGAGCGTCCCCGCGCCTGATTTTTTATCCGCTTTGTCTTGCCGAGGATACAACAGCATGTCCGAACCGCAATTTCTCGTTCACTCGCCCAAGGACAACGTTGGCGTTGTCGTGGTCGAAGGCCTCACGTCAGGCACTGACATGCTCGGTGTCATCACCGAAGACAACTCGTCGCTCAGCCTCACGTCTGAAGCCGACATTCCGATCGGACACAAGGTTGCGCTGGTCGATTTGAAGGAAGGCGACACGATCATCAAGTACGGTGAGGATATCGGCAAGATGGTCGGTCCCGCAGGTAAAGGCGGTCACGTCCACACGCACAACCTCAAGACCAAACGCTGGTAGGGAGCACCACCAATGGCTGATCAGACAATCATGGCGTATCGGCGCGAGAATGGCCGCGTCGGCGTCCGCAATCATGTCGCGATCCTGCCGGTCGATGACATTTCCAATGCCTGCTGCGAGAACGTTGCAAAAAACATTTGCGGCACACTAGCCCTGCCGCACGCCTATGGCCGCCTGCAGTTTGGCGAGGATCTAGACCTTCACTTCCGCACAATGATCGGCACCGGTGCCAATCCCAATGTCGCGGCCTGTATCGTGATCGGGATCGAGCCGGGCTGGACCATGAAGATCGTCGAGGGCATCCGGGCCACGGGCAAACCCTGCGAAGGCTTCTGGATCGAGCAATACGGCGACATCGACACAACAGCCCGCGCTTCACGCAAGGCCAAGGAGTTCGTCCAGTGGGCGAGCGAGTTGCAGCGTGAAGAATGCGACATGAGCGAGTTGTGGGTCTCGACAAAATGTGGCGAGAGCGACACGACCACAGGCCTCGGCTCCTGTCCGACCGTCGGCAACATGTACGACAAGCTGCTGCCCAAGGGCATCTACGGCGTCTTCGGCGAAACCTCCGAGATCACCGGTGCGGAGCACATCTGTGAGAAGCGCGCGGCCAATCCCGAAGCTGCAAAAAAGTTCATGCAGATTTTCCAGGCCTATCAGGACGATGTCATCTTTGCGCACCAGACAGACGATCTCTCCGACAGCCAGCCGACCAAAGGCAACATTGAAGGCGGCCTGACGACGATTGAGGAAAAAGCGCTCGGAAATCTCGAAAAGATCGGCCGAACCTCGACCTATATCGACGCGCTCGGCCCGGCCGAAGAGCCGGAAAAAGGCCCAGGCCTCTACTTTATGGACACCTCATCCGCCGCCGCAGAATGCGTCACGTTGATGGGCGCGGCAGGTTACGTCGTCCATACGTTCCCGACAGGCCAGGGCAACATCGTCGGCAATCCGATCGTCCCCGTCATCAAGATCACAGCGAACCCGCGCACGGTGCGCACCATGTCCGAGCATATCGATGTCGACGTCACCGGTATCCTGAAACGCACCCAGACTATCGACGATGGCGGCGACGCCCTGATCGATATGATCCGCCGTACCGCCAACGGTCGCCTCACCGCCGCCGAAAGCCTCGGCCACCGCGAGTTCGTCATGACGAAGCTCTATCGCAGCGCGTGAACGGCGGCTTTCGCGCGGATCGCACTGAGAGTGGCACCCCGACCCTCTGGCCTGTCATTTCTATGCGGTGCTGCGACCCGGCAGGATAGCCAGCAAAAGGTATCTATCTCTGGACTGCCGCACTAGTGTCTCCACCGGCCCGAAGGCTTGGGAGGTGACATGAACCGCATACGCAAGACGACCTTCCTGAAGGGGAGACAGACTGCCGGTCTGACGATCTGCATTGCGATCACCGCTGCGCTCGTTGCGACGATCAACTCACGCTCAGCTCAAGCGCAAAACCAGCGCTGGTGCGGGACAGACAGCTCAGGCCCGCTGGGTGCACTTTCGGCACTCATCCCGCAGAGTTTCCCGCGCAAGCAAAAAGCGGGTCAGTGCGGTGGTCGCGTCGCGAAGCTCTGGAAAGCCTGCCGCGCGCATGATGTCTGCTATTGGAACCTCAACGTGCCAATTGAGACATGTCAGGCGCGCTTTCGGCCTAATCTTGTCGCGCAATGCCGGCAGGCTTTCGCTCAGGGTCGGCGCGCGCGAACGGACGCCACCTGCGAAGCAATGTTCAACGAGTGTGCTCGCCTCGCATCAACGTTTGACTTCGTAGTCGGCAAGTATGACCGCCTCACAGGAACAGCTGAAGACGCAAGAGCAGAGGCACGTCGAACGGTACGCCGGCTGAAGCAGCTCGTTGGCGCAGGCAAGATCCGGGCACGGCAACGGTTTGCTTACAATCGGATCGCGCACTATTGCGCGCGGATGAAGGTCGCAAATGCCTGCGATCACAATCGCGTCGCCCGCATCGTTGCCGACGAGCTGTAGGCGCGATCAAACTGGCTCTGAGCAAAGCGACGCGTAAGGAGGTCGCGCCGCATACGGCAGTCACGTCACCAGATCAGGCCGCGTCGGCCTCATCAACGTCCGAAAACCGTCGGATGATAAAGATCACGTAGGTGACAGCAAAAACCACAAGCCCGATGATCGCACAGGATACGAGGATGTTGTCCCGACCGAACGCCTCCGCGACGACGTCGGGCCACTTGAAGATTGCGAAAAGTCCCCCGGCTCCCCAGAACGCTGCCAGAAGCGCGAGCACCTCTTTTCCGAACCGAAGCCACAGGCTGATTGCGAGAAGACCGATCGCGATTGAATACATCAGCGCGATCGCGATGTCAGCAACGTAGAGCGACTCCGACGGATAAAAATAGGCTTTCTCATAGCTGTTCGCGACTCTGAAAAGTAGCCAGAGCAATGCGACAGCGATCGAGCCGATCGCATAGTAGACGTGTGTAAAGTAGGCATCTTCATTTTCCGAAGTGATTTTACGGCGATATCGAAGCGCGATAAACATCCCGTAGACCATGAAACAGAAGATCAATGTAAAAGCCTGCACGAGAAACGATGCGATATACGCGTAGCGTGTCTTCGACCAGCTATCTGTCGGGATGTATGAGTTGCCCAGAAGCAGGTTCATCGCGCCCTGAAAGCGACACTTTACATTTTCGGCGTCAGCGTTGCAGTCGGCCATGCTGCGGTCGCCGCCGTGCTGCGCGTCAAAATAGCCGAGCAGCGACGTGTTATCGATTGAAGTCGCTGCGGCGAGTTCTGGTTTGATTTCGTAAGGCGCAATATTTTTCGAGACAATCAATTCAAGGCCAAGCAAACCAAGCGCAACAACAAAAGCGCCGAAGGCGGTTGCGCGGAAAACAGAGCGATGATCACCGATCCCGCGAGACATGAAAAGATAAGGTCCTGTAATCAACGCAATGGAAATCCAACCGAAAAGAAGGGGATAGATAAACAATGCGCCGTACAATCGAATGATCGTCCAGCCTGTTGATCCGTATTCGTAGAACAGCAGGCTGACCGGTATGATCCCGCAGATGATGAGATAAAGCGTGGCGGGCCAGCACCGGGCGAAGCGTGATGGTTGATACGCAAGACGATTGGAAACCGGCGCTTCCTGAGACATCACACACACCACAAAGAGGGGCATTGCCATGCAATGCGTTTGTTCAGAGCGCTATACTAACGATGAGCTCACTCAGGGAGCAATTGTGTTTCCGCTTAGTGCCGCGTCCGCAATGTGATGAACAGCACCCACGCCGTCGCCAACAGCGCTGCACCGCACAGCGCGACTTTCGACCACCACTCCATGGTCCCTTCGATCAACAGGGCGTGGACGACAGTTCCGATGACAATCACGACGGCAAGCGCCGCGTGCCCGAGGCGCCAGGTGCGAACACTGAGACGGAGCGGCCGGCGTATTGCGATGAGGAGCGCGACCCCGAAGACCGCCCACATTGCCGCGACGCCCCAGAGTGAAAACGGCGTCGGTGACCGCAGCAACAGCACATCGATCACATCAGGCGGGCTCGCGATGTAAAGCCCTCCGACATGCACGGCGACCGTGAGCACGATTGCAAAGCCCACGACCCTGTGGACGTGCCGCTCCTGCCGGGGCGATAGGCCGGGAAACCCGAGACCAATCAAAAGTGGTTGAGCAAGCAGCAATGCAAGTTCGACCACCCCTGCGAGCCCGGCAGCAATGTATGCGGGACCGCGATAGGCCAGCAACGGACTGCTTGCAGCCAGCGCTATCGCTCCCGCAACGACCAGCGCAACGCCAGTCCAGATCAACGCAGACCGCTTGTGACCCATTCAACGCGTCCCATTGATCTGTGCCGCACGGCGCTCAACGTGGATCGGGTGTTCGACGTGAAGGTGGCGCAGCGGAACCGTCGGGTTATTCGGGCTCGAGCACAAAATGTGCAGCAAGTGTGGTGTCCTTGGAACTCGGCATGATCGGGCGGAGGAACACGGTTTTGAAGTCACCGCTGTCATAGGCAAGATGCGCGTGCGGCTGGCCGAATGCCGGAACAATCTGCGGCATGTCGAGCGCAAACTTTCCATCCGCATCCGTCAGCGTTGCGCCATGGCTCTTGGGATTACTCTCATACCCTTCGACGGTGTGCGCCCAAATCTGAATGCGTTGCCCTTCAAGCGGTGCACCATCGCCGGCGCGACGGACAGTGCCCGTCATCATAAATCCACCCTTGCCGATACGCTCCACGATTGGCGCGCCCGGGCGATAGTTGTTCGAACCGCCGCGCATGGATGGCGTTGGTGCAACGGTTGCTGCGAGGGCAGGGCGAATGATCGCCGGTGTGAAGAGAACTGCGGACGACGCTGCGACGAGCGCGCCGCCGGTTTTGAGGGCTGTACGACGGGAGATCATGGGAGATGGCATTGAGAGTCTCCTGAGGATTTCGGTCTGCGGACGTCTGACCCCAGCACATCGGGCTGCTGGCGACGGGGATCAAGAGAAGGTTCCGTTCGATCGGATCGCAAGGCTTGCCCGCACACGCGGATGTGATCAATGAAACGGTCTGTCGTGCAAATGAGTTCCAACGCGACGAGTTTGCGCCCAGTCACGCGCTTCAATCGGTCCGCAGCGCCGCACGCACGGCCGCTATCGTGGACGGGCCCGGTTGACCGTCAATCCGGCCGGAGTAGTGGCCAGATTTGCGCAATTCGCGCTGTAGCTCCCGCCAGAAATTTCTGCCCCACAGCGCGCGTTCCTTCACGAGTGACGTCGCGGTAAACTGTCCTCCGGCGGCCAGCGACTTGCTGATCCAAACCGCGGCAGCACGCGAGCTCTTCGACACCCCGTATCCGTTCTCGAGGTCGCGTCCGATCATATACATGGCATTCGCGTGGCTCTGCTCAGCCGCTCGGCGGAACCAGCTATGCGCCGTGCTGTAATCACGCGTCACGCCAGTGCCGTCATGATACATCAGGCCGATCGCATAAGACGCGTCTGATTGATCCTGTGCTGCGGCACGCTTGTACCACGCGAGCGCCTTCGCGGGATCTTTGCTCCCGAGACTGCCACGGTCGATCAGCAGCCCATATGCATACATCGCGTCCGCCTGGCCCTGTTGAGCGGCTTCGCGATAAAGCTTCGCAGCCCGCTGGAAGCTCTGCGCTTTCCCGTCACCCGTCTCATACGCACGGGCCAGATTGTACAGGCCATTGCCATCGCCGAGTTCAGCGGCCTGCTCATAGAACTCGATCGCTCGCGTTCGGTTTGAGGGTACACTCTCTCCATACTCATGCATTGTCCCGATCGAGTTGATTGCCGCAGCGTAGCGAAATGCGGCCGCGCGTCGGTAGTGAACAAGCGCTTCAACATTTTCCTCTGCTTTGTCGAGCGCGCGACCAAGCTGATAGGAGAAGCGCGCTTCCTCCGGCCATTGCTTCACCGCATCACGGCAGGCCTTTATCGCCCGAGCGCTGTCGATCTGTTGAAATAAGACGCCCGCCGTGACTGCATTCACATCGCCATTGCTCGCCGCCAACCTGTCACACGCATGCCGCGGCGCGCTGCGGCCTATGCCCGTCGCGCTGTGCGTTAGGCTAGTGCCACCGGGTGTAAGGCTCGCGTGTTTCTCAGTACTGATTTCGCGAAGGCGCGCCCGCGCCAGCGCATGAAAGACACCCGTTGGACACGACTGCAGAAAAGATGAAATTTCTGCCTCGCCGGCGCTACGGCTGATCTGTGGCCAGATCCGGCATGCTGCACTTTGCTGCGATGTTTGCCGCTTGGGCCCGCGTGTAAAGACGAAATCGCCGGTGACTTCGTCATAGTACGCCGGTCGCTGGTTGTGGGAGACCGTTGCGGCAATGCGCTGGACATCGCGGCGCACGAGCCGAGCTGTCTGCGTGAGTGAAAGGCCTGGGTTCTTCAAGAGCGGGATTAAACTCCGCGTGAACACCGAATTTGGATGAGGGTCATCTTCGCTGAGGGCATCGAGTGCTGTTTGCCCGACGCCTGCGGAATACATGATAAAGGTGCCTTCGGGCGCGATCTGCCGCGCGAGCCCGCGACGCCCTCCCAAACTGCGGGTGCCAAGTTGTTGGAAGGGGTTGTTGCGACACGCATCCAGGACGAGGATGCTGACGCGGGCTTCGCGCTTACGGATGGCCTCCAGAACGGCATCTGCCGCGATTGTCTCGCCTTTAACGAACGAATCCTGCCCCGGCGCAGCATCCGGAACGTCCGTGGGTAGAAGATAATTCCGCCCGTCAATCTCAACCCCGTGTCCGGCAAAGAAGAACAGTGCGTCGTCGCCGGCATTCAGTTTCGAGGTGAAGTCAAGCAGCGCGCGGTTCAGCTGTCGACGCGTCGCGTCTTCGACGGTGAGAACGTCAAATCCGATACTGCGAAGCGCCGCACTCATCGCGCGCGCGTCATTGACCGCTTTGTCGAGTTTCGAGACGTGCGCGTAGTCGTTGATGCCAACGACGAGCGCCTTGCGCGCGGCGTAAGCCGGAAGCGCCGAAACAGCCATGAGCAACAATCCGGCAACAAACGCAGCAATCCGCCTCACAGCACACCTTTCATTTCAAATACGAACATCTGTTTTATGACGTACGGAGCAAGGCGCGCGCAACCCGCTGCCGTCAAGCGACAGGCGCGTCACGCCGCTTGCGGCACAACGGCTCCCTTGATTTGCGTGCGCAGCATGTAGCGGCGCGCAGCCGCATCAAATGGATCACGCCTGTGAAGCGTTGCTCGATTATCCCACATCAGAACATCGCCGACCGACCACGTATGCGCGTAGGAAAATTCCTTCTGCGTTGCATGTGCCCAGAGCGCATCGAGCAGCATCTCGGATTCGTCGAGCGTCATACCCTCGACATAGGCGTTCCGCCGCCGGCCGAGATAGAGCACATCTCTGCCGGTATCCTCGTGGCGGCAGATAATGGGATGGTATGTTCCAACCGACGTACGCGGGTCGTGGCTTTCCTTCAGCCCCTGGCGGAGCAACCCGGCGGAGTTGAAGGTCCCGTCATGCTTGATCCGGCGTCCTGTCACAGCGCGGCGCAAATCATCGGGCATTGCATCGAGCGCAGCGTGCATACCGGCGAGCCACGTATTTCCTCCTTCGGGTGGAATTTCAACGGCGTAAAGCAGCGAAGCTTTCGGCGGCTGCTCCAGGTAGGACATGTCCGTATGCCACGAGGCTTCGCCGGCTCCGAGGCTGCCCACCGGTTTCCCATCCGCGCCAGCGATATTGGAGATCACATAAATCTCCGGAAAACCTGCAACCGCCGTCTTCCCACCTTCGTTCACCGGCGCCTCATCCAGCACGCCCATGTAGCGGCTGAACCGCACGAGATCTTCGGCCTCAAGGCTCTGTCCGCGGATTAGGAGCGCCGAGTGCGCATGGAACAGACGCTCAAGTGCTGCCGCCGCGTGTCCGTCAATGCGTCGCAGATCAATACCTGCAACCGTCACCCCGACGGCATCGGTAATCGGGGAAACCCGCCACCCCGCCGGAACGTCGTCTCTCGGAATCATCGATTGCCCTCCCTCATGCAGCCCGTCCGTAAAACCGGATGCGATCTTCGTCGCTGAAACGGACACCAGGTTTTTCGTAATAACTCAGCACCGCAATGATCCGCTCTCGGGCGCCCTGCACCGGCGAGACGCGATGCGCCGTGTTGACGCCTTTGAAAATGTTGAGCGTGCCCGGACGAAGCGTCACGGTCTCGCACCCGCCATCCTCACCGGAGAGAAACCGGCCAACGCCGTCATAGTTCGGGTCATCGTCCGTGCGCAGGCCAATACGGTATTGGAATTCACCGCCCGCCTCCGGCGCTTGCAACAAGAGCGTGGTCGTGAACTCCGAGCGGTCGAAATGCCAGTTCAGCGCCTCACCGTTGCGATAGGCCATAACGTTCAGGCAGGCGAGCGGATCATCCATCGTGTGCAGCTCCGGCTTTTCCATCACATCCGCGATGAAAGCGGCGAGCGGTGGCCACCGGTAGATCCCTGTAACGAGACTGTCCGCGATCTGGTCGGCACAGATCTTCCGGTTCGACGTTCTGGATCTTTTGAGCGCGGGGTGACGCGCGGTCAGTCCCTCGACCTCGGAGCGAAAATAGATGTTGTGGTCCTGTGCGTGCGTGTAGGCATGCGCTGCAAGCCCGGTGCGCACTTCGGCGACGCACTGCGCCAGCGCGGTTTCAGTGATCAACCCGTGCAGATTGAAAAGTCCGCGCTCCGCGATTGCAAGACGCCCGTCATCGACGAGCGCGCGGTAAGCCGCCGTGTCGGGTTTGTCGAGCGGGTAGCGCTCCAGATCGAGTAACTGATGCATGTGCCGTCGCCGCGCTTCGGTCTTTTGTTGTGGCAGACAACCTTGGCAATAAAAAAGGGGCGGCGCCAGATGGCACCGCCCCGAAGTCGCGCGATGGGTTGGACGCTACCGCGGCTCGGTCTGCAACGCCTTGTAGACCGTGTAGCACATGGTCAGCACCACAAGCGTGAAGGGGATGCCGGTCGACACCGCAGCTCCCTGCAGGGCAGCAAGTCCGCCGCCGAGAAGGAGCGCAATCGCGACCAGACCTTCAAGCGTGCACCAGAACACCCGCTGGATGACAGGAGCGTCCATCTTCCCGCCGGCTGTGATCGTGTCGATCACGAGTGAGCCGCTGTCCGAGGATGTCACGAAGAACACCACGATCAGCACCAACGCAATCGGCGCGACGATGCTGTAGAGCGGCAGCTCTTTGAGGAAGCCGAACAGAGCGCCTTCTGGCTTGTAGGCATCAATGACCGTCGCCTTGACGCCTTCTGCCCCGCCCGCATTGAGCATGTCGATCGCGGCACCACCGAATGTCGACATCCAGAGCGCACAAACCGCGGTTGGTGCAATCAGCGCACATAGCACGAATTCACGGACGGTCCGGCCCTTCGAAATGCGGGCAATAAACATCCCGACAAACGGACTCCAGGCGATCCACCAGGCCCAGTAGAAGGTCGTCCATCCGTGGAAGAATGAAGTGTCTTCACGCCCGAACGGATTGGAGAGTGCCGGCAGCAACGTCACGTATTGCACCATGACATCGACATAACGTGTCGCCGCGTCGACCACACCGGTCATCAAGATCACGAAGATGAACAGCGCGACCGCCATCACCATGTTGATCTCGGAGAGCCGCTTCACACCTTTGTCCATACCGGCAACCACCGAGACGAGAGCGACGGCCGTAATCCCGATGATCAGGAGAACAGTGACAGTGCTCGATGGCGCGATCCCGAAGACTTCGTTGAGACCGGCAGCCACCTGTTGTGCCCCAAGACCCAGCGACGTTGTCAAGCCGAAGAGGGTCGCGAAGACGGCGAGGATGTCGATGACATGCCCCGGCCAGCCCCAGATGCGCTCACCGAGGATCGGATAGAACGCGGAGCGCAGCGTCAGCGGCAGACCTTTGTTGTAACAAAAGATCGCGAGCGTCAGCCCGACCAGCGCGTAGACCGCCCAGCCCTCGAGACCCCAGTGATGGATTGTGCCCACCACGCCGATGTACTCATTGCCCGGCTGGGTGATATCGATCCCGAGTGGTCGCGCACCGCCGTTTTCAGAAAAATTGTAGTAGACCGGCTCGAGCACGCCGAAGAACAGCAGCCCGATCCCAATTCCCGCTGCGAACATCATCGCGATCCAGCCAGGATAGGAATAGTCGGGTGTTGCGTCCTTACCTCCGATCCGCACGGAGCCGACCGGTAAGACGACGAGCGCCAGACAGAACAGCGTGATAATGTTCACCGCTCCGACGAGGAACCAGTCGAACTGTTTCGTCAGGAAAGGCCGGAGCCATCCGAAGAACTCTGCGCTTTGCTGCTGGAAAGAGAGTGAGACCACGACAAACAGCACGATCACTGTCGCCGAAATCACAAATACGGGATTGTGTATGTCGAGACCAAAGGGGCGAATATTATCGCTCCCCATCTCATAGTCGGTCTGGATGTCACCGGGATCGCCGGCGCTCCTGACCTCAGGATTATCTACGGTTGCCAAGTTTTCCTCCCTTGGTGCGTCAGTGTGCGACAACGCGCCAAAGAGGGTCTCAATGGTGCGTCAGCACGCCACAAGCTTGGACTTGATCGCGCCGCAACGCAAGTCGCACCGGGAAAACACGTGAACTATCAACGTGGCGTCGCACACCGCGCCTCCTCGCCGAAGTCCTGTCCCGGAGGCTCCTCGTGCCCGATTCATGCCCCGGTTCCTCCCCACTGACGCCGGAATGGCCGCCCAATAACGGCCTCGGATCAACGCCGGGGGGCATCATGGTTTTTCGTAGCAACAAGGGCGGCCAGCCGCGAGGTTGAGGGAGGACCGGAGCAAACGGCGCATGATGCCCGCAGGAAGGGGCGCGCCATACCTGACATTTGCTCCGCTTGTGTTCGTTCCCGTGGTCGCCCCGCAAGGGCACCCGGTTGATTATGTTTTTATCGAAACGCAAAGCTGCCCGCGCAGCCCGCGCGACGACCCCATCGCAGCGTTCGCCACTCCCACTTGGGCATCTTGGGTTTGCGGCGACTGAAGGCCTGACCGGTGAGTGGGAAAAACCTGCACCGCCGCCAACGGACTGGAAGAAGGTCCTCCTCCTGACGGGGCTCGGTGCTCTGTCGTGGATCTCCACCTATACCGGGATGCTCGAACTTATCCAGGCGAACATGGGTGAGATCGGCCTGCTTTATAAGTGCGCCATTGGCTTCGCAGTCGCGATGCTGATGCTGATGATCATCTGGCTGCTCGATCAGCTTTTCGACCGGCTCCAACCTGTCGTTCGCTTGCTATTCGTCGGCGGATATTTGTTCCTCAGCCTCATCTCCATCGGCTTTGGCTTCGGGTTCTACTGGAAGTTTCTGGAAAGCCGGTCGGAGGCGACCCGATCTGCTGAATCTGCAGTCACGCAGGTGCAGACTGCCTTGCTCGCCGCGCAGACCCGCCTTGAACAGTTGAACGCCACGCTTGCACAGCTCACCACGATCTCGGCGCAAAAGGCGATCGACGAGCGGGAGAAAGGCAACTCGTGCCCTGCAAGCCGCCCGGGCGATGGCCCCCGTCGTCGCCTGCGTGACGCCGACGCTTCACGTTTCGGCTTTGCGCAAAAGTTTATCGGCGGCCGCACGGAGAACGTCAGCACGGACATTAAAACGTTGAACGCCGATCTCGAAAAGATTGTCAATCGCGACGCGTCGACCTTCGATGCCAAGACCGGCACGCGGAACGTTTTTCTGAAAGACCTCGGTCGCAAGCTCGACAATTCGGTGACGCGCTTCAATGCGTTTCGTACCGACCCGCAGTTGCGCCAGTTCCGCACCGACTTCGCTGATCGCAGCACGAAGTCCGTATTCGACAACGGCCGCGGTGGCACGTTCTCCTGCCCTGATCCGGAATTGCAGACGGCATTGCGCGGCGTCGTCCGCGCGATTGATCAATTACCCGAATTGGAGAAGCCGGAAGTCAAGGCTGTCGAAGGCGCGGAAGCCATTATCGAGGCGTTTCGGCGCCTGACGACAACGATCTCCGGCCTCGCAACCCTCAAGCTGCCACCGACACCGGATGAGCTCCGCGCCGCCCAGCAACGCGCCGTCCAGTCCGTGCGTAACAACGCCCAGCAGCGTCAGATCATGGCGCTCCAGCCGGGCCTCGGCGATCGTGACTGGATCCCACTTTTCATCGCGCTCTTCGTTGATTTCTGTCTGCTGCTCGTCTCTGTCAGCCGCCCGATGCAGGGCTTCCAGTGGCTCGAGCACAAGATGGGCAGCGCACAGGATGGCCCGGTCATTAAAATTCTCTCGCGCTTCCGCGACATCCATCGGGATGAGGAAATCCGCGACGTCTTCGAAGTCTTTCGTCACGTCGTGTTCGACGTCCGTGGGGTTTACTACGCGGCGATCCCGATGAACGGCACAGACCCGTCGTCGGTCAGCGATCTCGATCCCGAAGCGGCGACCGAGGCCCAACTCCTCGCCAACCTCTTCACGAGTTTTGAGAACGACAAGGTCTATCGCCGCGTTGTCGCGCCGCTGTTCACGACATCTTACGTGCAGAAAAAACTCCGCAGCCAGGGATCGAAATTCCATGAAGCGGAGTCGTATCGGCTCTATCGGTTCGAGAAAGACCAGTGGCAGGACTGGATGTTGTCGGCAATGATGGGCGCAGCCAAACGCGTCGAGGCGCGCAAACGCCTCGAAGGTGATGTCTTCGCTTCCGATACGCCGAAACTCGCCGCACACCCGGAGCCGATCGACGATACCCAGGCGCCGTCGCTCGACGATGCGCATGTCGAGACCGAAGAGAAAAAAGCCGAGCGTGAAGCGATCGAGGCATTCGAGCGCGATATCGCCTCGGAAATCGATGAGACCCTGTTCAACCAGACCTACGAGCGACAGGAAGCCGACCGTAAGGCCGCGATTGCCCGCGATCGCAAAATCCATCGACTGCACGCGCAGGAAGATCGTACGCCTGAACACATCGTCCCAACCCATCTCGTGGGCAGCCGGGACGAGAGTGCGGTACAGCCTCCGGCCGTCGTGAACGGCGCATTCGTGCCCGCCGCGCAGATTGGTCTGGCACCGGCAACGCCCGTCGCTTCGATCGCACCGGCGCCTCAGGCGATGACGATGATGCCTGCCCAAACGCCGCCACCGTCCCCGATCGCATCGATTGCTGCAAACGATCAGACGGCTGCACCGGCTCACGTCGCGCCTGTCGCGCTCCAGTCTCCGCAGGCGCCCTCGATTGCACCGCGCACAGCCCCGCAATCAATCCCGACCGTCGCGGCGCCGAAGACGGTCTCCCTTCTGGATCGGGCCGCCAAAGCTCGGACCGCTCACGAGACCGGTCGCCACATATCTCAGACGGCGCAACCGTCGACCGAGCAAATTGAGAAATCAGCACCCAACGCTGACACCGCTTCAAAACCTGAAGCCAATAACGAGGAGAAAAAAATGCCCGCCATTCAGGTCCACGACGCTCTGCCTGCAAACTTGCGCATTCAGCCGGCTCCGCCCGTTGCAGCACAACCCCGTTCGGTTCAACCGCGTCCCGCGCAGCAACGTCCTGTTCACGCACGAAACGTCCAGCCCCATGCGCCAGAGGTCCGTCGTGTAGACCCGCGTCAGGTGCAGCCAAGACCTGCGCCGAGCCATGCCGCAGCAAGCCCGCCGGTGACAGCGATCCCGCGTCCGGCTGAGAGCGAGATCGCCTTTACCGCTCTTGCGGATCACCACGCGCTTCAATCCGCGTCTCACTCAGCAACGCCGGAGACGACGCCTCTGCCAGTGTCGGCAAATCCGGTCTCGCGCGATGTCACGGCAGAACGCGCCCCAACCCAGCTCTCGCTTCTCGATGAGCCGACCGATCTGCCGAGCATCCTGACATCGCGTGTGGCCCCAATCGCCAAACCGAAAGACAACCGCGCGAAGTCGGAGCGCCAGGAGCCCGAGTTTGGCGCACCAGCAGAACCGTTCGACGATCAGATGATCGAGAACATCACCAGCTGGTACGGCCGGGAGGATAAGCGCGGCAATCGTCGCTGACGTCTTTCAAACGGCCGATCGTTCGGCGCGTCGGAAACACAGTTTCAAAACGACGCGTCGGGCAATCTTTCCTTAACCGCCAACAGGCAATCTAGGCGGGTCAGGGTCTGGGCAGATCGCTGAGCCGGCGTCGGCTTGTGCGAACGTGTACAGTGAAATTCAGGAGCGCAGTGCGTCCATGCGAAACCAAGAGCTCGTTAAGCAAAAAGAAAAACAAGAGCGAATTGACCAACTGATCGGCGTTTATCTCGATCGATCGCAGTCCGATTGGTCCGGTCGTCCGGGCCAGCGTCGGATCGCACTTGTCACCCGCTCAGCCGCCTCGCCGGTGGCGCAGGCACTCGCCGTCAATTTTGATGACCTGGAAGCGGCGGGCGTGGCGATCCGCGTGATCTTCTCCAACATCGATGCGGGTGACCATCTCACCACCTGGTACGATGGCACGCATCGCGATGCCGGCGGCACGCCGCTCGTCAACGCCGTGCGTTGGGCAGCCAATCCGGCGCTCGTCGATGCCCATGAGCAACTCGTCCTCGGCCATTGCCTGAGCTGGTATGGCGACAGCATGCGACGCGATCCCGCGACGCGCGATGCGCTCGAAACTTTCAACACGTTCTGTGAGCCATCGGCGCTGCAGGCCATGCGCAGCTTTGAAAACATCTGGCGGTGCTCGCGCCCGATCGCGCACCGGCAGCCGACGAAAAAGCCAAAAAATCTCTTCGACGCCAATGAAGCGCTCGCGGGCGTCTTCCGGGATGACACGGGCGCTCGTCCCGGCATCGAGCTTCCCAAGCGACACTGACGTTTCACGCAGCATCGCGCCGGCAAGGCGGCGGTCCCGAAAAACGAAACAGCAAACCCCGCACGTGTTGCGGGGTTTTTTGTGCGCGTCAGCGACCCGTCAAAATCGGTCAAGCCGCGTCATTCCGGCCCGATGTGCTTCATCACGCGTGATCGGCTTGCCCAAAGCCGAAGTTTCGCCAACCTTGCAGTCACGATAGGCAAAACCGCCTGGTGAGCGCTGCGGTCTGTTGACCGCATTGGGGAGCGTAAACCGTGACCTGATGAGGCTCGGCATGTCGCCCGTTTCCCCCACCGTTCGCCAACGTTTCCACACGTCTCCACTGCGCTTGAGCGCAGTTGGCGTTACAGCATTAGCACTCACCTGGGCTGCGCCCACGCCGCGTTCTGTCTCACAGTTGTATGGCGCCCAACTCTTTTGGGCCACGGCGCAGGCCGCACAATCGGAGTTTGCGAGCCGCATCGCCGCGACAGATGCCGCGCGCTATCGCAAGTTCATTGAAAAGCGTGTTGTGGCACCCGGCGTGACGTTTCGCCGAGCGCGCGCAAAGGCCCGTCAGGCCATGAGCGCCAGCGACGCGCGCGCAGCGATTGATCACTATGCGGATGCTGTCGCGCTAAACCGGGAAGACCCCACCGCATGGCTTGGTCTGGCCCAGGCACTGGAAGCCATCACGAATCCGGCGAGCAATCAGGAGAAATATAATCTCCGCGTCAACGCCGGTGGTGCCGCCTATCGCGCCTATGAGCTGGCGACGCGAACAGGCATGAAGGCACGCGCCCTCGCGATCGTCGGGCGATCCTTGCGAAGCCGCTCACAGTTCCGGCCCGCGATCAATGCGTTCAAGGCGAGCCTCGATCTGCTCGAGACGCCGGACGTCCGTGCAGCCTACGCGTCCCTGCGGGCTGAAAAAGGGTTCCGGATCGTCAATTATGATGTCGAGGCGGATGCGGTCCGCCCGCGGGTCTGCGTCCGCTTTTCGGAGGCGCTGGCAAAACGCAACGTCGACTTTGCAAAATTTTTCTCCGTAAATGGCCGTGACCCTGCCGCCGTGCGCGCAGAGGGCCGCCAGATTTGCCTCGACGGCTTCACCCATGGCGAGCGCTACGCCGTTACAGTGCGTGCGGGTCTGCCCTCAGAGATTGGCGAAACCCTGCTCAAGACGGCGCCGCTCACGGTCTATGTCCGCGATCGTTCTGCGTCCGTCCGTTTCACAGGCCGCAACTATGTCCTCCCACGCACCGGCCAGCAGGGTATTCCGCTTGTGACCGTCAACACCGATCGCGTGGCTCTCCAGATGTATCGCATCGGCGACCGCAGTATCGCCCGCGCCGTACTCGACGGCAGCTTCAATCAACAGCTGTCCCGCTATGCCACGCAGGAATTGCGCGACAAGTTCGGCGCGGCTGTCTGGTCCGGAACGCTCGATGTCCGCCGAGACCTCAACAAGGATGTCACAACAGCAGTCTCGGTTAGCGAGGCGTTGCCGACAATCAAGCCTGGCGTATATGCGATGACAGCGCGCGCAGAGGGAGAAAAAACCCGCAACTGGAGTCCGCGCGCGACCCAATGGTTCGTGATCTCCGATCTCGGCGTGACCGCTCTCAAGGGGCAGGACGGGATCCATGCGATGGTGCGTTCGCTCGAAACGGCGAAACCTGTCGCTGGCGCAACGGTGGATTTGAT
>JBCBXF010000119.1:0-9705 GCA_039816705.1 Pseudomonadota bacterium | reverse complement strand
CTTACGGCCTTGAGCGCCTCGCTATGTACGTGCAGGGCGTCGACAGCATCTCGACCTGAACTTCAACGGCGGCGACGGCGATGCACGCGTGAGCTATGGCGACGTATTCCTCCAGGCCGAGCAGGAGTTCTCCCGCTACAACTTCGAGCACGCTGACACCGACATCCTGCTCCAGCATTTCCGTGACGCCGAGAAAGAGTGTGCTGCGCTTCTCGACGCCGGTCGCGACGGGGACAAGCGACACCTGATGGCGCTCCCAGCCTACGACCAGTGCATCAAGGCCAGCCACGTCTTCAATCTGCTCGACGCCCGCGGCGTCATCTCCGTCACCGAACGCCAGAGCTACATCCTCCGCGTCCGCGACCTCTCCAAAGGCTGCGCCGCAGCTTGGCTGAAAACGGAAGGGGGCGGGGCGCGTGTCTGAGCTCCAGTTGAGTGCATTGATTGTTCTTTCACTCTTTGCTTTGTCGGCGGGGTTTGTTGTGCTGCGGGCAAATCGGTCAACGCGGTTGGCTATCGTAGTGTTCGCAGTCATTGCTGCGGTATGCTGGCTAACGGCTTATGTGGTGTTCGGCTTCGCCATGAGATATCCCGCAGGGCCTCGGGGAACAGTTCCAGCGTCAACGCTGGCCTTCATCTCCGTATGTGCCTTTTACCCAATTGCGCTTTGGACAATCGGTAAGCTCTTCGCGAAGCGCTGGAGCTAGCAATGCCTGAACTTCTCCTCGAATTATTCTCCGAAGAGATCCCGGCGCGGATGCAGCAGCAAGCGGCGACGGATCTCGCGCGTCTTTTCGCGAAGGGCCTCGCTGATGCGGGGCTCGCGCATGGCAATGCGGCAACCTACGCGACACCGCGGCGGCTTACGCTTGTACTGAGCAACGTCGCCACGGGCTCTGAAGCTGTTGTGGAAGAGCGCAAGGGCCCACGCATCGGCGCACCGGAAAAGGCGATCGCAGGCTTCCTGCGCGGGGCGGGCCTGGCCTCAATCGATGACGCAAGCGTTGTCAGCGACCCCAAAAAAGGCGACTTTTACGTCGCGCGAACTGAAAAGCCGGGCCGCAACGCATCCGACATCATCGCCGACATCGTGCCGGAGATTGTGAAAAAATTCCCATGGCCGAAGTCGATGGAATGGGGCAACGGTGGCCTCAAATGGGTGCGCCCGCTGCAGCGTATCGTCTGCCTGCTTGACGGCGCCATCGTTCCGTTTGAGGTCGCAGGGATCACCAGCGGCGCCGTCACCGGCGGCCATCGCTTCATGGGCAAGCCGGAGATCACCGTCAAAGGCGCAGCTGACTACGGGAAAAAACTCAAGACCGCGCACGTCATCCTCGACGCGGCCGATCGTATGGCCGTTATCAAGGAGCAGACCGAGGCCTGCGCGACGGATGCCGGCCTCGAATGGATCGCCGATGACGCGCTTGTCGCCGAAAACGCTGGCCTGACCGAATGGCCGACCGTTCTGATGGGTACATTCGACGCCGATTTTCTCTCCGTTCCGCCGGAAGTCCTCACCACCTCGATGAAATCGCACCAAAAGTGCTTTTCACTCCGTGATCCCAAAACCGGCGAACTGGCCAACCGCTTTCTTCTCGTGACCAACCTGCTCGCCGACGATGGCGGTGCAAAGATCATCGAAGGCAACGAGCGTGTCATCCGTGCCCGCCTCTCGGACGCAAAGTTTTTCTGGGAGAAGGACCTCTCGACCAAGCTCGAGACGATGCGGCAGGGCCTCGCGACCATCACGTTCCACGAAAAACTCGGAACCCAGGCCGAGCGGGTCGAACGGATTACGGAACTCGCGCGCGAAATCGCCGGTAGCGTCGATGCCGAACCAGAGATCGCCGGACGCGCCGCCCAGCTCGCCAAGGCTGACCTCGTCAGTGAGATGGTCGGTGAGTTCCCCGAGTTGCAGGGCCTGATGGGCAACTACTTCGCTATGGCCGAAGGCATGGACCCGAAAATCGCCCGCGCCATCGAACAGCACTACTGGCCAAAAGGCGCGGGCGGCGACATCCCGACCGAACCCGTCTCCATCGCCGTTGCGCTCGCCGACAAATT
Source organism: Pseudomonadota bacterium (assembly GCA_039816705.1). Taxonomy (GTDB): domain Bacteria; phylum Pseudomonadota; class Alphaproteobacteria; order Rhizobiales; family CALHAX01; genus CALHAX01. The sequence continues at coordinate 7,641 of JBCBXF010000119.1, read as the reverse complement.
CGACACCCTCGTCGGCTTCTGGGCCATCGGCGAAAAACCCACCGGCTCCGGCGACCCGTATGCGCTGCGCCGTGCGGCGCTAGGTGTGATCCGTATCTGCGTGGAGAATGATCTGCGGTTGGGAGTCTCGGCGCAGTTCGAAAAGCAAGGTTGCCGTTTCGATACGTTCAACGCATCTACCGCAAATGACCTTCTCAACTTCTTCGCCGACCGCCTAAAAGTTTACCTGCGCGACCGCGGCCAGCGGCATGACCTCATCGACGCGATCTTCTCACTCGAGGGGCAGGATGACCTGGCACTGATCGTCCGCCGTGTCGAAGCGCTCTCCGAGTTCCTAGCAACCGACGACGGAGCAAACCTCCTCGCCGGCGTCAAACGTGCGCAAAACATACTCGGCATTGAAGAGAAAAAAGATAAGGCGACCTACGACGGCACGGTCGAAGCGTCAAAGCTCGACGCCGAAGAGGAAAAGGCGCTCCACGCGGCTATCGAAAAAGTCTCGACCGACGTCACGAAAGCCCTCGATGTCGAAAACTTCGGCGGCGCCATGCGCGCCCTCGCCGAACTGCGCGCACCCGTCGACGCGTTCTTCGACAACGTCATCGTCAACGCCGACGACCCGGCCACCCGCACCAACCGCCTCAACCTCCTCGCCGCCATCCGCAATACGGCGGCGAAGGTGGCGGACTTTTCCAAGATCGCAGGCTAATTTTCCCCCTCTCCCCGCGAGCGGGGAGAGGGTCGGGGTGAGGGGCCGCGTCCGCACCAGTGTTGGAGGTATCCACGCACGTCAGGTTGCGGGGCAGCGGCAAAACGCTGGCACGCGAACAAGCCGCTGCCCCTCATCCGCCCTTCGGGCACCTTCTCCCCGCTTACGGGGAGAAGGAAAACCGACCGTCAGTCACTCATGGAGGAGCGGGTCTGCAGCACAACGAGGATAGTCTCGCAAACACCGTCGATATTCTCATGAACGTCGGCGTTCAGCACGCGATGCACCATGTAGCCATGCTGCTCCAGCACAGCGGTTCTTCTCAAATCAGCGGCTTGCTCGTCCGGCAAACCGTGCGTCGCGCCATCGACTTCAACGATTACGCGGCGGCTCCGACACGCGAAATCAGCGAAGTATGGCCCGATGGGAACCTGGCGGCTGAACTTGAACCCGCCAAGGCGGCGCCCCCGCAAACGTTGCCACAGCTTCCACTCAGCGGAGGTCTGTCGATCGCGCAAACCGCGCGCGCGGACGGTCCGCCAAGGCTGTGAACCACGGAACTGCATGCTCACCGATTTGGCAGCGAGCCATTCGGACTTCAACGTGGCAACACCCTAGTCCAGCTCGAACCGGTCTTTATAATCCTCCGCGAGCGCCGCATCCTGGCGGTCTTTCCGCAGAAAACAGTTCCCCACCACGAGCGTATCCATCTCGGTGCCCATGAAGCAGCGGAACGCGTCTTCCGGGGTGCAGACAATCGGCTCGCCGCGCACGTTGAACGAGGTGTTCACAACGATGGGGCAACCGGTCTGCTCCTTGAACGCCTTGATCAGCCCGTGATAGCGCGGATTTGTCTCCGCATGAACAGTCTGGATGCGTGCGGAGTAATCCACGTGCGTCACTGCCGGAATGTCGGAGCGCGGGACGTTCAGTTTGTCGACGCCGAAGAGCTGCTCGTCTTCCGTGCGGGTGTGGCGCCGTCGGTTGCGTTTCACATCAGCGACCATCAGCATGTACGGGCTATCGCTGTCATGCTCAAAATAATCATCCACGTCTTCGCGCAACACAGATGGTGCAAAGGGACGAAAACTCTCGCGATACTTGATCTTGAGGTTGAGCGTCTTCTGCATCGCCTCGTTCCGCGGATCGCCAAGGATGGAGCGCCCGCCAAGCGCACGTGGCCCAAATTCCATCCGGCCAGAGAACCAGCCAACCGCGTCGCCATCCGCAAGGCGCGCCGCCGTCGTCGGCAAGAGTTGTTCGTCTCCCATCACATCGAATACCGCACCCGCGCCCGCGAGACGCTGCTCGATTTCCTGCTGTGCGAACTCAGGGCCGAGATACGAGCCGGCCATGGCATCCAGCCCGGACGCCACCTCACGCGGCTGTTTGAGCTCATCGTAATATGCCGCAAGCGCCGCCCCGAGCGCGCCGCCCGCATCACCCGAAGCCGGCTGGACCCAGACATTCGAGAACGCGCCGTCCCGCAAAACCTTGCCATTCGCCACGCAATTGAGCGCGACGCCACCGGCCAGACACAAGTTTTCGATGCCATAGCGCGTGCGCAGGTCACGCGTGATCCGCAGCATGACCTCTTCGGTGACGAGTTGCACCGACGCCGCAAGATCCATCTCACGCTGCGTCACCTCAGACTCTGACGTCCGCGGCGGGCCGCCGAACAATGCATCAAACTTCTTCGTCGTCATCGTCAGGCCGGTCGCATAGTCGAAGTAGCTCTGGTCGAGCCAGAAACTCCCGTCCTCGCGCAGGTCCATCAGGTGCTCGAGGATCAGGTTCGCGTACTTCGGCTCCCCGTAAGGCGCGAGCCCCATGATCTTGTATTCACCGGAGTTGACCTTGAACCCCGTGTAATAGGTGAAGGCGGAGTAGAGCAGGCCCAGCGAATGCGGCCAGCGGATCTCCCGCGTGCGCTTCAATTCATTGCCACGCCCGATCGCAACTGACGCCGTCGCCCATTCGCCAACCCCATCCATCGTCAGGACAACCGCCTCCTCGAAAGGCGAAGGATAAAACGCAGACGCCGCGTGGCTCTGATGGTGCTCGGCAAAGAGCAGTTTGTCCTCGACCTCGCCGGACGGCGCGAACGCCTTCAGCTCAGTGATCAGCAGCGATTTCTGAAACAGCTTTTCCTTGATCCACACCGGGATCGCCACGCGGAATGATCGAAATCCACGTGGCGCGTTTGCAAGATACGTCTCAAGCAGACGCTCGAACTTCACGAACGGCTTTTCAAAGAACGCGACATGATCGACGTCGTCGAGCGTGAGACCGGCCTCATCGAGACAATAGCGGATCGCTTCGACCGGAAACGCGGCGTCATGCTTCTTGCGCGTAAACCGCTCTTCCTGAGCCGCGGCAACTATGCGGCCGTCATCGATCAGCGCCGCCGCGCTGTCGTGGTAAAATGCGGAGATGCCGAGAATGCGCATAGGGAGCGTCCGTGAAAAAGGAGTGCCGAGAACCGATTGCAGGCGAGCAGAATGCGCAGGGCCGCCACGCGGCAGCCCTGCAGATCGTCCTGTGCCTCTAAAAGACGGTGTAGATGAATGGAGCGACCGCCGAGCCCTGCGCCAACACGAGCAGACCACCGAACAACCCGATCACCAGCAGGACCGGCAACAGCCACCATTTCTTGCGCGCACCGAGATAGGCGACGAGTTCCTTGATCAGCGATCCCATGGCGGAAAACTCCTGTCTTGTTGCCGGACACGTGACCGCCGGCGCGTTTGATGTTGCACGGGCGGTGCAAAGCGAAGGCCAGTCAGGCAGCGTGGTTCGCCAACACCGCACTCAGAACTGGTTCTTCATCGAAGTGCCGGTGGCCGTTTCTGGATCCACATCGATCCAGTAGCTCTGACCTTCGGGGGCCGCTTTCTTGCGCAGCGGATCACGCACCAGTTGCATCCCGAGGCCCATTGGAATGATCGCGACGGCAAACATGATCGCCATCACGACCGGATTGACGACTTTGTGCAGCAACATGCCAAAGCGGAACCAGGCACGGTTCAAAGGCTCCAGAACGTGGGGCGTGCGCCACGACAGGAGACCCAAAAGCCCGGCAATGCAAACGGCCGGCCCCCAGACCCAGGACGTGTCACGGAAAAAGACAGCGACGATCAGCGCCACGACCACAAAGACGATGCCCGTCGCCCGCGGCTTCGGCATCGGCACATCACCCTGCGCATAGTCTTCGTGAAAATTCCCGGCCATGGCACCATCCAATTCAAAGCCCGAAGTCAGAGACGCAGCGCGCTGCGGGTCGGCAGTTGACCGCCCGACCGCGAACCAGTACACCGCTCGCAAATCTGGCCTGCGGAATGCGAATAGTGTGCCGCGCTGCCGGAACTGACCCAATTCCGTCAGATATCGAGAGCTGTGCTGGCACGCTGCTTGGCGCGCACATGCCCGCGATGCTTGACTTTTCGGAGTGAAACGATGGCCAACACCCGGTCCGCCAAGAAAGCGGTGCGCAAGATTGAGACCCGCACCGCAGTCAACAAGAACCGCCGCAGCCGCATGCGGACCTTTGTGAAACGCGTTGAGACCGCAATCGAGGCGGGCGACAAGGATGCAGCGGCAGCCGCCCTGAAGAACGCACAGCCCGAAGTAATGCGCAGCGCATCAAAAGGCCTGATGCACAAGAACACAGCGGCCCGGAAAATCTCCCGCCTGTCGGCACGCATTAAAGCGATCTGACCCTCGCGGCGCCTCACAGCGCCAGCTCACGCAGTTGCAAGGGACGGAGCGGAAACGCTGCGTCCCTTTTTGCTTTTGGCGTGCGGCATGAGCGGCGCAGCCGGTGGCAACATATTGCAGCACGCACAGCCAGGCCGCCGGGCGACGAGCGCGACCATCGCCAAGACTGTGCCCTCCACCCGGCTTTCCTTCGATCGCCTGCCATCAGCTGAGCAACCGCAGACGTGGTTGCCAACATCCCAAACCGTGTCAGACCCAATCCACAGATCGAGCGATTCATCCCCAATGTCTGGCGAGCACAAAGCCCTACGACGACAACGGGACCCCCCAAAAACTGCGCGCGACGTGCCATTCCGGCACAAAGTTCCGATGTTGCATTTCCGTGACATCGCGGGACTCAGCGTCAGCCACGCCAGCCATTTTCACCACAATGGAATCGTTGACGTTTCCCCAACGTCGGAGCGCCGGCAGGACCGCGCCGATCATCACACCGTGAGACGCGTCAAACAGATTCAATCGCTGAACAATGAAAATCGCCATCTGGCTCCGCTATGCCGTGAGGTCTTTCGTTCATGTGGATGACCCGTTGATTCATGGGGATTTTTCCACACGAAGAAGCTCTGGAAAGCATCGCGGATCGGTCGCGCGAAGATTGACGTGCTCGGACAAATCAGATCGCGCGCCAATTTGCCCACGCGACCGCCTCGGTGCTACCAAGATGGGGCACACGGGGCTGCCCCCCGGCAGATGCACACGGATACCCGATCGGGAAAGTTGGGTCTTTATGCGCCATGTTCGGCGCTGAAGTTGTACCGATCGGTCTGCATGTCGGACCTTGTACCGCCGACGCGAGTTGCAGCGTGATGCGTTTGGTCGTGCCGACAGTCGCCTGGGTAAGCGCGGTTGTCAGTACGAAGTGAAGATTTTGGGCTGTAGTTTGAAAGACAAGTGGGTTCGATCTCCATGGGGGAAATTCCGGACATCGAACCCGGAGAGGCATATCGCCAACTCCAGAGTGATGCGGTTGCTCAACTGATCGACGTGCGCACGCCGGCAGAATGGACCTTCTCAGGCCATCCTGATCTGAGTGCGCTCGGCAAGTCTGTGGTGTTTGCACAGTGGTCGTCCTTCCCGGACAACGCTGTTGACCCGCAGTTCGCTGATCGATTGAGCCGCGCACTTGATGAGGCAGGGTTCGGAAAAGAAACACCTCTTTTCTTCCTCTGTCGCTCGGGTGTGCGAAGTCTGGCAGCGGCCAATGCGATGGCTGCGCAGGGGTTCACCAACTGTCACAACGTGGCGGATGGCTTCGACGGACCACTGGATGAAAATCGCCAGCGCGGCCGCATTGCAGGCTGGAAGGCATCCGGGCTGTCCTGGATGCAGGGCTGACGCCACTCGGTCTTCAACGACGAACACGACCAAAGTCCTTCGCTGCTTTTGGTGCCCCCGCACCAATCGTCGATCCACGTGTGCGCATGACGTGATGAGGCACATTTCAGTGGGGACTGAAACATGAGCAACGACATTATCGAGAAGGACGTGACGGCCCTTTCTGTCACGAAACTCAACGACAAGTTCACCCGCGTTCTCAAACGGATGAAAGCGAAGGTGGGCGAGGACGTTTACAACAGCTGGTTCGCACGCCTCGAAGCGGTGAGCTTCGAACACGGCAAGCTGAACCTCTCAGTGCCGACGAAATTTCTGAAAACCTGGATCGACAACCACTATCGCGACGACCTCGAGATGCTCTGCCAATCGGATTTTGACGGTATGGAGGGCATGGAACTGTTCGTCCGTCGCCCCGGGCATGACCGTAAGAGCGCGGCCGTACGCGAACGCGCACAACAAAACCAGCAGCCAGCCCTCTTCGCAGAAGCTCCGCAACACCCGGTGCCCGGCGCCATGCCGGAAATTCCGGGGACACCGGCCGGGGCCCGCACGGAGTTTGGCGGTTTCGAAGGCTCGCCGCTTGACCCGAAATATACCTTCGAGACTTTCGTGGTCGGCGCCTCGAACCGGCTCGCACACGCGGCCGCCTGTCAGGTTGCTGAGACATTGATGGACAAGCCGTTGCGCTTCAATCCGCTCTATGTCCACTCGTCTGTCGGCCTTGGCAAAACGCATCTGCTTCACGCGATTGCATGGGACGTCCGTCGCCGTCATCCAAGCGCTCAGGTGCTGTATCTGACTGCCGAACGCTTTCGATATCGCTTTGTCGAAGCGCTTAAGAGCCGCGACGCACTTGCCTTCAAGGAGACACTGCGCGGCATCGACATTCTCCTCATCGACGACATGGAATTCCTCCACGGAGAAAAAACCGAGCAGGAGTTTGACCACACCCTGAACAGCCTTCTCGACAGCGGCAAGCAGGTGGTTGTCGCCTCCGCGCGCGCACCAAGCCAGCTTGAAAGCCTCGATCCGCGCATGCGCTCCCGCCTCGCTGGCGGTCTCGTGACGGAAATTTCCTCGCTCGATTTCGAGCTGCGCCACAAGGTGCTCGCCAAACGCGCGGAGGAAAAACGCGCAACAGACCCGAGCTTCCAGCTCACCGACGATGTGCTGCAATTCCTGGCAGGCAAGCTGACCGAGAGCGGCCGCGAGCTGGAGGGGGCGGTGACACGCCTTTATGCAGCCTGCCACCTCACTGGCATTCCGATCACGATCGACAGTGCGGAACATATCATCCGCGACTTGATGCGCACCAACGAGCCGAAACGCATCAAGATCGATGACATCCTCAAGCTCGTCTCGAAGCACTTCGGGATTAGCCGGACAGACATTCTCTCCCAGAGGCGCCATCGCTCGATCGTCTGGCCACGTCAGGTCGGTATGTATCTGTCGAAGAAGCTGACCTCACGATCATTGCCGGAGATTGGCCGCAGGTTCGGCGGACGCGACCACACCACCGTGTTGCATGCAATACGCAAGATCGAAAAGGAGCTGTCCGACAACACGCAGCTTCAGGACGAGCTTGATGACCTCAAGCGTCTGCTGAACTCGTAGCGCGGACAGCCTTCGAAGCGACAAACAAATCGTAGCGTCGGATCGTCGAGCTAATCGGAGCTCATCATACCCGAGGCGGCGCTCTCCCCCGAGGCGCCGCCTCGTTCGTCGAGGGGGGAGTGTGTACCGTTTTTCCCGGAACGCGCGCTCTTGTGGCTGGCGGCGGTGCTTGACGTCACCAAAATCGAGGCGACGCTCCTGTTCCGGGA
>JBCBXF010000118.1:0-9905 GCA_039816705.1 Pseudomonadota bacterium | reverse complement strand
GCTGGCGTCTTTGAGGTACTGGCCGAGCATCTGGATCTGCGGCTGCGTACCTTCGGCGGCGTCGCTGCCATTTGCTTGTGGTTCTGAACCCTGGTCCGTCATCTTAGGCCTCGTGAGGATCCGGCGCGCCGGTCTGATCTGTGTTGCCGCGACGGCTATCATGCGTCGTGGGGCGCGGCAATCACGCGGTACCTACGGGCACGATACAAATTAACGCTCGGGTGCCGCACGCCACGGCGAGTTCTTGTTTGCTGATGTGTGCCCAGCGTTGCGCGCCTTCGTGCCGTTTTCGGCGTCTCGTGGCTCCACATGCTCGAAGTCACCATCGATGATCGGGCCGCTTTGTTCTCTCGTGGTGCTACGCGGTCCATTGGTCGGGTGGGGATCTGCATCAGCCCGGGTGTGGTTCCTCGAACTGGCCACGTGGATATCAGCGTTGGTCATCATTCGTCGAAACAGCGTCCGGCCGAGCCACCGACGGAAGGGTGGCACAAACAGCAGGAAGCCCACGCCGTCGGTTATAAATCCGGGTGTCAGCAGCAGGGCGCCGGCCATGAGGAGGTAGATGCCATCGGCAATCTGTTCCATTGGAATGCGGCCTGCGTTCATCTCCTGCTGAGTTTTCGCCATTGTCGAAAGTCCTTGGCGCTGTAGCAGGTATGTGCCGAGGATCGCTGTTAGGATGACGGTGATGATGGTCGGGATCAGGCCAATCGCATCGCCCGCCGCAATGAAGACGGCGATCTCTGCAAGTGGAACTGTGATAAAGAGCGCGAGGATCAAAAAGGGCATGGCGTCTTGAGCGTTTTTCCTGTGTTCGGCAGTGGCTGACCCTGCAGTCGGTTTGGCGTAAAAGCGCTGTCGAGGTTCAGCGTGTCGATGTACAACGCCTGACGTTGGGCGAAGTGCTTTGCGGCGGGTCGCTTGACACTTGACATCGGGACGCACACCTCTTGGCACAAGTGCACCGAAGTGCGTGTTGATCCGTGCAGCGACGCGCACGTACTCAAGACATCAAAGATAACGCGAAACTGCGAGACGATATTCTGATGAGTGGAGACATGGACATCTATACCATCGTGTTTCTCGTGCTGGCCGTCGTTATTTTTCTACGGCTACGCAACGTTCTCGGCCGGCGCACCGGGCATGAACGGCCCCCGATCGATTACGCTCCGCGTGAGCGGCAGGCGAGCGGTGACCCGGCCGGTGAACGTGACAACGTGGTGCCATTGCCCGGCGCCGGGCAGCCGAACGTTGCGCGCGAAGAGACGCTCGAGGATGCGGAAGATCGCATCCGCGATTTTGCGCCGAAGGAAAATGCTGTCCAGGGTGGGCTGCTGGAGATCGTCCGGCGCGACACCTCATTCGATCCGCAAAACTTCGTAAGCGGTGCCAAGGCGGCCTATGAAATGGTGGTAACGGCGTTTGCTGAGGGTAACAAAAAGACACTGAAGCCGCTGCTGGCCGGAGACGTCTATGACGGGTTCGTGCAGTCGATCGACGCCCGCAAGCGTGATGAACTCGAAACGGACTCGAATTTTATCGGCATCAACAGTGCCGACATCATTGAGGCTGAGGTGAAGGACTCCTCGGCGCATGTCACGGTGAAATTCGTCAGTCAGCTGATCACGGCAATCCGCAACAAGCAGGGTGAAGTCGTTGAAGGCGATCCGAAGCGGGTGCGCGAAGTCACCGACATCTGGACGTTTGCGCGCGAGGTGCCGTCAAACAATCCGAACTGGAAGTTGATTGCGACGCAGGCAGCCAACTGATCCAGATGCAGCTTTGAAGTTCGCTTGCTGTGTCGCACTCCCGTGTATCTGACGCGACTGCCCTTGGGATGCATCTTGCTGCAACGTCGTTCGAGCATGTGCCGGGTTGGGATCGCGAAGATCATCACGCGCTGGCAGCATTGCTTGAATCGCAACGTGTGCTTGGAACCGGTCTCAATGGCGGAGATGCACGCGCGGTTCTCGAACAACGGTTTCAGGCTTTTGCCGTGTGCGACGCCGACGGTGAGGCATCGTCTGGCCATTTGACCGGATACTTTGAGCCTGTGCTGCGCGGGTCTCGGACGCCGAGCGATGTGTATCGCTATCCCGTCTACGCCCTCCCCGATGAGCTTGCAGATCCGGCGGCAGCACGAAGCACGACTTTTTTCACGCGCAGGGAAATTGAGGCTGGCGCGCTGGATGGATGTGGGCTCGAGCTTTGCTGGCTTTCCGACGCCGTGGACTGTTTTTTCCTCCATGTCCAAGGTTCGGGTCGGATCTGTTTCGACGATGACACAATGGTTGATTGTGCGTTCGCGGGGAAAAACGGTCACGCGTACACGTCCATCGGCAAACATCTTGTTGCGGCTGGCGAGATCGCTGGCGAGGAGATCTCGCTGGAGACGCTGCGGGCATGGCTTTCGCGACAGCCCGCCGTCGCCCGCGAGGTCATGCAGCTCAACGACTCCTACATTTTTTTCGCGCTGCACGAGATCGACGCACGGCGTGAGGCGACGCGCACCGGCCCGCCGGGCGCTGGGGGTGTTCCGCTCATTCCCGATCGGAGCTTGGCCGTCGATCCTGATTTTCATCCTCTTGGACGCGTGATGTTCGTCGTGAGCGAACCGCTCGGTCTGGCGCGTGGGTTGCTGGCGCATGATATCGGCTCGGCTATCCGCGGTGCCGCGCGTGGCGACATCTATTGCGGAACGGGTGATGCGGCAGGCGCACGGGCCGGGTCGATCAATCATCCGGCATCGTTCTTCGTTCTTCTTCCGCGAGAATTGCCGCGATGAGCCGTGAGGGAGATAAACCTGCGCCATCACGTGGTCGTCCGTTGCAACCGGATGAGAGCCGGATCTGGAAACAGGTGACGGATAGCGTCACACCGTTGAGCGACCGGGCTGTCGCACCGCCCGGCGAGGATTTTGCGGCGTTGATGCGACAGCATGATCTGCCTGCACCGGTCCGTCCTGTGCGCACCGGTGACGTGGCCGCGCGCGATGGATCTCTGCCACCACGTCGGTCACCGACGTCGCCTTCCAGTGCGCAACCAGTGGCGTCGCTTGGGACGTTCGAGACCAAGCGGTTCCGCCAGCTGTCGCGTGGATCGATTTCGATTGACGCGACGCTTGATCTGCATGGTTTGCGACAGCACGAGGCGCATGGGGCGCTGAGGCGGTTTCTGGTCCAGGCGCAGGCGCGGGGTGCGCGCTATGTCACGGTGATTACCGGTAAAGGGACCCGGGACGGTGGCAACAACAACGATACTGATACATGGGGGGTGCCGCGGGAACGCGGTGTGCTTCGCCGTGTAGTGCGGCAGTGGTTGGAAGATGCGGAGTTTCGCTCGCTCGTGGTCAGTTACACCACCGCACCCCGCCATCATGGAGGAGACGGCGCACTCTTTGTCCATGTCCGACGTGGTAACAAGCCAACGCGATAGTCAGAGTATGAAGCGCGAAAGATCCGCGTTTTTGGCCAGATCACCAACGTGTGACGCCACATAGTCGGCGTCGATCACCAGCGTTTCACCATCGCGGTCGCTCGCTTCAAAGCTGACTGTGTCGAGCACGCGCTCCATCACCGTCATCAGGCGTCGGGCGCCAATATTCTCGACGTTCTCATTGACCTCTACGGCCACATCCGCAAGCGCGTCGATGGCTTCCGGTGTGAATTCGAGCGTGACACCTTCAGTGCCAAGGAGAGCGGTGTACTGGCGGATGAGACTTGCCTTCGGATCGGTCAGGATGCTGCGGAGATCGTCGCGGCTGAGAGGATTAAGCTCGACACGGATCGGCAGGCGGCCCTGCAACTCGGGGAGCAGATCCGAGGGTTTTGCCACGTGGAAGGCACCTGATGCGATGAAGAGGATGTGATCGGTGTGAACCGGACCATACTTTGTCGCGACGATTGTGCCCTCGATCAGAGGGAGGAGATCGCGCTGGACGCCTTCTCGGCTGACGTCACCGCCTGTCTTTTCACTCCGCGCGCAAATTTTGTCGATCTCGTCGAGAAACACGATCCCGTCGTTCTCGACCGACTTGACCGCATCTAGGATGATCTGATCCTCGTCGATCAACTTGTCAGCCTCTTCATTGAGGAGAATATCGTGGGTGTCGCGAACGAGCATTTTGCGTTGCTTGGTGCGCCCGCCCATCGCTTTGCCGAGCATATCGTTGAGATTGATCATGCCGACGGAGCCGCCGGGCATACCGGGGATGTCCATGCCCTGAAACGGATTGCCGGTGTCCGAGATCTGAAGCGTTACCTCCTTGTCGTCGAGTTCGCCTTCCCGCAGCCGCTTGCGAAATGATGCGCGGGTTGCATCCTTGGCGTTCTCTCCGACGAGCGCATCCAGCACGCGTTCTTCCGCCATGACGTGGGCACGGGCTTCAACCTCTGCGCGTTTGTTTGCGCGCACGATTGCGATGCCGGCCTCGACGAGGTCGCGGACAATCTGCTCGACGTCGCGACCGACATACCCAACCTCGGTGAATTTGGTCGCCTCGATCTTGATGAACGGCGCGTTTGCGAGCTTGGCCAGTCGACGGGAGATCTCGGTTTTGCCGACGCCGGTTGGACCGATCATCAGGATGTTTTTCGGCAGTACCTCATCGCGAAGATCGTCTTCAAGTTGCTGGCGCCGCCACCGATTGCGCAGAGCGATCGCGACGGCACGCTTGGCCTCGCGTTGACCGACGATGTGGCGATCAAGTTCGGAGACGATCTCACGCGGAGAAAAATTGGTCATTGTTGCGTCGTTCCTGTGTCTGCTGTGCTCGTGAGCGTCTCGATCACGAGATTGGCATTTGTGTAGACGCATATGTCTGCCGCGATGAGCATGGCCTTGCGTGCAATGGCTTCCGCATCGAGATCGGTGTCGAGGAGGGCGCGGGCCGCGGCGAGGGCATAGTTGCCGCCGGAGCCGATGGCCATGAGATCGTCCTGCGGCTCGAGCACATCACCGGTGCCTGTGAGCGTGAGCGTCGTTGTCTCATCGGCGACGATCATCATGGCTTCAAGGCGACGGAGATACCGATCAGTGCGCCAGTCCTTCGCCATCTCGACGCAGGCGCGGGTGAGCTGGGATGGATACTGTTCGAGCTTCGATTCCAGCCGTTCAAACAGTGTGAACGCGTCGGCCGTCGCGCCGGCAAAGCCCGATATCACCTTGCCACTGGCGAGCGGGCGGACTTTACGCGCGTTCCCCTTGATCACGGTCTGGCCGAGTGAAACCTGACCGTCACCAGCAACCACAACGGTGCCTCCTTTGCGCACGGTCAGGATGGTCGTCGCGTGCCACGTTGGTGGGCCGTTTGGTGTGTGGTCGGTCATCTGGGTTCCGTTCGCTTCGCACGTCTGCGCGATATCAGAGTTGCGTGCGGTGACGTCAAGCAGGGAGACCGGCGGAGGGACGCTTTGGCCATGTCCGGTGGTTGCTGTTGTCATCGGTGGCGTCTGCTCTGCGCACCTGATAGAGCATGCCGCGAACGACCAGGACACGGCTTTATTCATGAGCAAGCAGAGTTTAACCCCGCGCAACGCTGGTCGCACAGCCACGCGCGTGCGCGAAACACGTGAGACCAGGATCTCAGCGGAGCTGGCGATCGACGGGACTGGCGCGGCAAATATCCAGACGGGCGTCGGGTTTCTCGATCACATGCTGGAGCAGCTTGCACGCCACGGCCTGATGGACATTACGCTGAGCTGTGATGGTGATCTCCATATCGATCAGCATCACACGACCGAAGACTGCGGCATTGTATTGGGGCAGGCGCTGCAGGAGGCGCTCGGTGATAAAGCTGGCATCACACGTTACGCCAGCGAGCACCTTGCGATGGACGAGACGCTGACGCGGGTTGTGGTGGACGTTTCCGGGCGACCGTTTCTCGTGTGGGACGTGACGTTTTCGCAGGGCAAGGTTGGCGACTTTGACACCGAGCTGTTTCGGGAGTGGTTCCAGGCGTTCGCGCAAAATGCCGGGATCACGCTGCACGTTACAAATCTCTATGGTGCTAACAATCATCATATCGCCGAGACCTGCTTCAAGGGCTTGGCGCGGGCGCTTCGCACGGCCATGACGATTGATCCTCGGCAGTCGGGACGGGTTCCGTCGACAAAGGGGTCGCTCTAGGCCATGGCGACGTTTTCCGTGCATGCGCGTGACGGTGTTGTTGTTGACCCGGTGAGCGATGTTCAGTTTCTGCGTGATGGTTTTTCTCCGTTTGCGTTGATCTTCGGGGTGCTCTGGTTTCTCTGGCATCGGATGTGGTGGGTCGCTGCGGGTTATGTCGCGGTTGTGCTGGCGCTTGGTGCGCTCGCTGCGTCCGGGAGTGTTGTGCCGGTAGGGATGATGTTGCTCCAGTCGCTGCTGGCGGTGGCCGTGGGGCTCAATGCCACCGCGCTGCGTCGGTGGTCGGTCGAGCGCGCGGGTTTTGCCGAGATTGCAGTGGTTCAGGCTGATGATCCTGAGGCAGCGGAGCTGCGGTTTTTCTCCACAGCCAGAGAGACGATGGCGGTTGTCTCGTCGCCGGTGGATGGTGGCGCTGGTATGCCGTCGTCGCTTGTGACGCCAAGTTGAGTAGGTGCACCATGGAGACGGTCGCCATCATCGACTATGGCTCGGGCAACCTGCATTCTGCCGCGAAAGCTTTTGAGCGTGCCGGTCGTGAGGCTGGGCTGCCCTGCGAGATCGCCGTGACGGGCGATCCGGCGCGTGTTGCGAAGGCCGATCGCGTGGTTTTGCCTGGTGTTGGCGCGTTTGCGGACTGTCACGCCGGGCTTGTGGCGGTCGATGGCATGATGGATGCGATCACGGATGTCGTGATGAGCCGGGCGGTGCCGTTCTGTGGCATTTGCGTTGGCATGCAATTGCTTGCAACCCGCGGGCTGGAGCACGGCGAGACGCCCGGCTTTGGCTGGATTGCTGGTGATGTCACCGAAGTCGTACCGTCGGATCCGGATCTGAAGATCCCGCATATGGGTTGGAACACGCTTTCGCGGGCGGGCGCGCATCCATTGTTCGATGATATTCCGCTCGGCACCACGGGTTGGCACGCCTACTTCGTACATTCGTTCCATCTGGCGGCGACGACGCGTGATCATGTCATTGCGCAGACGGACCACGGTGGTCCGATTACGGCGGTGGTTGCGCGGGACAATATCGTCGGGACGCAATTTCACCCCGAGAAAAGCCAGCAACTCGGTCTGGCCTTCATCACTAGTTTTCTCCGTTGGCAGCCATGATCCTGTTTCCTGCAATCGATCTCAAGGACGGCCATTGTGTCCGGTTGAAACGTGGTGAAATGGCCGAGGCGACGGTCTTCAATACCGATCCGGCCGCACAGGCGGCGATGTTTGAGACGCAGGGTTTTTCATTCCTGCATGTGGTTGATCTCAATGGTGCGTTTGCCGGTTCGCCGGTCAACGGTGCAGCGGTCGACGACATTCTGGATGCGGTCTCAATGCCGGTTCAGCTGGGTGGTGGCATCCGTGATCTCGAAACAGTTCGCATGTGGATCGATAAGGGGATCCGGCGTGTCATTCTGGGGACGGCAGCGCTGAAGGATCCTGCGCTCGTTCGCGACGCCTGTCGTGACTTTCCAGGTCAGGTTGTCGTCGGGATCGATGCCCGGGATGGCATGGTCGCGGTCGAGGGGTGGGCTGACGTCAGTGACGTGTCGGCGCATGATCTTGCGCGTCAATTTGAGGATGCGGGCGTTGCTGCATTGATATTCACAGACATCGCGCGGGACGGCGTGTTAGCCGGCCTGAATCTTGATGCGACCCTTGCTCTGGCGGATGCGGTCAGCATTCCGGTGATTGCATCGGGCGGGTTGGCCTCGATGGAGGATATTGTTGCGCTTGCGTCTCCTCGGTGCGCGAAACTGGAAGGGGCAATCGCCGGTCGCGCGATTTATGATGGGCGCATTGAGCCGCGTGTCGCGCTGGACGAGCTTGCACGAGGTGCTGACGGCGAGGCGTCGTCGTGAGTGTTTCGCTGATCTATGTGTACTGGCCCAACCGGCCTGCCGGTGTGTCGTGGTGTGATCTACCGTTTGCCTTGCGGGAAGCCGGGCTTGCAGAGGTGTTGCATCAGGCGGGCATCGATGTCTCTGAGATGACGTTGTTCTCTGAGGGAGACGACGGCGAAGAGCTTGCCGCCGGGTTTAAGCTTGCCCGCGACATCGGGAAGGCGATCGATGTGGCGTGTGAGGCCGGCAATCTTCCCATCGTGTTGTGTGGCAGCTGTTCTCTCGCCGCACTTGGCGTGGCGGCAAGTGGGCTCGGGGGTGCGGGGACCGGGGTCGTGTGGTGCGATGCGCACCCCGACCTCAACACGCCAGAGACATCCGTCAGCGGATTGTTCGAAGGGATGGCGTTGTCTGCGGCGGCCGGACTCTGCTGGCGAGCGATGGGGCGAGAGCTGGCGGGAACAACGCCTTTCGATCTTTCGAATGTCGCACTGTTCGGCGCTCGTGAGGTCGACGCGGGTGAGGCGGCGGTGATCCGTGATGCCGGCATTCCGATCAGCGGAGAGACGACTCAAATTGCTGAACGGCTCGCAGGGACTGCGTCGACATACCTGCATCTCGATATGGACGTGCACAATGCGCTGACCGTGCGTGCGAACCGGTTTGCCGCTGAGGGCGGTCCGTCCGTCGACGAGGTGCGCGATGTCGTGCGCGCTGTTCCGAACGTCGGCGTCATGGCTGTCACCGGACTTGATCCGGCAGCCGACGATGCGGCAGAGGCCTATAAGATCGCGATTGATCATGTGAAGGCGATCGTTGAGGCGCAGAAGGGGGCCGTGGCATGACACTGAAGGTGCGTGTGATCCCATGTCTGGACGTCAAGGATGGGCGGGTCGTCAAAGGGGTCAACTTTGTTGATCTGATCGATGCGGGCGATCCTGTCGAGGCAGCTGCAGCCTATGATGCGGCGGGGGCGGACGAGCTCTGTTTTCTTGACATCACGGCGAGCCACGAGCAGCGGGGAACGCTGCTTGATATCGTGCAACGCACGGCAGAGCGCTGTTTCATGCCGCTGACTGTTGGTGGCGGTGTGCGAGAGCCGGAGGATATTCGCCGGCTGCTGCAGGCGGGCGCGGACAAGGTGTCGATCAATACGGCTGCTGTGCGACGGCCCGAACTTGTGCGGGACTGCGCGGAGAAGTTCGGCACGCAATGCATTGTGGTCGCGATCGACGCGAAAACGGTTTCGGCGCCCGGTGAGCCCCTGCGATGGGAGATTTTCACGCATGGCGGTCGTGAGGCGACAGGTATCGAGGCAGTGGCGTTTGCAGAGCAGGTCGTTGCGCTTGGTGCGGGAGAGATTTTGCTCACCTCGATGGATCGGGATGGAACACGGGAAGGGTTCAACCTTCCGCTGACGCGGGCGATCGCTGATGCGGTGCGGGTTCCTGTTGTTGCGAGCGGCGGGGTTGGCACGCTTGATCACCTTGTGGATGGCGTGCGGGAGGGGCATGCGAGCGCAGTGCTGGCGGCATCGATCTTCCACTTCGGCGATCATACGGTGGCGGAGGCGAAGAAGCATATGGCGCAGGCCGGGGTAGATGTCCGGCTCGATCTGGTGGAGCCGTCAAGATGAGTGATGCACTGGACCGTTTGGCCGCCACGATTGCTGCCCGTCGTGATGACGATGCGGGGGCGTCCTACACACGCACTTTGCTGGATGGCGGACCACAGCGATGCGCGAAGAAGTTCGGTGAGGAGGCTGTCGAGACGGTGATTGCCGCGCTCGATGAGGATGCTGCGCACCTCACGTCCGAGGCAGCGGACGTGCTTTATCATCTGCTTGTCCTGCTGGCGTCTCGCGATGTCCCGCTCGCGGACGTCATGGCGGAACTTGATCGTCGCGCCGGTGTCTCAGGCCATGCCGAGAAAGCCG
>JBCBXF010000117.1:0-9979 GCA_039816705.1 Pseudomonadota bacterium | reverse complement strand
GGTGATTGACGGATCGACAATCGTGTCAGCGACCGTCGCCTTTGTGAGGCCGGCAAGGGCGACAATGTCTCCGGCTTCACCCGCCTCGATCGGCTGGCGTTCGAGACCGCGGAAAGCAAGAATTTTCGAGACGCGGGCCGTCTCGATCGTGTTGCCGTCTGCGGTGAGGGCTTTCACGGTCGTGTTTGGCGTTATCCGCCCAGAGGCGATGCGACCGGTCAGGAGGCGTCCGAGAAAAGGATCGGCCTCAACGGTTGTCGACAGCATCCGGAAGGGGCCGGCCTGTGTCTTCGGTGCTGCGACGTGTTCGAGCACCAGATCGAACAGCGGGGCCATGCCGTTGTCATCCTGATCGGGTTCCTTGCCCATCCAGCCTGTCTTCGCTGAACCGTAGAGGATCGGGAAATCAAGCTGATCGTCGTCGGCGTCCAGAGCTGCGAACAGATCGAACACCTCATTCACCACCTCTTCGTGACGCTCCTCGGGCTTGTCGATCTTGTTGATGGCGACAATCGGTTTGAGACCAATTTTCAGGGCCTTGGAGACGACGAACTTGGTCTGTGGCATCGGGCCTTCGGCGGCATCGACCAGGACGATTGCGCCATCGACCATGGAGAGAATGCGTTCGACTTCCCCACCGAAGTCGGCGTGGCCGGGCGTGTCGATGATGTTGATGCGCGTGTCTTTCCACACCAGCGACGTGCATTTCGCGAGGATTGTGATGCCGCGTTCGCGTTCCAGATCGTTTGAGTCCATCGCGCGTTCCGCAACCCGCTGGTTGTCGCGAAAGGCGCCGCTCTCGCGGAGCAGCACGTCAATGAGCGTGGTCTTGCCGTGGTCGACGTGCGCGATGATCGCAATGTTGCGCAGGTCGGTCATGGTGGCGTGTGTTTCTTTGGTGCGCGCTGTCGCGTCCACGGATGCGGGCGGTGCAGCGGATCAAACATGAGAAGTGGTGTCGGCGCCGGGTGGTCGCGTGGATGCGCGTATATCCCCGGCAGCGCAAGTCGGGCGATACCACAGGGCGGTCCTGAACGCCAGACGCGCTCTTCGCGCGCCTCGTAGGCATGCGCGCAAGAAGACTTGCATGATCGATGCATCGTTCATGAGCGAGAGCGGGCCGCATGTACCGCTTTGGCACACATAACGTGATGGAGAGTGTGGATGTTCGAGCGCAACTCGGTGGAGCGCGGTTCTGACAGCGGGCGCAAGACGTTTGCGATTACGCTACACCTCGCGAGTGGGCACGAGCTTTCCGGGCAGTGCTATGTCGCGGCGACGCGCACGCTCGATGAAGAGCTGAACGCCGCAGGTGCATTCCTCGATTTTGAACCGTATCGCGGCGTGCGGACATTTATCTCCAAGAGCGCCATCGTCCAGATTTCGCGGACTGATGTGCCGAAAGCCGACCAGCTGCGGAAGACAACGCAGTTCGCTGACTCTGCCGACCCGTACACGATCCTTGGTGTTGCGCGCGGCAGCGACACCGGGACGATCCGGAGTGCCTATCACCGGCTTGCGAAGCATTATCATCCGGATCGGTTTACCGGGCTCGACCTGCCGAAAGAAATGGCCTCCTACGCGAGTGACATGGCGCGTCGAGTGAACGCGGCGTACGCTCTGTTGATCGAGCACGAGAAAGCGGATGCCTTGCAGCGGGCACGCGACGAGGCGAAGGCGAACGCGCCGAAGACGCCTTTTGAAGCGTTCCAGCGTCAGGCGGCTGCGAGGTATGCCGCGCATGGTGGGGCATCGAGTGCTCCTGCGAATGATGCCGCACGCAAGCAATCAGCGCGCTAGCTTATCGAGGAGTGGATGCGGGGGCGGTACCCGTCTGCGAGCACTTCGACGATTGCGGGTGGCGTGATCAGTCTCGCAGTGTTGGGCGGGTTTTTTATCCGCGTATAACCTGCGAAATTCCATGCCCAGACGGCACGCTCCCATTTCAGGTACGGCCGGCCATCGGCCACAGCCATCGCGCCCTCCGGGAGACCGGACAACGTGACACTCTGTGACGCGTTGGCGGGAGCGCTGGTGTGGCGCTCGGCGTGGAGTATGTCATCCATCTCACGAACATAAGCGCGACCATCGCGGCCTCTAAGCTTGTTCCAGCGTGCGGCGAATTCCATGAACTCGGTCCGGCGGCACTCGGCGCATGGGCGGTGACCGGCGGCGAGTGCGGTCGCTTCATCGAGGAAGAAAAGTTCGGTGTAGCGGCCCGGCTGGCGGAGTGTTCGGCGGCGGTTCTTGAAGTCCAGCACACACGCAATCCACGCTTTGGAAGCCCAGCGGCGATCTTTCAGGCTGCCATCATCGCGGTGAAAGCATCCGCCACGATTGCCCATCATCGTGCCGCGCTCCGGTGTCGCAACGATATCGCCGAACGGAGTGACGCGGTTTTGAAGCGGCATGATCAGCGCGTCGCGTCGATGGAGAGGAAAAGGGGACCGTTGAGCCACTCGTGGTGGTGGGTGTCGTCGCGGATGTCCCATTCAGTCATCCGGAAGCGCTCGTGCTCGACATCGCACAGCAGCCATGTGGCGAATTTCGCTACGGTCTGCGGAGCCGTGAGTTCTCCGCGTTCGATGTAGCCGAGATAGTCCCGACGCCCGGGGAACGTTTTGTCAGGTGATTTGAGAAAACCGCGGACCATAGGAGTATCGACGAGGCCTGGTTTGAAGTCGGTGACCGCGATGTCTGTCTGTGCAAGCTCTGTTTGGAATGATCGGCGAAGCGTTTCGCTTGCCGATTGGGCGATGGAATAGGCGGCTGCGCCATGGCGTGGATTGCGGCCCGCATCAGAGCCGACGAAAAGGATCCGACCGCCGGAAAGCGCTGGGAGAGCTTGACGGGTCAGGTCCCACCGCGCCGTGACGTTTGTGTCGAACGAGCGCTGCCAGTCTTCGTGGGACAAGGTGTTGAGCAAACCTGTCTGAAAAAAACCGGCTGCATGGAATAGGGCGCGGGGTGCTGGAAGGCTGGCGAGAGCTTCGGCCAAGCTTGTACGATGAGATGCGTTGGTAACATCGCCCGCGATCGGCGTGATGTGCGATGACCTCTCGGCAACCGCGTCGAGTGCTGTGGATTGTCGACCCGTGATCAAGACGGCGCATTCGCGGGAGGCGCACTCCGTGGCGATCGCAGCGCCAATGCCCGTACCGCCGCCAGTGATCAGGATGGAACGTGGGGGCATGGTGTTCGCCGGCTGTTGTCAGGTTGAACGCTGGGGCGCAAACTACTGCGATGGATGTGTCGCTGGCTACGGTGTCTGCCGCTGTGTTGATGCTATGGCTGACAGGCGAATGCGCGTACGGGGGCTGCCATGTCGGGGAGTTTTACGACGACGTTTGAGAAACTGGAGCATGCGCCGTTTGGGGCGCGGGTGCTGATCTCCCCCGCGCCGACCTCTGCCTTAACACCTGACAATGCAACGTCATTCGGGCAGGCGCTCGAGGCCGCTCTTTACGAGGTGGGTGGACTTCTGGTGGTGCCCGAGATGGCGGCGCTTGCAAGTGCGCCAGAGGCCTTTGTTGCGCTATCACAGGCGTTCGGGCCGGAAGTCGAGAACATCCGCGATACGCTTACGGCAGAGCGATTTTTTCATCCCGATCTGGCTGAGATCATGGTGCTCTCAAACACGCCGCCCTGCGCTCACCGCCCGCCCGCGCTGCCTACGCCAAGCCATCGTGCAGATGGCGCGTTGATCACGTCCTATCCGCAGCAGAGCAATTGGCACACCGATCAAAGCTATCGTCGCCCGCCCCCGGATGTGACGTTGCTGCTCGCTTTGACGACGCCGCCTGCCGATCAGGGTCAGACGCTCTTTGCGGATTGTGCTGCGGCCTACGACACACTCGATGTGGAAACGCAGCAGGTGTTGGAGGGGCTTGAAGGTCTCCATGCGATGAGCTGGATCGGGAGACGGCGGGAAGATGTGCTGAATGGCGTCGCGCCGCAACGTGTGCATGCGCATCAAGAGCCGCAACGGCATCCGCTTGTGCGGCGCCATCCGGTAACCGGGCGTAAGGGGCTTTATATCTGTGACTCAGGGCAGATGGATTTTGTGGATGGCCCGATTGTCGGGATGGAGCCTGGGCCAGATGGCGACGGTGCGGCGCTGCTCGACCGATTGCTACGGCACGTGACATCGCCGGATAATGTCTACGCGCACCATTGGACGCCTGGTGATCTGGTGATTGCTGACAATCGTGCGCTCATGCATGCGGCGACTTGGTATGATGCGGACCGCTATGCGCGATTGCTGTGGCGCACGACGGTTCACGGCAATCCCGGCGCATCATACATCGGGGACGCGAAGAGCTGGTTGCCGCCTGCGGATGTGTCGATGATGGCGGGGATGGAAAATGTTTGAGCCTTGTGATCAGCCACGTGATGCGTCGCGGGCGGTCTCAGCGTCCGCTGCGGAGCCGGTCCAGAGCGAAGTGGTCGTCGGAGAGAAATGCCAACAACAGGATTGAGGCAATGGCGACGGTCGTGGAGGGGAAGAAGAGCAACTGGCTGCCCCCGCCCGGAAAAAGGTAGAGACCGAGCGGATCTAGCAGGTAGCGCCAGATGAACAGGGCGCCCCCAACGAGCACGATGGCCTGGAGCGTGTAGGTGGCACGACGGAACAATCCGACAATCACGAGTGCACCAAGCAGTATCTGTGCTGCCCCGAGTGCTGTCTGGATTATCTCGGTGCTGAACACACCGGCGTAGAATTTGTTCGAGATCGCCAGCGCGCGATCCTGCGCCATGATCTTCACAAGGCCCCACCATACGAGGAGAAGTCCGGTCGACACGCGGAGCGCCAGCAGTGATGCGGCTTTCATGTTGTTCTCTCTTGGTTGGCGCAGCGCCGTTTGCTCCAGCTACGCAGCCGGCTCTTTCGCTGCCCTTTCAGTCTGCCGCGTTGCGCGCGGCGAGTGTCCTCAACCTCAGCGCGTTCAGCTTGATGAAGCCTTCCGCGTCTTTCTGGTCGTAGGCGCCGGCATCGTCCTCAAAGGTGACGAGCTGTTCCGAGTATAATGAGTAAGGCGAAGAGCGGCCGACGACGGAGACGGAGCCTTTGTAGAGTTTGAGGCGGACGCTGCCGGTGACATGGGTCTGGGAGGCGTCGATCGCGGCCTGGAGCATTTCGCGTTCTGGCGCGAACCACAGACCGTTGTAGATCAGCTCGGCGTAGCGCGGCATCAGCTCGTCTTTGAGGTGGGCAGCGCCGCGATCGAGGGTGATCGACTCCATGCCACGGTGTGCGGCGAGCAGGACGGTGCCGCCGGGTGTTTCGTAGATGCCGCGGGATTTCATGCCGACGAAGCGGTTCTCGACCAAATCGAGGCGCCCGATGCCGTTGTCGCCGCCAAGTTGATTGAGCTTTGTGAGAAGCTCGGCAGGTGAGAGTTTTTCTCCGTCGATTGAGACCGCGTCACCTTTCTTGAAGCCGACTTCGATGTAGGTTGGTGTATCAGGCGCGGCTTCAGGTGAGAGGGTGCGCTGATATACGTATTCCGGCGCTTCCTCGGCCGGATCTTCCAGCGCTTTGCCTTCGGAGGATGTGTGCAGCAGATTGGCATCGACTGAGAATGGCGCTTCGCCGCGTTTGTCTTTCTCGATGACAATCTGATTTTTCTCCGCGAAATCGATCAGCGCGGTGCGGCTGTGCAGCTCCCATTCGCGCCAGGGGGCGATCACCTTGATGTTCGGGTCAAGCGCGTAATAGCCGAGTTCAAAGCGCACCTGATCGTTGCCCTTGCCGGTTGCGCCATGACAGACGGCGTCAGCACCGGTTTCGTGGGCAATCTCGATCTGGCGTTTGGAGATGAGCGGGCGGGCGATCGAGGTGCCGAGGAGATAGATGCCTTCATAAACCGCATTGGCGCGGAACATCGGGAAAACGAAGTCGCGGACGAACTCCTCACGGAGGTCGTCGATATAAATCTCCTTGATGCCGAGCATCTCGGCTTTCTTGCGTGCCGGCTCCAGCTCTTCGCCCTGGCCGAGATCCGCGGTAAAAGTGACGACTTCGCAGTCATAGGTCGTCTGCAGCCATTTGAGGATGATGGAGGTATCGAGCCCTCCGGAATAGGCGAGGACGACTTTGTTGATCTCGCTCTTGCTGTGGCTGCTCATGCCGCGTTCGTGTCCGCTTGGAGTTTGGGAAATCGAGCGGCACTATAGGGTCGGCGGCGCGAGCGGCAACCGAGAACAACACGGCAGGTCAGGAGATGGCACAGCTCGAGTTCTGGTTCGATTTCGGATCGACCTATTCCTACCTAACGGCGCGGCGGATCGAGCGGGAGGCCGAGGCTGCAGGCGTCGAGATTGTCTGGCGGCCGTTCCTGCTCGGGCCCATCTTCCAGGCGGCGGGCTGGCAATCATCACCGTTTCTCGAGCAGCCGCAGAAACTCGACTACATGTGGCGAGACGTGGCGCGGCAGGCGGAGGCGTACGGTTTCCGGTTTGCAAAGCCTGATCCGTTTCCGGCCAATGGGGTTTATGCGGCGCGGGTGGCGTTGGTCGCGGCGAAAGACGGTTTTGAAGCCGCTTGGTGTCGGCGCGTGTTTCGTGCGGTGTTCTGTGACGGGCTGGATATTGCACAGGCCGATGTGTTGGCCGGCTTGTTGGAGGATGTCGGGCGGGATGCTGAGAGGGTGCTCGCGCGGTCTGGAGCCGACGACATAAAGCGCCAACTCCGTGCGCAAACGGAGGAAGCGGCGCGGCGCGGTATCTTCGGCGCCCCGACGTTCATTGCTGAGGATGGCGAGCTGTTCTGGGGCGATGACCGGCTGGCGCTCGCCTTGGCTTGGGCGTCCGGTCAGGCCGTGCGGCCGGCGAGCAACCAATAGACCAGGCCGCCGGCGAAGCCCGACGTGGCGAAGGCCGGCATGGCGCCGCGGGCGGTCTCGGTGATCTCGCGGCTTGCGGAGAGGTCGAACAGGAACGGCAGGGCGGCCATCGCGAGACCCGCGCCGACAATGTAGTACACCGACGAGCGAATGCCCGCGACTTCGCCGACGATCACGATGAGGATCGCCGGCAGGATGGTTGCGCCGGACATGTAGACGGCAAAGCGGCTGACATCTTCCGCGACGTTGAACCAGCCCTCCATCAGTGCGCCCGGATCGTCCATGGCGATCGCGGTGCTCTCAGCGATGTATTCATAACCGAGTGTGAGCAGCACCGCGCCGGCCACGAGACCCGCGACGATGAACGCGAACGGGATCAAAAACATGCGCCAGATGAAACGTCCCATCATACGGTTACGCTCTCGGTCTCAGCCCTGTCTCGCGCGCGGACGCGAACACTCTCGGACTTCAGCTGTCCGCAGGCGGCCATGATATCGCGGCCACGCGGCGTGCGGACAGGGCTGGCGTATCCGGCGCGATTGACGATGTCGGCGAAGGCCTCGATGCGATCCCAGTCGGAGCAGGCATATGGAGCGCCCGGCCACGGGTTGAAGGGGATCAGGTTGATCTTGGCGGGGATGCCCTTGAGGAGGCGGACGAGTTCACGGGCTTCGGCAAAGCTGTCATTCACGTCTTTCAGCATCACGTATTCGAAGGTGATGCGGCGCGCGTTCGAGACGCCAGGATAGGTTCGGCATGCCTCGAGAAGTTCGGCGATCGGATATTTGCGGTTGATCGGCACGATCTCGTCACGCAAATCGTCCCGAACGGCGTGGAGCGAGATTGCGAGCATGGTGCCGACCTCGGCGCCCCAGCGGGAGATCTGCGGGACGACCCCGCTTGTCGAAAGCGTGATACGGCGTCGGGAGATCGAGAGCCCGTCGCCGTCAGACGCGAGCTCCATCGCGGTCTTGACGTTGTCGAAGTTGTAGAGCGGCTCCCCCATGCCCATCAGAACGATGTTGGTGATCTTCCGGTCGGTCGTCGGTAGCTTGCTGGCGTCGCCCACCGGTTCGGCGCCCGGCCAGTCGCCGATGCGGTCGCGCGCCAGCATGATCTGGGCGACGATCTCGTTCGAGGTCAGATTGCGCACGAGCTTCTGGGTGCCGGTGTGGCAGAAGGTGCAGGTGAGCGTGCAACCGACCTGGCTCGAGATGCAGAGCGTGCCGCGGCCCGGCTCCGGGATGTAGACTGCTTCGACTTCCGGTGCATTGGTGATGGCTGCGCCGTCTTTCGAGCCAGGTGCCAGCCTGAGCAGCCACTTGCGTGTCCCGTCGATCGAGATTTGCTCTTCGACGATCTCCGGGCGGTCAATCGTGAAATTGTCCTGAAGTGTCGCGCGCATCTCCTTTGAGATGTTCGTCATATCGTCGAAGCTCGTCGCGCCCTGCACATAGAGCCAGCGTGATAGCTGGCTGGCCCGCATGCGCACCTGCCGATCCGGCACGCCGCGTGCGGCAAGTGCCTCATGCAAAGCCGTTGGCGCGGCGCCGATCAGATCGAACGGGGTGTCACAGGTGACCTGCGTTTCGTGTCCGGTTTGCAGGCGCGCCATTGTGTGATGGTCCGTCGAGTGCGTCGGCGTTATTTGCAGTTTTTTGAGACGAAGTTCAGCGCCGCAGTGATCCCGGAGAGGGAATACACGTCTGTTGTCTCGGTGCCATCAGTCGTGCGGCCTTTGACAATCATGCGACTGCCGCGACGCATCGCTGTCACAAGGTTGCGCTCGGTATCTGGGCTCTGGACGAAGGCCTTATCGCCATCGGTGAAAAGTTCGAAGACGTTCGAACCGACCGTTGCGGTTGTCTTGCTGCCCTTCTTGTAACTGTAGCCGGCCTTGACGCTGATCTCGGCGCTGACGCTGTCTTTCGGCCAGGTCGAGATGTAGAAATAGATGTCGCTGCGGTCGACGTTTTTGGGTTCGAAGTCCTTCGGCTGTGACACCGCAAAGCAGATTTTCTTGTCGGTGCCGTCATAGGCGTAGGCCGACCAGTCCTTGAATGATTTCAGGAATTTCGCACCTTGGGCAGACGCGTTTGCGGGCATGGCCAGCAGGGCAACCACTCCGGCTGCAAGGGCGAGCATGCGGTTCGGCATCGGACGGCTCTCCGGCTGATTCTGTTTGCCTGTGACTAACGCGAATAAGTCGGCGGCATCAAGGCTGGCGGCGTGTCACGCCGTGTCTTTTGCGCGCGTGAAGCGACCGCCGTGCACATGTGCCGGCCGGGCCTCCGTCGGGCCGCCCGCAGCAACAGGTCGGGCGGGGTATCCGCCGAGTGAGACGATGCGATCATACATTGTGATCGCACCGGCCATCGCAACGTTGACGCAGAAGCTGGTCGGGATCTTCACGATGTGGTCGCAGCGTTCCTGAATCGCGGGTGATAGTGAGCCGCGTTCGGGGCCTAGCACATAGGCGGCGCAGACCGGGTGACGGAAGCTTGGAAGCTCGATTGCTTCGTCGAGCAGTTCGACGCCAACGAGCTGGCAGCCGGAAGGCAACTGCATGTGGTCCGGGGTGACCCAGTGATAGAGCGGGACGTGGCTTGTCGCCTTGGAGGTGTCCGCGAATGTCTCGTCGTCCGCGTAGGCTGCGCCGATCGTGTACACGAAGCTGGCGCCGAACCCGTGTGCTGAGCGGACAAGATTGCCGACGTTAAGTTGTTTCGAGATTTTCTCGACGCCGATTGCGAAATATCCCCGCATAAGCTGACTTGCCGTTCCGATTGCGTGTCCGTAAGCGTGCGCGGGACAGAGCGCGCGCTGCCGCGACAGAGATTTTTCGGGACGTTTCACATGAAGGCCGCACTTTGCAAGACGTTCGATGGGCCGGATGCGTTGGTGATCGAGGAGATCGCCGCGCCGAAAGCCGGGCCGGGGGAGGTTGTCGTGCGCGTTGGTGCGTGCGCGTTGAACTTCTTCGATACGCTGATCACGCGAAACAAATATCAGTACAAGCCTGAGCTTCCGTTCTCTCCGAGCGCGGAGATGGCCGGGACGATCATTGAAGTCGGCCCCGAAGTGGAGGGGTTCGCGGTCGGTGACCGTGTTGCGGCTTATCTCGGCTGGGGTTG
>JBCBXF010000116.1:0-10024 GCA_039816705.1 Pseudomonadota bacterium | reverse complement strand
CATCCTTCGCATAACGCGATGCACTCGTGACGGCGGGTGTGTCGAGCAGCAGGATGCGGCGTCTTCCGATACGCCGGACGATGTCGACATCTTCCATGAGCGGATAGTCGGAAAACCCGCCAATTTCCTCATAAAGTGTTCGGGAGATCAAAAGCCCCTGATCGCCGTACGGCAACCCGAAGAAGGCACAGCGGAGACGCACGGCCTTCTCGACCAGACGGGCACGGAAACCGACGTCGTCCAGCACAAACCGGAACACGGCGGCCTTGCCCGGGTTCGTGGCCATGACGCGCTGAACGTCGGCCCACCAGCCATCGGCCAGCACGGTGTCGGCGTGGAGGAAAAGGAGCCAGTCGGCCCGTGCGGCGTTGGCGCCCGCTGCCAACTGTGTGCCACGGCCTGGTTTCGAGTGGACGAGCCTTGCACCGGCGTCTTCTGCGATCCGGACGGTGCCGTCGCTCGATCCACCGTCAGCGATGACGAGATCCTTTACGATGCCCTGCACGACGCCTGGCACGAGGGCCGCAAGCGTTGGCCCGAGCAGGCGTTCGGCGTTGAGTGTTGGAAGGATCACAGACAGCATGGCGAGGGCGTAGCGGTTTGATGGCGGTGCGACAAGCGGTGGCTCAAGCATCGAGCCGATTACATGCGTTCAAAATGTTCTTGATATGTTCCGCGCTGACGTGCACCCTGCAAGTATGGAAATCGACAATTCAGTCATCACGACCTCTGAGCGTCGGCGAGGGCGTGGAGCGCAGTCCAATGTTGGCGGGCGCTTCGAGGCCATTCAGCGGTCAGATGAGGATGATGGCTGGTCGTCTCTTGAGACACTTGGTGCGTTGCGTACGGAAGTCGTGCTGGAAGATGCGCGCAGCATCATCACGCGAAACACGTCGCCGGACTTGTCTTTTGATCGCTCGATCAATCCGTATCGTGGCTGCGAGCACGGATGTATTTATTGTTACGCGCGACCCAATCATGCGTATGTCGGGCTCTCGCCAGGGCTTGATTTTGAAACGCGGTTGTTTGCGAAAACGAAC
Organism: Pseudomonadota bacterium; assembly: GCA_039816705.1. Taxonomy (GTDB): domain Bacteria; phylum Pseudomonadota; class Alphaproteobacteria; order Rhizobiales; family CALHAX01; genus CALHAX01. The sequence continues at coordinate 8,984 of JBCBXF010000116.1, read as the reverse complement.
GCGGCAGCACTCTTGCGCCGTGAGTTGGGGCGGCGAGGTTATACGCCCGCCACGATTGCGCTCGGTGCTGTCACGGACCCGTATCAGCCGATTGACCGCAAGTTCGGGATCACGCGCGAGATCCTAGAAGTGCTTGCCGAAACCCAGCATCCGGTTGGCATCGTCACGAAGTCGGCAGGCGTGTTGCGGGATCTCGATATCTTGGCACCGATGGCTGCTCAGGGCCTCGCCAAAGTTGCGATTTCGGTGACATCACTGGAGCGGGACGTGGCTCGAAAGATGGAACCGCGTGCGTCATCTCCGGCAAAGCGGTTGGAGGCGGTGCGGGCGCTCGCTGATGCGGGCGTTCCGGTCACCGTGATGACGGCGCCCCTGATCCCGGCGCTTAACGACTGGGAGATTGAACAGTTGCTCGAGGCGGCGCGTGACGCCGGCGCGTCGCATGCGTCCTATGTGCTGCTGCGGCTGTCTCACGAGATCAAGACCCTCTTCCGGGAATGGCTGGTCAGCGAATTTCCGGACCGTGCCGATCGCGTGATCAACATCCTTCGCGAGATGCGGGGTGGGAAGGATTATGACGCGGCTTGGGGCACACGCAAAGTTGGTCGCGGACCCTACGCCAAGCAGATCATGCAGCGGTATCGCCTCGCTCTGCGTCGGCTTGGATTGAATGCTGAGCGACAACGACTGCGAACCGATCTTTTCCAACCGCCGATACAAAAAGGCGGTCAGATGCGGTTGATTTAACATGAGATCACGGCGTGAGGGTGGTTCGGGATTGCGCTTTTGTGCTTTGCATTCGTGCAATGTCGTGGCGCACTCGTCCTGGAATCGTCCTACACGCTCGACATGGCGCGCGCATCGCAAAACACTCCCGACTTCGCCTTCGAGGATCAGTCACTTGCTGCGGTTGGAGGGCCAGTCGGTGGGGTTGATGAGGCCGGGCGGGGACCGCTCGCCGGGCCGGTTGTTGCGGCTGTCGTTGTGCTTGATCGGGATCGAACGCCTGAGGGTCTGAATGACTCCAAGTTGTTGAAGGCATCGGCGCGGGAGGCGCTTTATGAGGAGATCACCCGGCGTCATGTTTGGAGTGTCGGGATTGTCGGGCCGGCTGACATCGATGCGCTGAACATCCTGCGGGCGACCATGCATGCGATGACGCTTGCGGTCCGTCAGCTCGATCAAACACCGGCGATGTGTCTCGTGGACGGCAATCGCGTGCCCGATCTGCCGTGTCGTGCGCAAGCCATCGTGAAAGGCGACAGCCGGTCTCTTTCAATCGCCGCGGCCTCAATTGTCGCCAAGGTGACGCGAGATCGGATCATGGTGGCGCTTGATCAGACGTTTCCCGGCTATGGCTGGGCGCAGAACATGGGTTACGGCACCAAGGCACATATGCAAGGCCTGCGTGATCTCGGGGTTACGCCGGAGCATCGGCGTAGCTTCGCGCCGGTTGCCAAAGCTTTGGTTCAGCGACCATCCAAAAGATCGCGTTGAAACGCCGAACGTTGTCTTTTGGCGTTCAACGCGCACTCAAGCACGCGCGGTGCACATGCAAGTCAATGAAAGCGTTTGCTTTTCTTGAGCGACGGACTTTTCGTGGCCGGGAAGTTGTGATCTGTCGTCGGAGTGCGTTGGCGTTGATCGCCGTGTGTATGTTGTATGGAGTGCGTGATGGCGTCGTCAAAGGTTTGTGCGCGGAGGAAAAAGCCGACCACCGCCAAGCGTTCGGTAGGCCCATCGGACGTCTCCTTGCAGACCGATCGCGTTATCGTTGGCGACTGTACCGATGCGATGAGGGGTTTGCCGGATGCGAGTGTTGACCTCGTCTTCGCCGACCCGCCGTACAATCTTCAGCTCGCCGGTGATCTGCTGCGACCGAACAACACGCGTGTCGACGGGGTCGATCAGGCGTGGGACAAATTCTCGAGCTTTTCCGCCTACGACGCGTTTTCCCGCGCGTGGCTCGGCGAGGCCCGGCGTGTGCTCAAGCCGGACGGGGCGCTGTGGCTGATCGGCTCGTATCACAATATCTTCCGCCTCGGCGCTGCGCTCCAGGATCTCGGGTTCTGGATCCTCAATGATGTCGTTTGGCGCAAGACGAACCCGATGCCGAATTTTCGGGGGCGGCGTTTCACGAATGCGCATGAAACATTGATCTGGGCCGCGCGGGATCAGCGCTCGCGCTACACGTTCAACTACGAGGCGATGAAGGCTTCGAACGATGATGTTCAGATGCGCTCGGATTGGCTGTTTCCGATTTGCTCTGGGCCGGAGCGATTGAAGGACGACACGGGCCGTAAGGCGCATCCGACGCAAAAGCCGGAAGCGTTGCTTCATCGATTGATCCTCGCGTCGAGTGCGCCGGGCGATGTGATCCTCGATCCGTTTTTCGGTACGGGCACGACCGGCGCTGTCGCAAAGCGTCTCGATCGCCGCTGGATCGGGATTGAGCGGGACGCTGATTATGCGAAGGCAGCCCAGGTGCGTATCGACACGATCAAGCCTCTGGGTGACGATGATCTGGCGACGACCCGGAGCAAGCGGTCGGAGCCACGTGTGCCGTTCGGTCAGATCGTGGAACTCGGGCTCGTGACCCCTGGGCATGTGTTGTGTGACGCGCGCGGACGCTTCAAAGCCAAGGTGCGAGCGGATGGCACGGTCGCGTGGCGCGGTACACAAGGGTCAATCCACAAGCTCGGCGCGGTGGTGCAAAAAAAATCCGCGTGCAACGGGTGGACTTTCTGGCACGTGGATACAAAAGACGGGCTTCAGCCGATCGACGTTTTGCGGGATCAGGCGCGACGACAGCTGGGTCTGACGCAATAGCGTTTTCGTTGCGCGCGCTTGCGCCGGGGACGCGATCAGATCGCGCGGCCCTCAACCTCGATCTGCAACTCTTTGACCGCTTTGCGAACATCCTCATCCTGCGGATTGATTGCCAACGCACGGCGGAATGCGGCTAGCGCGGCCTCATCACGTCCATACTCACGAAGAATGACCGCCAATCCGCCAATCGCCTTGAAGTGTTTTGGATCAAGGATCAGCACGCGCCGCAGATCACTGAGGGCGGCCTGATAATCTTTGCTCGAGAAGTGCACGAACGCGCGCCGATTCCACGCCTCGGCGTATGACGGGCGCAAGCCAACCACAGCATTCAGGATTGCCTTGGCGGCGCTCGGATCTTTTTTTCCGATCGCGATCTGGGCGCGGCGCATCAAGAGATCGACCGTATCGCTTCCCGAGAACACCCAGAGTTTTTCGATCGCTGTGCTCACGAGCTTGGCATAGTCGGGATTGTCGGCTTCAGAGAGCCGCTTGTACATGTCGCTGAGAATGCGATCCCGCTCAGCGACCGATGTCGGGCCTGGCGCGGCTTTCTCTCGTGAGGCACCCTCGGCGTCCGACACGCGAGGCGGCGCAGGTGTTTCGGTTTTCGAGGCCGATGCGTCGTTTTCGGTAGACTTTGATTGTGCGAAAGCAGAGGTGTTGAACGCGAAAAGCGTAAGTGCCGCCGCCAGTGTGATGCGAGTAATCGAGGCCATTCCCACAGTCTGCACTGTCGGGCGGATCAGGTCAAAAGATCAGCGATCACAATGGGCTGAGCGTTGCCGCTCGGCGCTGGGTTGATGCTGGGCTGATACAGGGCAGCGGCTGGCCTGCCACGCCAGATCACAAGAGGACGAGCGTGTGTCGAGCGGCGCCGCAACCCACCAACTTCAGCCCTGGCGGGCCTTGAAGCGCGGGTTGGTCTTGTTGATCACGTACAAGCGGCCGCGGCGACGAACGACGCGGTTGTCGCGATGGCGCTTTTGCAGCGATTTCAGCGAGTTACGGATTTTCATGTCTCTCGTCTCCGCCCACGCATCGCGCTGGCTCTATCAGTGTTCAAAACCAAGAATGGTGGGCACGGCTGGGATTGAACCAGCGACCCCTGCAATGTCAATGCAGTGCTCTCCCGCTGAGCTACGCGCCCGGGAACCCGTCAGCGATGCAGCCGCACCGCGCCGCGTGGATAAATCATGCAGGCTGCGTGACGTCAATACAATGGCGTCGCCGCCGACGAAACAAATCCCCGCGTCCCCGTTCCAGACTGCCGGATGCACGTTCCCGTTCTCTTAATGCGGTGTGGGACGTTGTCAGGCGTCTTCAACCTCGAAGCCGAATGTTGCCGCGGATTCCTTAAGCCAAGTGGCAAACGAGCCGGTCATGCTCCGGAAGACCTGTGCGGTATAGGTCGGTGTGTCATCGATGCAGCACAGGTGCACGGCCATATGGTGGATCGAGGTTGGGGTGCTGGAGCCTGGAGCGAACTGTGACAGGTGAAAATCGATTGACGAACCTTTCGCAAGGACGTCGGGTGCCGTCATTCCAGAGATTTCGATCGTGGCCCAGCCGTGGCTTTGGTCGATCACGCTTGCGGTTGCGCCAACCTCGTCGCGCACTTGGCTGAACAGCTCCTGCGAGGAGCGGGTCTGCGTGATGATGCGCCACTGCCCCGGACCATCGGCGGCGACGCGAACGCCCTCAGCCTCGGTGAGGCGACCGACCTCTGGCGGTGCGAGGCCTGCAATGGTTTTGGGCGGACCGGATTTGCGGGCAATCACCGCGAGGGACGCAACATCCCGGAGCGGGCGCACAAGGAGCAGGCCCGGGTTTCCGGTATTGCCAAACCGACCCGATCGCAGTGTGCGCGACCACGGTAAGGCTCGTGTTGCCGAAGACGAGTGTGCCTCAGGCATGGAGTTTTTCCCCCTTCGGATCGACCATATGCGGTGAGACGAGTTCGACCTCGTATTCCCGGCCACGAACAAAGTCGACGGCGAGGAGCCGCTCGCCAAGGCGGTTGCGGCCATTCTTCACAAAACCAAGGCCGATCCAGCTGTCGAGAACAGGGGAGTGCGCGGCAGAACTGATCCAACCCTGGTCGTTCGCGATGACTTTTTCGGCGCCGTGCGGCAGCAGGTGCGCGCCGGCGTTGACGCGCTGCGTCGTGTCGGTCGGGCGAAGGCCAACCATCTTCGGGCGCATCGGATCGACAAGGCCTGGACGGCCGGAGAGTGTCTTGCCGACAAAGTCTTTGGCTTTCGACATCATTCCGCCGAGGCCAAGATCATCGGCTGTGGTGCGACCATCCAGCTCCTGGCCCGCTGCGTGCCCCTTTTCGATCCGCATCGCGCCGAGTGCTTCGAGGCCATAGGGTGTGATCTGGTATGGTGCGCCCGCCGCCATCACGCCCTTCCAAGCTTCGATGCCGTAATCTGCGGGCACGGCGAGTTCATACGCCAGTTCGCCTGAGAAGCTGATGCGGAAGAGACGGGCCGGCATGCCGCCGAGGATCGTCAGCTCTGCCGCGCCCATGAAAGGAAAGGCTTCGTTCGAGATGTCGAAGTCATCGACGATCCGCGAAAGGACGTCGCGCGACTTCGGCCCGGCGATCGCCATTTGGGCCCACTGCTCGGTCACGGAGACATATTGGACGTCGAGCTCCGGCCAAATGACCTGATGGCAATACTCCATGTGCGCCATAACACCGGCGGCGTTCGCCGTGGTCGTGGTCATGATGTAATGGTCTTCGGCGAGACGCGACGTCGTCCCGTCATCCATAACCATGCCGTCTTCGCGCAACATCAGACCATAACGTGCCTTGCCGACAGGCAGCTTCGTCCAGCCATTGATGTAGAGCTTGTTGAGAAATACACCTGCGTCCGAGCCCTGCACATCAATCTTGCCGAGTGTCGAGACATCGCAAATGCCGACGCTTCCACGGGTCGCAAGAACTTCCCTGTCGGAGGCTTCGAGCCAGTCTTTTTCTCCTGAGCGGAGATAGTAGGCCGGGCGATACCACAGGCCGGCCTCGACGAAGACGGCGCCGTGTTCTTCATGCCACGCATGCATGGGCGTGCGGCGCGTCGGCATGAACTCGGCGCCAACGGCATGGCCGCCCCAGGCTCCAAGTGCGACCGGAGTGTATGGCGGGCGGGCGGTTGTCACCCCAACATCGGCGATGGTGGCATTCAACGCGTCCGCGAGGATTGCCGCGCCGTTGAGGCTGCCGGTCTTGCCTTGATCGGTTGCCATGCCGAACGTGGTGTAGCGCTTCGCGTGCTCCGCACTGTCATACCCTTCCTTAACGGCGAGCTTCAGGTCTTTGTCGGTGACGTCATTCTGGAAATCGACAAAGCATTTTCCCTCCGCGCCAGTGACGTGGAAGAAAGCCTCGAGGTTGCCGTGTGGGCCTTCGTCGATATCTCGCGCAACGACCGCGTCTTTTGGTGTCATGCCAAGTGCGCTGAGTGCCACCGTCGCTGCACGTTCGCCGGCCTGAAGGCACCCGGCGGTGTCGTAAACGCCGTTCGCTGCGCCAGCGACGGTCATCTCGCCGAGCTTTTCCGGCATTGTGAAGCCGACGACTTCCGGATTGTACGTAGGGCGCTGACCAAGGTGGGTCGCGACGTTAATATTCGGGCTCCAGCCACCGCTCACGACGATGGCGTCGCATTCGACATTCTCGGTTGAGATGCCACTGCCGACTTCGCCGATCTCAGCGGCCTGCACATACTGGCCGCCAAGCGCGCGGCGGACCACTGAGTTGCGGTAGATCGGGCGACCGACGTCGGCGGTGTGGGCGTCCGCCCGGGTGTCCACGACGGCGACGACTTTTGCGCCGACGGCTCCGAGGTCCGAGACAGTGCGCGCAACATCGTCACTGTTGCCGCAGACAACGACTTTTTTGCCGGCTTGCACGGCATATCGATTGGCATAGGCGCGAGCGGCCCCCGCCATCATCACGCCCGGTCGATCATTGTCGCCAAACACGATCGGCCGCTCGATCGCGCCCGCAGCAAGGATCGAGCGTTTGGCGAAAACCCGCCACAGGATCTGTCGCGGGGTGTGGGCTGGAGGCTCGGGGAAATGGTCGGCCACACGTTCGATGAGGCCGTATGTGCCCGCGTCATACCGCCCGAAGACGGTCGTGCGCGCGAACATGCGGACCTGCGGCATGCTCTCCAGCTCGGCGATGGCTGCATCTGTCCACGCATCGCCGTTTTTGTCATCAATCGCAACACGCTCAGACAATAGAGCGCCACCGAACCGGCTGCCTTCATCAGCGATGATGACGCGTGCACCTGCGCGGGCGGCCGTCAAGGCCGCAGCCAGACCTGCCGGGCCGGAACCGATGACCAGCAAATCGCAGTGGGCGTTTGCCTTTTCGTAGGTGTCTGGATCTGCACGTTCGGCGACCCGCCCGAGACCGGCGGCCCGGCGGATAATTTTCTCGTAGACTGGCTCCCAGAACGAGGGCGGCCATTTGAATGTCTTGTAATAGAAGCCGGCGCTCAGGAAGGGAGCGACGATCTGGTTCGCGGAGAGAATATCGAACTTGAGTGAGGGCCAGCGGTTCTGACTGCTGGCCTCAAGTCCATCAAACAGCTCAACCGTCGTCGCCCGCGTGTTCGGCTCGCGGCGGGCGCCGGTGCGCAGCTCGACAAGCGCATTCGGCTCTTCGACGCCGGCGCTGATGATGCCGCGGGGACGATGATACTTGAATGAACGTGCGACGAGACGCCGTCCGTTGGCGAGCAGAGCGGAGGCCAGAGTATCACCGCGATAGCCGGTGTAGTCCTTGCCATCGAAGGTGAAGCGCAGGAGTTTCGAGCGGTCGATCTGACCACCGCTTGCGTTGCGGAAAATCTGAGGCATGTCAGCTGGCCTCCCGGACGTCGGTCACGGAGAAAATTTCGTGAGTGATCGTATCGCGTTCCACCATCAGCCATGCGCGGCAGCCGCCGGTGTGCTGCCAGAACTCGATGTTGCGGCCGCGCGGATTTTTATCGTGATACTGATAGTCAACGTAAGCGGGGATGCCAGCATCGGCTGCCGGCCGCTTCTTTGGCAGTTCGCCGCGTACGGTGAACTCTTCGATCGAACGCAGGCCGCAGTATGGGCAGTCGATGCGCATGTATTAATCTCCCCTGCGAATGCTAATGCAGGTTGGGTTGAGGGCCGCGTCCACCTTCATCAATCGCATGGCCGGTTGCGAAGCGGTCAAACGTCATGGCCTTGGAGACCTCGTGGCTGCGGTCATTCGCCATCAAATGGGCGAAGCACCAACCGGAGGCGGGAGTTGCCTTGAAGCCGCCGTAGCACCAGCCGCAGTTGAAGTAGAGCCCTTCAACCGGGGTTTTGTCGATGATCGGGCTGCCATCGGGCGTCATGTCCATGATGCCACCCCAAGAACGCAGCATGCGCGTGCGTTTCATTTTCGGGATGAGCGTCACACCGCCTTCGACGACGTGCTCGACGGTCGGCATGTTGCCGCGTTGCGCATAGCTCATATAGCTGTCGATATCCCCGCCGAAGACAAGGCCGCCCTTGTCTGACTGGGAGATATAAAAATGGCCGGCGCCGTAGGTGATCACGGTGTCAATGAAGGGTTTCAGACCCTCGCTAACAAACGCCTGCAGCACATGGCTTTCGATCGGCAGGTCGAGCCCGGCCATCGCACCGACGACTGACGTATTTCCCGCAACTGCAACACCCACCTTTCCGGCGGAGATATATCCGCGCGTTGTCTCAACACCGTTGATGGCGCCGTTTGTGATGTCGAGGCCGGTCACCTCGCAATTCTGGATCAGGTCAACACCAAGGCGGTCAGCGCCGCGGGCATATCCCCACGCGACAGCATCATGGCGCGCCGTTCCAGCCCGCGGTTGGTAAAGCGCTCCCTGGATCGGGAACCGCCCATTCTCGAAGTCGATCATGGGTGCGAGTTTGCGCACGCCATCTTGATCGAGAAGGATCGCATCGGAGCCGTGCAACACCATGGAGTTGCCGCGTCTGGCATACATGTCACGCTGCGCATCCGTGTGGAACAGATTGATGATGCCACGCTGGGAGAACATCACATTGTAGTTGAGGTCCTGGGTCAGGCCTTCCCAAAGTTTAACGGAGTGCTCGTAAAACGGCTGGTTGCCCTCCAG
>JBCBXF010000115.1:0-10084 GCA_039816705.1 Pseudomonadota bacterium | reverse complement strand
CGGCGCAACGACCTTCCCGAGTCCGAGCGTGAACGCCGAGATGCCGGTGCGGAATGGATTCGAGTTTGCAATCGCCGCGGCCGCATAGGCCGATGTGCACACCGGCGGTGTGATCTCCGCCACCACTCCATAGTACAACACGAACATGTGCGAGGCGATCGGCGGAATGCCAAGCTGCGCCAACGCCGGCTGCGCAACGGAGACCAGCATGATGTAGAGCGCTGTCGTTGGGATGCCTGCGCCCATCAGAATGCAGGCAACGGCGATCAGGACGAGCGAGAGGAAGAGCTGCAGATCGGCAACGGAGAACAGTTCCAGCGCGCCGAAGGTGATGATGTCGTGTAGCGCCGAGCATTTGTCTATGCGCCCGTCCTGCTCTTCGTCTCATCCACCGGGTTTGATTTGACCGAGTTCAGCTACACAGCGGCGAGTTGTATCGCGGGTGTCATTTTCCTCTCCGCAGCCGTGGTCGGATTTTTCTATGCGCCCATGGGGGCATTCCAACGCGTCCTGCTGGCGCTCTCGGGTGTCATCATGATCGCTCCAAGTTGGCAAGCGGACCTTGTTGCGCTTGCCGTCGCCGCGCCTGCGCTGGTCATCCAGGCGATTGCACGCCGCGATCGGCGTGCTGACCCACCATTGCAACCGGCGCAGTGAGACGGCGCCGCGCGGCCACCTACTGTTGCGCGGCCGGGCCGTCGAGACTCTCTGAACCCACGATGGTGACGTCTTTCGCATCGACCGCCGTGACAGCGCGCTGGATAGCACGGGTTTGCGCAAGCAGGCCGTCGATCGCGTCCTGGACAACGCGATTTCCCGCCGCGTTCCCTTCCGCGATCATTTGGTCGTAGCGCTCAACGGTATCGCCCCGAGTTTTGAGCACTGTCATGCGCTTCATCGTCTCAGCGACCGCTGCGGTCAGCGCCTTGTTCGCGTCGGGTCCGCGCGCTTGCACAATGTCCGAGACGGACGGACCGGCAACCTTCGTACCATCAGTGCGGGTGTAGCGACCGAGATAGACGTTCTGGATGCCGAGTGCGTTGTAGTAGTGCGAGTTGTGCGTGTTGTCGGCGAAGCAATCGTGCTCTTCTTCTGGATCGTGGAGGAGAAGGCCTAGTTTCATGCGCTCGCCAGCGAGTTCGCCGTAGGAAAGTGAACCGATGCCGGTGAAGATGTTGCGCAGGATGGTCGGGCGGTCTGCGAACATGATGGCGATGCGGGCGTCGCCTTTTTCCCCCCATTGCGCTGCCATCCAGGCGATGTCCTCGACGAGGAGATCGGTCGCCGTCTTGAGATAGGCGGCACGGCGATCACATGCGCCATTCGTACAGTTGTCGGGGTTGAAATCGGTTGCTGGGCGTGCGCCGGCACCCGCTCCCGTTCCATTCAGATCCTGACCCCACAGCAGAAACTCGACGGCGTGAAATCCAGTTGCGACGTTGGCTTCGATGCCGCCGGCTTCCTGCAACGTGTCCTCGAGCAACGACTTCGTGATCTTTGACGTGTCCACCGTCTCGCCGTTGATGCGGATACTTGTGTTTGCAATCACGTTTGCCGCGTAGAGCGCATTTTCCTCTGACTCCTTGCCATAACCGGCGTCGACATAGTCAATCAGGCCTTCATCAAGCGGCCACGCATTTACCTTCCCTTCCCACTCGTCGACGATTGCATTGCCGAACCGATAGACTTCGCTTTGCTGATACGGGACGCGGACAGCTAGCCATGCCGTGCGGGCGGTTTCCAACGTCGCGGGTGACGGTTTCGCGATCAGCGCGTCGACCGTTTTCTGCAGTTCTTTCGCGCCTTTCAGCGTGTCGCTGTAGATCGCCTCGGCAATATCCGCATACGTCTTTGCAACGGCTTTGATGTCCGGCTCGCTGGCTTGCGCACGCGCGGTTGTCGTCGTGAGGAGGGTGGCACTTGCGTGGATGAAAAAGGCGGCGGCGAGGCCCTGGAGAAAGACCTGGCGGATGGTTCCGCGGTCTTGGTTGGCGGATGCAGTTCGCATGAATAACGCTCCTAGTGGCGGAATAGAGTTGACGCGGAACGCGAGCACAGCAGTTTGACGGCGCGCACGCCGATAACGTTCGACTAATTGAGGCGAGCGCCGGGTGCGGCCTGATCGACCTTGTTTGCGCCGACAAGAGCGGCCGCGTTCACCAGATCACTGGTCGCGAGCACCACGCCCTCACGCCGCAGCGTCGTTGCGAATGTCTGGCCTGCCTCAACGGGCGCGTCGAGTGACGGGCTCTCCAGCAGGGCAAAGGCGCAGGCGCGCATGGCTGGACATACGTCATTCTGGCTTGCGGCAATCATCGAGACGGCGAGAATTTCATCGCGGCAAAGCCCTGGACAATGCGTTGGGAACACGTGCAGCGTGCGACCGGCGCATGCACGCAGCGCGCGCACCCAGCACGACAAATCCCCAACTGCGCGGCGCGCGCCACTGGTGCCGAGGGCTTGGGCAAAGGCGTTCCAGCAAAGCTCCCAACTGGCGATCTCGCCGTGGGCCGCACCGCGCATCCAGCAACGGAAACCGAACCCGATCAATGCACGCTCGGGCGCCATGGCTGGATCCATGGAGTCTGGTGGTGTCAGGCGGGTCGGCGATATGGCGGGGGCACCAATCTCTGCACACGCCTCTTTCGGTCGAGCGTGCGAGGAGGTTTTATCGCGGATGGTCATCGCGTCCTCCATTCCGTGAGGCGGTTCGTTGGCATCCGGTGGCTCCAATCATCCGGGGTGAAGGTCCGGTCGTTGGGTTGGAATTGGCTTTATAGGCATCGGTATTAACGGAGCTTGGTGACATGCGGGGGGCAATGTCAACGGGTCCGAAGCAAGATTGGAATTGCTCTAATTCCAAACTAGACTTTTTCTGTCGACATTTTCGCTAACTGCGGGGCGTGAAGCTGATAGGGAGCGCAAGCGGGCCAGTGTTGCCGCTGTCGGGTAGCCATATGCCAGGACCGTCGGCCTTGAGGTCATCGAGACGGGCGGCCAAGCAGGCGAGCGCGTGCGACATGTCGCTGCGGGCGAAAGGGGAGCCAATGCAAAAGTGCTTGCCACCGCCGAAACCGAAATGCGGCTTTCTTTTCGCCGTAATGTCAAAGCCCGGAGAAAAATGCGCCGGGTCTGTCGCGGCAGCCTCCGACACGAGATGTATTGTGGTGCCTTCGCGAAGGATCACACCATTGAATGTGATTGTCTTCGTTGTTTCGCGCGTGACCCATGTGGCTGTTGGGCGGTTCCGCATCACTTCTTCAACGGCGGCGCGCGCAAGAGTCGGATCATCGGCGAGTTGCTGCCAGGCTGTTGGGTGATCGATGAACAGCTGTACTGCCAAACCGAGCTGATTGCGTGTTGTGTCAATGCCGCCGAAAATCGAGAGCACGATCATATCGTTCAGCTCTTCGTCACTCAGGCGCAGTTTGTCATGGTTGGCCGCGATCAGCGCGCCGATGAAATCATCCTGCGGGTCGGCGCGACGTCGCGTGATGAGCGTGGCGGCGTACTCCATGAGCTGGCGTGTCGCAGCGTCAACTTTCTTTTCATCCGCGGCGTATGTGACGCCGAGCGCAAGCCCCATGTCAATTGCAATCCCGGCCAGCGTTTTTGCCTCCTCATTCGGGAGGCCGATCAGCAGACAAATCACGCGTGTGGCAAAAGGTTCAGCGAATGCCGCCATGAAATCGCATCGGCCATTCGGTTCGAAAATGTCGATGAGATCATGGGCGAGCGTGGAGAACTGTGGTGCGAGGTCCGTCACGCGTTTGGGGGCGAAGGCAGGGGCCGCCAGGCGGCGCAGACGGGTGTGATCGGCCCCTTCCCGATTGAGCATAATCCGTTTCCACCATGCGGCCCACACGCCACTGGCGCCATGATGATCCGGCCAGCGATATGAGCCTTGGCGGAGCGCAGGATGCAACAACAGCGCTTTCATCTCGTTGTGGCGCAGCACGGCGATGCCGAAGGGTGTGCGCGCATACCAACTCTTTTCGCGGGCTTCGCGGACGGCGGCAGAGCGGATTGAAAACGCTGGGTCGGCCAGATCGAGATATGGGACGTCGATGTTCGCCATTGCTTTGGAGATCAGCCCTTCCAGCGTCGTCCTGCCAGTGTTCAGCAACGGTGTCGGTCGGGCAAGGGCTTGGTGGTGCCCACGCGAAGCGTGGCTTGCGCCTTGGGGTGCGGCTGTGGTCGAGTTGAAAGAGCGAGCGGACGCTGGTCATGGTGTTCAGTCGGGGGGCCGCGGGCGAGGGGACGGATAATGACGCAGCACGAGGCGTGTGAGGCGCCATCAGGTGCACTTTCCTCTGTCGCTGACTTTGCACTCGACCTCCAAGTTGATGCGGTGCCCCCTGCAGTGCGCCAGTCCGCAGCGCTTTACCTGCTTGATCTGATCGGAGTTGCGATTGCGGGGCATGCCCTTGAGGCTGGGCGGATCGCTCGCGATCATGCCGTGCGGCACTGGGCAGCAGGACCGGGCGCACCATCTGCCAAGCTGCTGTTCGACGGACGGCCGACATCGCTGCCGGGTTTTGCCTTTGCGCTCGGTACGCAGATTGACAACTTCGATGCGCATGATGGCTGGCAGCCATCGAAAGGGCATGCCGGGGTGGCTTTGCTTCCAGGTCTGTTGGCGTGCTGTGCCGGTGACGATGGCGGCGAATTGTCTGGGCGGGCGGCTTTGACGGCGCTCGTTGTCGGGTACGAGGTCGCCTACCGCGCGGCGGTAGCTTTGCACCAGACGGTGGCCGACTATCACACGTCTGGGGCGTGGAATGCGCTGGGTGTTGTGGCCCTTGCGGCGCGCTTGCGCGGAGTGGATCGAGATGCCCTGCGTCATGCGCTCGGGATTGCCGAGTATCATGGTCCTCGGAGTCAGATGATGCGAGAGATCGCCAATCCGACGATGCTGCATGACGGCTCAGGGTTTGGCGCAATGTTGGGGGTGCAATCTCTGCTTCTTGCGGAGGACGGTTTTGCCGGGGCCCCGGCGGCGACCGTGGAGTTTGCCGACGCATCCGGTGCGTGGCGCGATCTTGGAACGCGATGGCTGACCTGCGAGCAGTACATCAAGCCTTATCCGATATGCCGATGGGCCCATGCTGCGATTGATGCGGCACTGGCGTTGCGACGGACGCACGCCATCGACCCGAGCCAGATCGAAGCGGTGGATGTGGCGACTTTTGCCTATGCCGCGGATTTGAGTGGCGCGGTGCCGACGACATCGAGCCTTGCGCAATACGCGCTCGCGTGGCCCGTTGCGGCTGCGTTTGTGCGGGGGGACGTGGGCCCGGATGTGGTCATGGAGGCGAGCTTCTCAGATCCAGCGCTGATCGCGATGACGGGGCGTGTGCGGGCGCATGTCGACGCCACGCTGGAGGCTGCGTACCCGGATGAACGGCTCGCGCGGGTGACGGTGACCCTCGCCGACGGCGCGGTGTTCGACAGTGGTGTCACGACCGCTTCCGGAGGTCCCGAACCGCAGGCGAGCGAGGCGGAGGTCGTTGAAAAGTTCCAGCGTTTTGCCGGACCGTTCGCGGGGGAAAGTCGGACGCAGGCGATTGTCGACGCCGTGCTTGGGCTGCCAGCGGAGGCCGCTTCGTTCCGGTCGCTCAACGATTTGCTGCTTGCACCGCTTGAGGTGTGAGGTCGCGCATGCGCGTGTTCAATCTGCTGCGGGCGTAAGTTTCAGCAGGCGTGCGCCATCACCGTCCTCCAGTACCCAGATCGCGCCATCCGGGCCCTGCTCAACCTCGCGCACGCGCTCACCCCACCTGAATCGTTCGGCTTCGCGCGCTGTGCCATCTTTGATGTCGACGCGGATCAACGCGCGGGACGAGAGCCCGCCCATGAAGGCATCGCCCTTCCAGTCTGGGAACACATCGCCAGAGTAGAGAATAAATCCGGAGGGGGAGATCGCAGGCACCCACGATTTTTTCGGTGCCTCGAAGTCTGGCCGTGTCGCGTGGTCGGGGATGGGACGGCCCGAATAGTTGTCGCCGTCGGAGACGACCGGCCAGCCGTAGTTTTCACCGCGCTTGATGAGGTTGAGTTCATCGCCATGCCGTGGCCCCATCTCATGGGCCCAGAGTGTGCCGTCCTGCGCGAATGCGATGCCGAGGGGATTGCGGTGGCCAATCGACCAGTAGGTTTTGGCAAGCGCGCCCTTGTCCTGATACGGATTATCTCCCGGGACGGTGCCGTCGTCATTCAAGCGGATGATTTTTCCAAGACCCTGACTGAAACGTTGAGCCGGTTTTTGTTGTTGGCGATCGCCTGATGTTATGAAGAGTTTTTTCTCCGCATCGAACGCAAGGCGGTGGCTGAAATGCCCCCGGCCACGCGTCTTGGGCATTTGCGTCCAGATCTTCTTCTTGTTTGTCAGCCGCGGTGTGTCGCCGGAGCGATCCAGCGTCGCGGCCGTGACTATGGCGCCGAAGGTCCGCTGGTTTTTGCCTGCTTCAACGTTCGAGATGTAAATCCGCTGGTTCTCGCGAAAGTCCGGATGCAGTACGACGTCGCCAAGCCCACCCTGGCCGCCATAGGCCACCTTCCACATGCCCGCGACCTCGGTTTTCCGGCCGTCCGGTGTCATGTGAAACAGGCGCCCCGGCTTGGTGGTCACCAGTGCGGAGCGATCGGGCAGAAACGTCATGGCCCACGGCTCGTCGAACGTTGCGATTGCGTTAGCAGTAAGCGCGCTGGACTTGCTCTTGATTGTGAAGCTCTCGGAAGCATGCGCGCCGGCAATGAGAGCGGCGGGGGCGATGAGAGCAGCGAGGGCGAGAAACGGCGTCAGTGGAGACGGCATGTGGCGAGGCTCCCTTCAGCGATTGTGTTGGTGTTCAACGGGCGCGGGCGCCGTCCGTTGCCGATCTGGGCCAGCTCTCCGGCCCTGTCGTAATTCGCCAGCGGAATGCGGTCAGTCTGTGGCCGACGCGCTGACAAGTTCGTGCATACGGTTGGCCGCTCTGTTGAAATCGAACGCCGGTGCCCACCCCCAGTCGTTCCGTGCAGCCGTGTCGTCCTGCACATTCGGCCATCCGTTGATCAGGGCGGTCACGGCTGGATCCGGCATGAAGGTCGGCACGAAATCAGGGTAGCGACGCACGACCTCGTCGGCCACGTCCCCCGCGGAGACGTAGAAGCCGTCGAGGTTGTAGGCCGGTCTGGTCAGACGGGCGCGATCGGCATCCATGATCGCGACGATGCTGGTGATCACATCCTCCAGAAAGAGTGTCGACATCCCGACATCTCGTGCGACGGGGAATCTGAAATTCTCTCTCTTGGCCGCTGCGGCGAATGCGAGCGATGGATAGGCCGTCGCCGCGCCCGCAGGAGCAAATGGCGAAAGGACCATGGGGAACCGAAGGCAGCGGAAATCAAGGCCATGTCGCGCGGCAAAATAATGCCCCATCCGCTCGACTGCGACTTTGGTAACGCCATAAAAATTTTCAGGCCATTGAGCGGCATCTTCCGGCAACGGATCGACGGTCTGCGGGCCGTAGCTTGCAATCGTACTGGGAAAAAACACCTGGCCGACGTTGTGTGCGATTGCCGCCTGCAGAAGGCTAAACGACGCCCCCGCATTGATCTCCCATGCGCGCGCCAGATCAGCCTCGGAACTGCCGGAAAGCAGCGAGGCGAGATGGCAGATCGCGCCAGGTCTGGTTTCGGCGATGATGGCGTCGAGTTGCGCTGCGTTCGTGACGTCCGCGTAAACGACGGTCTCAAGCGTGCTAGTTGTTTCAGCGTTGCTGCCAGGCAAGTCCAGCCTGACAACGGATTTGCAAGCCGCAGCGAACCGAGCCGCGACAAGGCGGCCGAGATTGCCGTTGCCGCCGGTGATGAGAACGGGGGCATCCATCGCGCAAGTCTTACCCGATGTCGCCGACAAAGTGTTTCGAGAGTTTGAGCCCCTGGCCCTGATAGTTCGACGATAGCCCGGCGCCGTACAGTGTTTCAGGCACCGCGGCCATACGCTCATAGATCAGGCGGCCGATGATCTGACTGTCTTCGAGGATAAACGGCACCTTGTGACTGCGGACTTCGAGAACGGCACGTGACCCGCCGCCTCCCGCCGCGTCATGACCGAAACCCGGATCGAAAAAGCCGGCATAGTGCACGCGAAACTCGCCAACGAGCGGATTGAAGGGCACCATTTCCGCCGCATGCGATGGCGGAACGTGGACGGCTTCTTTGGACGCCAGAATGTAGAACTGATCGGGATCGAGGATCAGTGTTTTGCCCGCGTCGGCGCGCACAGGCTCCCAATAGTCCGCGACCCGACACGATGCCGGACGATCGACATCCACAACGCCCGTATGACGTTTGGCGCGATAGCCGATAAGCTGATTTTCATCCCCCGAGAGATCGACGGATACAGCGATGCCGCTGGCAATATCCGGCTCACCGGACGAGACGAGACCGTGGGTCTCATGCAGCGCGCGCAGCTCTTTGTCATCGCTTTCGACGACACCCCGGCGGAAGCGGATCTGCGAAAGACGAGATCCCGGGCGCACGACGATCGGGAAGGTCTGTGGGCAGATCTCTGCGTAAAGCGGGCCATTGTAGCCGTCGGCGATCTGGTCAAATGCGCTGCAACCATCCGAGATGACGCGGGTGAACACGTCAAGCCGTCCGGTTGAGCTCTTCGGGTTGGTGGCAGCTGCAAGTCCTTCCGGCAGGCTCAGGGCCTCCTGCAGCGGCACAACATAAACGCAGCCCGTCTCGAGAACCGCGCCATCGCGCAAGTCGATCCGGTGAGTCGTGATGTCCTGGAGGCGATCGCCGACGTGGGTGCCCGGGCCGGGCAAAAAGCTCGCGCGAACGCGGTAAGCCGTTGTGCCGAGGCGCAGGTCCATGCTGGCCGGCTGGATCTGGGCATCACCAAGCGGATGCGGTGCATCGATGACCCCGCGGTCCAGCAGAGCCGTGATTTCTTCCGCTGGCAGGATGCCATCGGCCTCAGAAGTCGACGTCATGGGCGAAGTGGATGTCATCAGCGGCGCCGACCTTTGCTGGAGCTTTGTCAGGCGATGCGGGCAAGGCGCGCTGCGTGGAGCCAGCATCTGCGCGAGTGATTCTCGTTTTCAAGACTAGTCGACCCTCGCATCGCGTTGGCGCGCTACCGCTGGTTTTTCCAAGCCATTTCACGTCCTTCTGTGTGTCGCGGTCACGTCCAGACTTCTTGACCGATTGTGGGAGACAGCCTAACCGCATGTTTCTTCGTGGTGATTTGGCCGGTCGGCTTGCAGCCACGCAAAATAACTCGCTAAAGGACCGAACCAGCGCTGCATGGCACTGCGGTCGGCCCTCACAGACATGGAACCGACATGGCACAGCCCCCGAAGCCCGCTGATCCTCACGACGCCAGACACTTTCCCGATGACATGCATCCCGAGACAGGGCTGGTTCACGCTGGCACCGCGCGCTCGTCTTTCGGGGAAACGTCGGAAGCTCTCTTCCTGACCTCTGGTTTTGTTTACCAGACCGCGGAGGAGGCGGAAGCGCGGTTCAAGGGTGACGATCCGGGGTTCGTCTATTCGCGGTATTCGAACCCGACTGTACAAATGCTCGAGGAGCGTGCCGCCGCACTTGAGGGCGCCGAGGCCGCGCGGGCCACCGCGAGCGGCATGGCGGCGGTGGCCGCGACGATGCTCTCTCAGCTCTCTGCGGGGGACCATGTGGTGGCAGCGCGAGCGTTGTTCGGCAGCTGCCGCTACATTGTGGAAGAGCTGTTGCCGCGTTTCGGGATTACTTCGACGTTGGTGGACGGGCGTGATCTAGATGCATGGCGATCTGCCGTGCGCGACGAGACGCGGATCTTTTTCTTCGAGACGCCGACGAATCCCAAGCTGGAGCTTGTCGATATCGCCGGTGTCTCGAAGATTGCGCATGACGCCGGTGCGGTTGTTGTCATTGATAACGTGTTTGCCTCGCCGATGCTGCAGCGCCCGATCCCGCTTGGAGCGGATATCGTGGTGTACTCGGCGACCAAGCACATTGACGGTCAGGGGCGTGCGCTCGGGGGGCTGGTGCTTGGCAGTTCCGCGTTCATCACGGAGACCCTCGCCCC
>JBCBXF010000114.1:0-10101 GCA_039816705.1 Pseudomonadota bacterium | reverse complement strand
AGTCGTAGCGTCGGCCATCGTGAACGGAACATCGAGGATGCGGGCGAGTGTTTGCGCCAGCAGCGTCTTGCCACAGCCGGTCGGTCCAACAAGCAGGATGTTGGATTTTGCGAGTTCGACGTCGTTGTTTTTCGTCGCGTGATTGAGACGCTTGTAGTGGTTGTGAACGGCGACCGAGAGCACGCGTTTGGCGTGAGCCTGGCCGATCACGTAGTCATCGAGAACGTTGCAAATCTCCTGCGGCGTGGGAACACCGTCGCTGGATTTCACGAGGGAGTTTTTGTTCTCCTCGCGGATGATATCCATGCAGAGTTCGACGCACTCGTCACAGATAAACACGGTCGGCCCGGCTATGAGCTTGCGGACCTCGTGCTGGCTCTTGCCGCAGAACGAGCAGTAGAGGGTGTTTTTTTCGCTCATTTCATCTGCCGCCATAATCTGTGTTCATCCAACGCAGGTCACCAAAAGCGCCCCGACCTTTGAAAATGCGTTATGCCGTGGCGCTCAACGTTAGCACCAAATGGCACCCAACCAGCATGCGACCGGATGTTCTCACATCTTCGCGCCCTGCGCACCAAAACTGACCAACCGGGCAAGCTGCAACCCTTCATCTTGATCAAGATTCGACGGGTTGTGCCATAATCGATGGTGCGCTTGCATCCGATCCTGTGCAACGCATGAGGCGTGAACGCCACGGTCTCAAACAAGTCTCAGTTCAATCCGCCGAAAGTTCGGCGAACGCATGTCGTCTGTCACTTCTCGTCACTCAACGGCGCCGGATCGCTCGAACGCTCCGAAATCACCATATCGATCAGGCCGAACTCCTTGGCCTCTTCCGCGCTCATGAAGTGATCGCGATCGAGTGTCGTCTCAATCTCTTCATACGTCTTGCCGGTCTGCTCGACATAAATCTCGTTGAGGCGCCGCTTGATTTTGATGATGTCCTGGGCATGACGCTCGATGTCGCTCGCCTGCCCCTGAAACCCACCCGAAGGCTGATGCACCATGATCCGGGCATGTGGCAGCGCATAGCGCTTGCCCTTGTCGCCGGCGGTCAACAACAGCGACCCCATAGACGCAGCCTGGCCAATGCAGAGCGTTGAAATCGGGCAGCGAATGAAGCGCATCGTGTCGAAAATGGCCATGCCGGCTGTGACGACGCCGCCCGGAGAGTTGATGTACATGGAAATCTCTTTCTTCGGGTTCTCGGCCTCGAGAAAGAGCAACTGCATGCAAATCGACGATGCGACCTGATCCTCGACCTGGCCGGTGAGAAAGATGATCCGTTCCTTCAGGAGGCGCGACGGCAGATCGTAAACGCGCTCACCACGGTTGGTCTGCTCGATAACACTTGGCCAATACGCGGCGCTCGGTTGAATGCGGTCGACCATGTCGGACGTTCCTTACGTGAAGTTTTGAGGATGGCCCGTTGCGACGCCCTCGAAACAGGCGCGCACGGCGAGCGGGAATTGCTTGGCCTTCTGGCTGAAGGTGTTCGACGCGCGAGTCAATCCGGCCCTATGCCAGAGACTTAATGCTCCGCAAATCCATCACAAGAGCTTCCGGCGCGTCAGCGACGAAGTGCCGGTGGTTCGTCGCCTGACAGGGTTGCCCCTCAGCTTGCGGCAGCGGTCTCCGGTTCGTCGTCATCGTCTTCATCCGGCTTTAACAGCTCTTCGCTCGAGACCGTTGTCTCCTCGATCTTGGCGAGTTCCACGATGAAATCGACCACCTTGTCCTCGAAGATCGGTCCGCGCATCTGCATGACGGCCTGCGGATTGGAGTTGAAGTACTCGTAGACCATCTTCTCCTGGCCGGGATACTGGCGCGCCTGAGCCCCAATCGCCGCGGCGAGCTCGTCATCGCTGACGGAAATATCATTCTGCTCGCCGATCTCGCTGATGACGAGACCGAGGCGCACACGACGCTCGGCGATCTCACGATATTTTTCGCGCGCCTTCTCCTCGGTTGTGTCTTCGTCCTCGAAGGTTTTCTTGGCATCCTCGAGCGACTTGGTGACCTGTCCCCAGATGCCATCGAACTCGCTCTCGACGAGCGTCGGCGGCAAGTCAAAGTCATGCTTTTCCGCCAACGCATCGAGCAGCTTGCGCTTGAGTTTTTCGCGTGACGCCTGCGCGTATTCCGTAGCAATGCGCTCTTTCAGGCGCTCGTTGAGCTGATCAAGTGATTCGAGCCCCATCTTTTTGGCAAACTCATCATCGACCTCCGGGCGTACCGGCGCGGCGACCTCTTTCACCTTCACTTCGAAGACGACCGGCTGTCCGGCGAGTTCCGCCGCGTGATACTCTTCGGGGAATGTCAGCTCGAGATTCTTCTCGTCCCCGGCCTTCAGACCAATCAGGCCTTCCTCGAAGCCGGGGATGAACTGCCCTTTGCCGAGCACCAGCGACATATCTTCCGCGCTGCCCCCTTCAAACGGTTCGCCGTCCTTCTTGCCAACGAAATCCATGGTGACTTGGTCATCAAGTTCGGACGGACCGTCCTTCGCCTCGTAGCTCACCATGCTGTCCACGAGATTGTCGCGGCTCTTGGAGATCTCCTCTTCGCCGACATCGGCGACCGGCTTTTCGAGCTGAAGCTGGCTCAATTCGGTGATTTTTATTTCCGGCAGGATCTCGAACTTGAGGTCGAACTTGAGATCGGCTTCGCCTTTAATCACGCGCTCCATCTCGTCCTTGTCTTCCGAGAACTTCACGTCCGGCTGAAAGGCGGGGCGTTCGTTGCGCTCATCGAGGATTCTCTTGCTGGTCTCGTTGACCGTCTTTTCCATGACCTCGCTCATGATCGAGCGGCCGTAGATCTGCCGCAGATGCTTGGCGGGCACCTTGCCGGGGCGGAACCCCTTGAGGCGCACCGAGCCTTTCATCTCGTCGATCTTCTCGGTGAGTTTCGCGTCTAGCTCATCAGCGCCGACGGTGACCGCGATCTCGCGTTTCAGACCCTCGGAAACGGTTTCGGTAACCTGCATGTCGTTCGCTCTTTCATTCTCGTATGACGCGTACGGCGGTCCGGGAGACGTCCAGCGCCGTGATCTCGTATGACCTGGTGCGGGCGGAGGGACTTGAACCCCCACGGCTTGCGCCACCAGAACCTAAATCTGGCGTGTCTACCAATTCCACCACGCCCGCGGCTCAGGCCCGTGCTGCGAACAGCCGGAACTGCTGCGCAATTTTGCTTGTGCCGGGAAAACGCGCGGCCGACGGCTGACCAGCTACGCGTGCAGCGTGCTATATGGTGTTGCATCGCCTATCGCAACGCCTTTTGCGCCGCTTGAGGCGGGCGATGCGGTGATCACTTGGTTCAGCGTGAACGTGCCGCGAAGTTCAGCGTGAACGTGCCGCGAAGCTGATGTGTGTCGGGGGCGCTAAGTAACGAAAACGGCCGGCCCTCGAAAGGACCGGCCGCGGCATTCAGTGGTGTCGGGTATCGAACCGACGCGAGACTTAGTGGATCGCGAAGCGCAGACCGAGCTTGATCTCGTGTGATGTGATGTCTTCCACGCGGTGGCCCGGGTTCACGAAGCCCGTGATGTCCACACGGCCTGACTCAACGTCACCCATGTCGATGTAACGGTAACCCGCGTCGAGCGTGATGCGATCGGAGACCTCAAAAGCGGTACCGGCCATCAGCGACCAGGCCAGAGCGACGTTCTCGCCACCGCGCTGGAAGTTGCCCGGCGTACAGACACCCGGGATGGCCGGCGCACAATCGAGCGCGCCCATGTCGTGGTAGGCCACGCCGATGCCCGCACCAACGTATGGCTTGAAGCGCCGACCCATGTCGAAATCGTAGTAGATGTTCGCCATGAGCGAGTGGGTTTCGATGTCAGCGAAGATCGGATCCGGTGGAGCCGGAATACCGTCCCAGAGGTTATCGCCGTGGAACGTGTAGAGGATGTCCCAGCGCAGACCGTTGCTGCGGGCACAACCGCCGCCGAGACCCCATGACACTGCATCGTCGAGATCAGACGTCTGGTATGGCGTGGCGCCTGTCGAGATTTCACTCGCATCTGCGTCATTCCAGCCGTAGCCGATGTCGCCGCGAATATAGCATCCACCAACGGCTGCTGGCGCTGCGTGGATTGGCTCATCTTTCAGCGAGCCGCCGTAAAGGTCTGCCGCGAACGCCGGTGCCGCCATTGTGGTGGCAAGCAAGGCGACCGAGACGAGACCGGTTTTCAAAGCTTTCATGTCGCAAACCTTTCAGGTTACATCACGTGATGAACGCTCACGTGCCGTACTGTGATGACGCCATTTCGCCCGCTGCTGGTTAAGGCTGGGTTAAATACCGTCCGTGTTCGCAACGTTTTTTTTTACCGTCCCGGTTTCCCTCTCGAACCAACACCGATGCTAAGACATCGTTTACCTTCGTGCGTGCCCACACGTGCCAGTCAAACGCCTTCAAGGACGCGAGAAACATGATCACCGATACCGTGGCTGACGCCGTCGGAAACACGCCTTTGATCAAACTTCAAAAGGCGAGTGCGGAAACCGGATGCACGATCCTGGGCAAGGCGGAGTTCATGAATCCCGGGCAATCGGTGAAAGACCGCGCTGCGCTGTTCATCATTCGCGATGCGGAGAAAAAAGGGTTGCTGAAACCGGGCGGCACGATTGTCGAGGGGACTGCCGGCAATACCGGCATCGGGCTGACCGTGATTGGTCGCGCGCTTGGCTACAGAACTGTGATCGTGATGCCCGAGACGCAATCGGACGAGAAGAAAGACGCATTGCGCATGCTCGGCGCGGAACTCGTCCTGGTGCCCGCCAAACCCTACAAGAACCCGAACAATTATGTCCGTTATTCGGAGCGGCTCGCCAAAGAACTGGCCAAAACACGCGACGGCGGAGCGGTCTGGGCAAACCAGTTTGACAACGTCGCGAACCGTGAGGCGCACATCCATACGACGGCGGAGGAAATCTGGGATCAGACCGCAGGCGCAGTGGACGGGTTCGTCAGTGCCGTCGGGTCTGGCGGGACGCTTGCCGGCGTTTCCATGGGGCTGAAAGCCAAACGGTCGGACATTCAGATCGCGCTCGCTGATCCAGATGGCTCAGCGATCTATTCGCACTATCGTTTTGGCGAGCTGAAATCATCCGGCTCTTCGATCACCGAGGGGATCGGGCAGGGACGCATCACGGCCAACCTTCAAGATGCCGAGGTCGATCACGCCTTCAATATCTCCGATGCTGCCGCCCTCGATGTCGTTTTTGATCTTATCGAGAACGAGGGCATCTGCCTTGGCGGTTCGGCCGGGATCAACATTGTGGGCGCGATCGCGCTGGCGAATGAACTTGGGCCGGGCAAGACGATCGTGACAATGCTTTGTGATCATGGGGCACGCTATCAAAGCAAGATTCTCAATCCCGAATTTCTGCGAAAAAAAAACCTGCCGGTGCCGGGCTGGATGCAGCGCAGCGTCGATGTGCCGGATGTCAGTGAAGAGGTCGTCGACGGCTGACATCCCTCGCCGAGCGATTCTCAGGCGCTCTGTGGTTTGAAATCGAGCGCAACGCCATTGATGCAGTGACGCTTGCCGGTCGGTGCGGGGCCATCGTCAAAAATGTGACCCAGATGCCCGCCGCAGCGTCGGCAATGGACCTCGGTGCGCGCAACGAACAGCTTGTGATCGACTTTCGTCCCGACCGCGCCATCAATGCTGCGGGTAAAACTCGGCCATCCGGTGCCGCTGTCATACTTGTCGCGCGAGCGGTAGAGCGGCAAATCACAGCCGGCGCACGCATAGACGCCGACGCGCTTTTCATCATTGAGCGGACTGGTGAAAGGCCGTTCCGTCGCTTCCTTGCGCAACACGGCGTATTGAGACGGCGTCAAGAGCGCCTTCCACTCCTCTGGCGTCCGCATGATTTTAAATGAGGGTCGTGCCGTCGCCTTCGACGTGCGGCGGAACAGACCCGTGACGGCGAACGCAGCGCTGACTGCAAGAGCGCTCGCGCCCAATAAAGCCGTTCTGCGGGTGACCATAGACTTCTCCTCTCAGCTTGCCATTGGCCACGAGTTGCTGGCGAAGGCATTGCACTTCACGAACATCAAAAGGGTGATGTTCCCGTACCCTTGTTTCAAGCCGCCGGTTTCGGGATGCCCGCCGCACATGATATTCAAACGAACAACATAAACACTGAGAAGGGTCCGTGATGACGACGCCACTGTTTCGGGACGATGCTTATCTCGAGACCTGCACAGCGACTGTGACGGGCATCACGGACCAAGGTGGGATCGTGCTTGACCAGACGGTGTTCTATCCCACCGGCGGCGGTCAGCCGGGCGATCGCGGCACGATGATGACCAACGCCGGCGAAACACTGCTGATCGCAACGACGCTGACAGATCGGGAGACTGGCGCGCTCGTGCACGTGCCCGATGGCGCGCAGGATTTGCCCGCAGTTGGAGACAACGTCGCCTGTGCGATCGACGTTGATCTGCGAAGCGCGCACATGCGCTGCCACACGGCGCTGCATCTGTTGTGTTCGCTGGTCGACTATCCGGTCACCGGCGGTCAGATCGGTGCGGGCAAGGGGCGTCTCGACTTTGATGCACCAAACGCTACGCTCGATCGGGATGAACTGACTGAAGCGCTCAATGCACTCATTTCAAACGACCATCCCGTCATGACCGAATGGATCACCGACGAAACACTGGACGCGAACCCCGACCTGGTGCGCACAATGTCGGTCAAACCACCTCGCGGTTCGGGGCGCATCCGAATGGTGCGGATCGGCAAGATTGACTATCAGCCGTGTGGCGGCACGCACGTCGCGAGAACCGCCGAAATTGGTGCGGCCCGCGTGGTCAAAGTCGAAAAGAAAGGCGCGCAGAACCGGCGCGTGCGGATCGAGATCGACTGAGGTGTCCGCCGGTTACAATGCGCCCTACGCCCGATTATTCCTGCAAGGATACACCCATGCCCGAAACCTCGCGTGCCACCACAGCGAAGAACGCGTCCTGGCTGGTCTCGACCGAGTGGCTGGCCCAGCGGATCGACGCACCAGACGTTTTGGTGCTCGATGCATCTTATCACCTACCCGGCGCAGATCGCGATGCGGCTGCGGAGTTTGTCTCGCAGCGGATTCCGGGTGCGGTCTTCTTCGATGTCGATGCGATCAAGGACGACGCAAACCCGTTGCCCCACATGATGCCGAGCCCAATCGTCTTTGCCGCGAAGATGCGGGCGATGGGCGTCGGCGATGGGCAACGCCTGGTGATCTATGACAGCCACGGCCTTTTCAGTGCGGCGCGGGCATGGTGGATGTTCCGCGTGATGGGGCACGATGATGTGCGCGTTCTGGACGGCGGTCTTCCGAAGTGGGTGGCGGAGGAGCGCCCTACTGAAGATGGCGTTCCACCGGCACGGACGCGCCGACATTTCACGCCACGCCATCGCCCGGCCATGGTGGCGACGTGCGCGGATGTAAAAGCCGCGCTCGATGCGCATGACGTCCAAGTTGTGGACGCACGCAGTGCCGGGCGATTTGCCGGTACTGCAGCGGAGCCGCGGGCGGACCTTGCGCGTGGTCACATGCCCGGTGCGCGCAGCCTGCCTTTCACGGATCTGCTGGCGGACGACGGCACGCTGCGCTCACGTGACAAGCTTGCCGATGCCTTCGACGCAGCGGGTGTCCGACGCAATGCGCCAATCGTTACGACCTGCGGCTCGGGCGTCACTGCTGCGGTTCTCAATCTTGCTCTCGGCGAAATGGGCTGCGATGACGTCCGCCTATATGACGGCTCGTGGAGCGAATGGGGTGCGCGTGACGACTGCCCGGTCGCGAGCGGTGGGCCTAACTGACGCTTCCTTCGCCGATGACGGCACTTTCGCCCCACGCCAACAAACACTTCCTCTTCTCATTGGATGAGCGCACCTATGAGCGAAACCGCACGCAACTTTGCAACAGCCACTCAGCTGGCGCACGCCGGGCGGACCTCGGCCAAGCACGACGGTTTCGTCAACACACCGGTTTATCGGGGCTCGACGGTGCTGCATCCCGACGTTGCGTCCCTGAAGAGCGGGGGAATGCCGACCGCGTATGGCCGTCGTGGATCACCGCTGGTGCGCGGTCTTGAGGAACAGATTGCGCTGCTGGAGGGTGGAGCGCGCACCGTGATGGTGCCCTCGGGTCTTTCCGCCGTAACCTCTACGCTGTTGGCGATGGTGCAGAGCGGTGATCATATTTTGATTGTCGACAGCGTTTATCGGCCAACGCGCACATTCTGTGATCGTGTGTTGCGACGGCTCGGCGTGAAAACGGAGTATTATGATCCGTTGATCGGTGCCGGAATTACCGATCTGCTGCGCGATAACACGCGCCTCGTTTATACGGAGTCTCCCGGGTCGCAGACTTTCGAGGTGCAGGACCTGCCGGCGATTGCGGCGGCCGCACACGCCGTCGGCGCGCTCGTTGTCATCGACAACACGTGGGCCTCACCGCTCTACTTCAAGCCATTCACGCATGGCGCCGATGTGTCGATCCAGGCGGCAACAAAATACATCGTTGGGCACTCGGACGCGATGCTTGGCTCCGTGACAATGACTGAGGCGCTTGTCGGCGAGCTGGACCAGACCCTCGATCTTCTCGGCAACTGCGCCGGCACCGAGGAAGTTTATCTCGGCCAACGCGGGATGCGGACGATCGCGGTGCGACTGAAGCAACACTGGGAGAGCGGGCTCACCGTTGCGCGATGGCTCCAGCAGCATCCGCTTGTCGAACGCGTGCTTCATCCGGCTTTGGAGAGCCACCCGCAACATGCGCTTTGGACCCGTGATTTCGAGGGCGCATCAGGGCTGTTCTCGTTTGTGTTGCCAGACGCGCCGGACGCTGCGCTCTCAGCCATGCTGGATGAGATGCGGCTGTTCGGCATGGGCTATTCTTGGGGCGGGTTTGAAAGTCTCGCCATCCCGTTCGATCCGCGCAGCTATCGCACGGCGACCGCTTGGCCGCACAGCGGCCATGCCATCCGGGTCCATATCGGACTGGAAGATCCTGCAGACCTCATCAACGATCTTGAGGCCGGGCTCGCGCGGTTTGATGCGGCACGCGCGATACGAGGCTGACGGCCCCCTAGGAACCTGCCTAGGTGCAAAATGCGAATATTTCTCGCATACCGAGTGTGCGCAATCAGCGCGCTGGCGGCAGACCAACTCCCACCCAAATCTGCCGCCAGCCAAGAATAAAAAGGGCGGCGTCGCCCGGTCAAACTCCAGCCGGGTCTATGCAGCCCGGCCGTATGACTGCAAAACCTGTTCTCCCGTGGCCCACCCGCGGGGGAGCAGGGTCGTTTGCGCAAAAAAAAAGAGGCGGCACACGCCACCCCTCCAGTCGTCTTCGGCAAACCCCAGGAAAGTATCGGGCCACCGTGCGCAGGCAAGACGCAAAACATGACATGCCGGCGAACGGCGACCCGATGGACAGAAACTAGGCTCCAATCGTTGCCGCGCACTTAATCGCTGTCGTAAAATTTGATTGGTGTAGAGCGTTGTGCGATCGCTTGCGCTGTTCGCAATCACCGGCAAGGCTTGGCGGATGTTTGATGCCCGCCTGCGCCCGCTGATTGATCCACCCCTCAACCGTGTGGCGCGCTTTCTTGGACAGCTCGGTCTTTCGGCAACCTCAGTCACGCTTGGAGGGGTGGCCATCGGTCTGGCAGGCGCGGTGTCGATAGCGCTCGGGTCGTTTCTCGCTGGAGGTGCCGCACTCGTCGGCAATCGGATCGCCGATGGTCTAGATGGCCCGCTCGCCCGCCTGCAGGGCAAGGAAGATGCAGCAGGCGGATTTCTCGATATTGCCTGCGACTTCCTGATTTACGCCGCCGTGCCGCTCGCGTTTGCCATCCATGCCCCGGCTGCCAACGGTCTTGCTGCAGCGTTTTTGCTCTCCGGGTTTGTTGTCAACGGCGCGGCGTTTCTCGCGTTTGCACGGGCTGCGGATGACACTGGACTGACGACGCAAGCACAAGGAGATAAATCGTTTTTCTATCTCGCAGGGCTGGCGGAAGGGGGCGAGACGTTCGTGTTTTTGTGCTCTGCCTGTCTGTTTCCTTCGGCGTTCGCCTGGCTGGCAACCG
>JBCBXF010000113.1:0-10175 GCA_039816705.1 Pseudomonadota bacterium | reverse complement strand
AAGGTCCGGCAGGTCGGCATGCATCTCAACCAGGTCACGCAACTCGTTATTCGAGAACCCGTGCTCCCCAACCATCTCATCCAGCGCCAACCGCACCGTAATCCCGCACGTATCGCCAACCTCGTCCTTCGCGTCACTCACCAGCTCACGCAGGAAGCGGCTGCGGTTCTCAAGACTGCCACCGTATTCATCGGTGCGGTGGTTGGTGTGGCGGGAGAGAAAATGCTGGATGATCCCGAAACCATGCGCCCCATAAAGGCAGATCAGATCATAGCCCGCGGCCTTCGAGCGCCGGAACGCATTGCGATACCAGCGTCGCAGATCACGGATATCCGCGATGTCCATCGCGCGTGCCTGCACCGGATCGCTCGTAAACGTCAGGATCGGGCCGCCGGAAACCCCGCGCGGCACTTCACGGGTGTAGAGGTTCGGCCCGTTGATGCCGGAATAAGTCAGTTCGATGCCGGCCAGCGCATCATGCGAATGTATGGCATCCGCCATCTTCGCAAGCATTGGTATGTCTTTATCCTCCCATAGCCGCAGCTCGATGAACGGTGTGATCTCCGAGGTATGGTGCATCTCCACCTGTTCTGTGAACACCACACCCCAGCCACCTTCGGCCTTCGTCCGCCGCATCTCGGCCGCGGCAGACGGATCGCGATACCCGCCGCCGTTGCAGTGCGGGACCTGATAGAACCGGTTTTTCGCGGTGACAGGACCGATCGCCATCGGCTCGAAAAGCACATCATAACGCGGATCGCGCGCCGAACGCCGTGCCGCAGCATCACCGTCAGCCTTCGCAGTGCCGTCTGGTCGATCGAGCATTTCAGCCTCCACCCGCCCCATCGAGAAAACCGGTCAGCACGTTGACCGTGTTGATGCCGACCTCCGCAACAGCGTAGCCACCTTCCATGACAAACAGCGTCGGCAAATCGAGACCGGCTAACCACCTGCCGTACGTCGTGAAGTCATCCGATGTAAGCTTGAAAAAGCTGATGGGATCTTTCTCGAAGGTATCAACGCCGAGCGAGATGACCACCGCATCCGGCTTGTAAGCGGACACTTTCGTCAGCGCATCCCGCAACCCCTCGCCCCAGACGGAAAACGGTGTGCCAGGCGCGAAGGGGTAATTGATATTGAAACCCTCGCCGGCGCCCGCGCCCGTCTCGTCGGCGTAACCCAGAAAGTGCGGAAATGCATCCTCAGGCTGGCCGTGAAGAGAGATAAATTGCACATCGTCGCGTGTATAGAAAATGTCCTGCGTGCCGTTGCCGTGATGGAAATCGACATCCAGAATCGTAACACGGGCCGCGCCGGCATCAAGAAAACCCTGCGCGGCGATAGCTGCATTGTTGAGAAAACAATACCCGCCATACATGTCGATCGCAGCATGATGGCCGGGCGGTCGGCACAGGGCGAAAGCCGTCCGTGCCCCATCGGTGACAACCTTGCGCGCCGTATCCGCAATCGCGGCTGATGCCGTGGCAGCCACCCACGTACCCTCGGTGATCGCCGTCTCGATTGCCAGTGCATGATAGCCGACCTTTCCTTCAATGAAGGTCGGTTTGCGTTGCTGCATACGACGCGCCGGAAAAATTGTTGGCAGGACCTCACCTTCAAAGCCCTCGGCAGTCCATTCCCCCCAAACCGTTTCCAGAAACGCTACGTAGTCAGCGTCGTGGACCTTCTCAGCCAGCGCACGATCGAAAGCTCCGGGCGCCATATCATCAGTCAACCCAACAGCCTCCAGTCGCGCAACGATGTGCTCCCAACGCTCTGGGCATTCATAGGGGCGCACAAAGACGCCGCCAGCGAGCTCTCCCTTTGGGAAGTGCTTTCGATGGTCGTCACTGCGCACAATTTTCATGTCGGCTCTCCCTGCCACGCCTGCACCGCCTCAAGATCTGGCGCGGTGTAGCCGATCGCATCATCCACTGCGGCTGCGATGCGGAACGCGCTCGCCTCATCATAGGACTTGCCGACAATCTGCACGCCTGTCGGCACGCCGTCACGCGACAAACCAGAGGGTATGGACAAAACGGGCAGACGGCTGAGCATGTTAAACGGGTGCGTCAGGACCCAACCATATTCCGGGTCAACCGACCGACCATTGATCTCGAACGGTGCGTCCCATGAGTTATGGTCCGCTGCGACCGCAGGAATTGCCGTCGTCGGGCAGATGAACGCGTCGAACCGCTCCAGCGTGGGCGCAAACGCGGCGTACACCTCGTGCGCTACCTCGAGCGACCGCAAATAATCATCCCCGGTGGTTGCGGCACAGGCTGCGATCATCGCACGGGCATAATCAGTCAGCTCATCATGATCGCCCTTCGGCACACGCGCCATATGCTGACCCCACAGAAAATTAAGATAATCCATAGCCGCCCTGTCGCACCGATCGTCCCACGGGAACGCGACCTCTTCGACTTCGACCCCCTGAGCAGTCAGGGCATCGAGCGCCACCTGCATGTTCGCGCGGACATCTTCATCCACTTCGAAGTGTCCAAGATCGAACGAATAGGCAATCCGATTGCCCGCGACAGAGGGAAAAGTATCCGGCAGTATGACACGATCACGCAGGCTCGCGATGTCCCGCGTACTGGGCCCGGCAACCTGATTGAACATCAGCGCGCAATCCGCGACCGATCGCGTCATCGGCCCGGAATGAGAATAAAAATCAAGATTGAATACGGCCGTCTCGGGTATGCGCCCGTACGACGCCTTCAGCCCGACAATTCCGCAACACGATGCCGGAATGCGGATCGAGCCTCCGATGTCGGTGCCGGTTCCAAGTGTCGTCATTCCAGCGGCAAGCGCCGAGCCCGTACCGCCGGAAGAACCACCCGATGTTAGCGACGGACCGAAGGGATTACGCGTCACGCCGTGCAGCCGCGATTGCGTCGTCCCGAGAATGCAGAACTCCGGTGTGGCGGTACGCGCATGCACAATGGCACCAGCCGCAATCAGTCGCTCGGCGATGACATCCGTCTCGTCAGCTACGCGATCGGCATACAACAGCGAAGCCGCCGTCCAAGGTTGCCCGGCAACCTTGATTTCGTCCTTGATGACACAGCTCAAGCCGTCCAGTGGACCGGCCTGGCCATCCGTCTGTCCGTACCGAATTTCGGACGCCCGTGCAGCGGCCCGAGCGTCATCGAAAAACGTCGCAGTGAACGCATTGAGCGTTGGATCAACCCGTTCTGACACAGCGATCTGGGCGTCCAGCACTTCGACCGGCGAGAGTGTTCGCGCACGAAACGCAGCCAGCTGCGCTTTGGCACTCATCGTCGCCAGCGTCACATCAACTGCCATCAACCAAACGCCGTAAAAGCTCGGAACGGACAAAAAAGAGGCGCCCGGTTTACCGGACGCCTCTCATTTTTCGTGAAAGCGGAAAGCCGTCAACTACTGCAGGAGGCGCGTCCAGATCTTGTCGACCGCCTTGGTGTATTTCGCACCGCAGGTTTCACCAAACTTCACAGGCACGGTCGGGACCGACACTTCCGGCGCCGTTGCAAGACTGCCTTTCATGTACTTGTCGCTACCCTTGATTGCGTTTGCGTAGCTCGCGAAGTTCGAGATCAGCGCCATATTCTCAGGTGCCATCACCCAGTTCATAAAGATCTTCGCGTTCTCGACGTTCTTTGCGCCTTTCGGGATCACCAGGCTGTCGAACCAGCCGACCACACCCTCTTTCGGAAAGCAGTATTCGATCTCACCGTTGGCTTCGCGTTCTTTCATCGCGTCGCCGTTCCATGCACCGGAGATCAACGTCGTGCCCGCGGAGAGACGCGGCATCATACCTTCGGAGGAAAATACCTTCACGGCCGGCTTCATGCCCTGAAGCAGCGATTGCACAGCTTTCAGATCTTCTGTTTTCGTCGTGCAGAAATCCTGACCGAGATAGATGTGCGCGAGATTGACCACCTCTTCTGGCGTCTTGAAGATACCGAGGTTGCCCTTCGCCTTCTCGTTCGGCTCAAACAGACTCTTCAGGGATTCGCACGTGCCGGCGCCCGAACCTTTTTTGATCGCGAAAGAGGTCGTTCCCATCTGCCATGGAGAAGAAAACTTCTGCTCCGGGTCCCAGGTCGGCTTCTTGAACGCATCGGCCACGTTCTTGTAATTCGGCATTGCTGTGACATCGACTTCGACCAGCAGACCTTCCTTGATCATTATCGGCACGAAGTTCTGGCTCGGCACCGCGAGATCATAGCCTGTCGCGCCGGACTTGAGCTTGGCGAGAAGGGTCTCATTGGAATCGTAAGTGTCGAGCGTCACTTTTATTCCGGTGTCTTTCTCGAACTTCTTGATCACTTCCGGGCCGGTGTAATCCGTCCAGTTGTAGAAAAAGAGCTCACCCTCAGCGGCGGCTGGTGTCAGTGCCAGTCCCGTCGCGACAGCACTCGCAGCCGCCAATTTGATCACGTGCTTCATCCGGTTCTCCTTACCGTTTATCCCTGCAGTCACCGCACATTCTGCACGTCTGCTCGCAGCATACCAGCGTGCAACACGCTGAAATTTTGTGCATCGCGACCAACCTGAAGGCAGCAGAAACCTTCCGCACCTCGAAAGTCTGACATCAATGCGCAGATTTCTCGTCGTCCCGCGTGAGCACCCAGTAAACGGTGAGAAACGCGAGTGAGAGCACCAGCATCGCCACCGAAATGACATTGACCTCCGGGGAAATCCCGACACGGATCATCCCGTAGATGTAGAGCGGCAACGTCGTCGACCCGGCCCCGGCGACCATCAGTGAAATGATGAAATCGTCGACCGAGATGATGAAAGCCAGCATCGACCCGGCTATGATCCCGGGCATGAGCAGCGGCAGGGTGACGTAGCGAAACGCTTTCCAGCGGCTCGCGTAAAGATCCATCGCGGCCTGCTCCAGCGTTTCATCCATGCCCTCCAGCCGGGCGCGAATAGGCAGAAACGCAAACGGGATGCAGAACACCGTATGCGCGATGATCAGCGACAGCAGACCAAGCTGAAATCCGATCACCGCGAAAAAGCTGAGCGTCGCAACAGCCGTTGCAATCTCCGGCACCACCAGTGGCAGCGAGAGAAGACCGAGTGACGCCGTTTTACCGCGGAAGAATCCTCCTCGCGCCATCGCAAGTGCAGCAAGGATCGCCATGGCTGTCGAAAGGATCGTCGCGCATGTTGCGACAATCAGTGTGTTGAGCGCGGCCGACTGAATGTCGTCATTCGCGAACGCACGGGCGTACCAGTCGAGCGAAAAACCGGTCCATCTTTGCACCCGCGGGTTGGCGTTGAACGAGTAGATGACCAGCACCACGATCGGCGCGTACAGATAGAGAAAAAATAGCCACGTCCACGCCTTCAACCCGGGGAAGTAGCCCACCACGAATGGCTTCGCCTTTTTCCCTCCGCGTCTTGGACGAGAGACTGAAGGTGCCGCGCTTTCTGGCGTGACCCCGAGATCGTCTGTCGATCGCGCTGCATCTGTCATCACGCAGCCTCCATCGCGCGCCGTTTGGCGGCCGCGCGCGCCTGCAAAAGCAACGCAATCATGACAAGCGCCATCAAACACATCGCGATCGCTGCACCGAACGGCCAATTCCGCGACGAAGCAAACTGCAGGTGGATCAGGCTGCCAAGCATGAGTTTGGTACCGCCACCAAGGAGGTCCGGCGCGACAAACGCCCCAAGGCTCGGTACGAACACGAGAATACATCCTGCGATAATCCCGGGCATCGACAGCGGCACGATCACCTCTTTCACCACCCGATATCGGTTGGCGTAGAGATCGTTCGCCGCCTCGATCAGGCGAAAATCGAGTTTTTCCAGGCTCGCGTAGATCGGCAGCACCATCAAAGGCAGATAGGTGTAGATGAGCCCGATCGTAATCGCCCCGTTTGAATACATCATGTCGAGCGTGCCGCTGAGCAGTCCCACCGCCTTCAAGGGCTGTTCAATCACCCCATCCTCCGCGAGGATCAAAATCCAGGCGTAGGTCCGGATGAGCAGGTTGGTCCAAAACGGCAGCGTCACCAGGAACAGCAGCAGGTTCTGCGTCCGCGGCGTCTGACGGGTGATATAATAGGCGACGGGCAGCCCAAGGATCAGGCTGCCAACGGTCGCAACCAGGGCCAGCGAAATCGAGCGCCATATGATCCCGAGGTAGATCCACGTGAACTCGAGCGTATCGTCGAAATCCCGTTCAAACAGAAGCTGGACATAAGCCTCGGCCGTAAAACCCGGATCCACACCGCCGTAAGGGTCCGCCTCCATAAACGAGAAGACGAGGAGGATAATCATCGGCACGACCATGAAGATCGTGATCGTGATCGCCGCCGGCAGGAGCAGCAACCAGGTCCGTCGGGACTTTGCGAGCGTCGCCGCCATCAATCCACCAGCATCCGTGCTGAACCGGGCGGAATCGTCACCGCCACATGGTCCCCGACATTGAAAAGACCGCTGAGATCGACCGGGTTTTGCTCCCGAACCGAAATCTGGACATCGTCCGCAATGGCCACGCGATAGGATGTCGACGTGCCAAGATAGTCCGCGTCAACGATATGACCTGTGACCGCGTGATCTGACGCCTGCCCGTCCGCTGCAACCACGGACATTTTTTCCGGGCGGAGTGCGAGCGTGACACGGTCCCCTTCGGCATGCCCGTCAACAACCGCTGCCGCGAGCGAGAGATTGCCTGTCACCCGGCACGTGGCCTCCCCGTCAGCAATCCGTTCGATGCTGCTCTGAAGAAAGTTCGAATCCCCGATGAAGTCAGCAACGAACCGGTTGAGCGGCCGCTCATAAATTTCATGCGGTCCGCCGATCTGTTGCACGAGCCCGTTCGACATGACCGCGATCCGGTCACTCATCGTCAGCGCCTCTTCCTGGTCATGCGTGACAAAGACGAACGTAATGCCGGTCTCCCGTTGCAGCGTTTTCAACTCCGATCGCATTGCCTGGCGCAGCTTTAAGTCCAGCGCTGACAGCGGCTCATCGAGCAGCAGCACCTTGGGGTTGGGCGCGAGCGCGCGCGCCAGTGCCACACGTTGCTGCTGTCCACCAGACATCTGCGAAGGTCGTCGCCGGGCGAAGTCGGACATCTTCACGAGCGCGAGGGATCGTGTCACTGCCGCATCAATCTCGGCGCTCGACCGCCCGAGCATCTTCAGCCCGAACCCAACGTTTTCCGCCACCGTCATGTGCGGAAAGAGCGAGTAATGCTGGAAGACCGTATTCACTGGGCGCTTGAACGGAGGCAGCTGCTCGATCTCATCGCCGTAGAGAAAGATCTCGCCTGCGGTGGTGGCTTCAAATCCGGCAATCAACCTGAGCAAAGTGGTCTTGCCACAGCCGGACGGCCCGAGCAGCGTAAAGAATTCGTTGTCCGAGATGTGAAGCGTCGCGCGCTCAATCGCCGTAACTGCGCCAGTTCCGGCCCCGTAGACCTTGCGAACCTCGCGAATATCGATCGCGATCGGTGCATCTGTCACAGTGCGCCGCTCCCTCCATTGTCTTTCGCCACTATAGCCAACATGCACCGTGGCGCAACGCGCCTGAGATTAAACAAAAGCATGAGTTGTAGGGGCGTCAATCCGTGTCCGTCGTGTCGCACACAACATACCGAGCACTCTCAAAAGTGAGGAAAATTCCAAGCAAAGCCGAATCAGCTGGTAGTCGTGTGGGGAGAATTAATCAAAGACCGCGCCAGCGATGACCTTATCCATCCCACACCGGAGGCAACATGAAACAGCGTTGCCAAAACGCGTCCAATTGAGACGGATCGCATGCGTGATGCTGCTCGCCGCGACTTTGAGCTCACCGCCGGAGGCCATTGCCCAACCACTGCCAACACCAACACTCAATGGACCCAACGCTGTGCCGTCAGCCAACCTCGCTGGCACCACGACCGGGAGCCAGAACACGGGCACATTGCCCGGGCTTGGCATCAATCAGGGCGTGACATTCACGATGACCGGGTCGATGTCCGGTGGCGGCAATTGGGGGAGCGGCCTCGGGTTTCCCACGGCGACTCTGTTGCAAGTTCAGGGGCGCGGCACCGGCCTGCCCAACAATTTTGCAACGTATGACATCGTGTTCAGCGCACCGGTTTACGGACTGCAATTCACCAAAGATTTTCTCGACTTCGCCGATGATACGATTGTGACCTTTTTCAAAGGGGCCACGCAGGTGACCGTCGCGCCAAGTGTGATCGTCGCAACAGGCGCCAACGTCACAGCTTCGGTCTCAGGCGGAACGATCCTCGCAGAGGGTCCCGGAAACAACGACGGCGAAGAATTTTTCACCGTCCACCTGCCGCTCAATCAACCTGTCACGCGGGTCGTGTTCTCCCCCACGGGCAAGAACAATGGGAACGGCGGCAACGTCACCCTCGGGTTCCGGGACTTTGCGTGGGCACGCCCAAGCGTCGCGATGACCAAATCCTCATCACTCGACCTCGGCGGTAATGGCACGCCGGACGCTGGCGACGAGATCACCTACACCTACGTCGTGACCAACAATGGGCGCACGCCGTTGACAAATGTCGTCCTCACTGAACCGACATTCACCGGAACCAACACTGCACCTTCACCGACATTATCCTCCGCAACCGGCGGTGGCACCGAGGCACTTCTTCCAGTCGGCGCAACGCTCACATACACCGCGAACTATCCGCTGAGCGGCACTGATCGCACGCGGATCAGTGTGACCAACCAGGCACGCGTCTCAGCTTTGCCGGACGGTGGAACGAGCGGCACCGATGATGTGAGCGATCTATCTGACAGCGGCAATGCCGGTGATGGTGGCGCTGTCGCAAGCCTCGATGAGGACGACCCGACGATCACCCCCATTCCGCAGGTCCCCCAACTGAGCCTCTCGAAAACGGCCGACGATGACACAGCGCGCGCAGCGGGCGAGACAATCGTTTACACGTATCGCGTCCGCAACGTTGGCAACGTCATCGTCGACAACATCGTCGTGAGCGACGTGCACAATGGCTCTAACCCGGCCCCCGTGCCGGCCGGAGAATTTTTGAGCGACGACGTGGCGCCAACGTCCGATTCATCCGACGCCGGAGCAAACAGCAGCTGGGACACGCTTGCGCCGGGTGATGAGGTGACATTCGTTGGGAGCTATACCGTCACACAAACAGACGTAGACACGCTGCAGTGAGGTGCGGGGCAACGCGCACCGTCGCAACCCATCCCGGACGAGACCCGCGGCGCAGAGTCTCAGTTGTGTCTCTGAAGTACCCAAACCCAGCATTTCGCAACATCATCGGCGCCAGCGTTGCAGCCCGACCATCGACATCATCCAACCCGCCGCGTAGATCGATTCTATGATTGAAACATCCGAGCCAGCAACGACCGCGACACCTGCCCGTGACTGGGTGAAAATTCTCGCCAAATATCGTGAACCGAGCCTGCGCCGCAGCCTGATTGAGATCGTGGTGACGGTTGTGCCGCTGGTCGCACTCTGGCTCATAGCCTGGTGGGCGCTCTCGGTCAGTGTCTGGCTCACACTCGCGCTGGCGATCCCGCTGGGTGGCATGCTGACCCGCCTGTTCCTGATCCAGCATGATTGCGGTCACGGCACGTTTTTCCGCCGTAGCGCGGCGAACGACTGGGTCGGTCGGGTCTTGGGCATCTTCACGATGACACCGTACGATGTCTGGCGCCGGAGCCACGCAACGCATCACGCCACGACAGGCCACCTCGACAAGCGCGGTATTGGAGACATTACCACTCTGACTGTGAAGGAATACGATGCTCTGCCGTGGTGGGCTCGCCTGCGTTATCGCATTTATCGCAATCCGCTCGTGCTCTTCGTCATCGGCCCAGCATACATCTTCCTGATCCAGCACCGTCTACCACTCGGGTTCACGCAGACCAGCTGGCGCTACTGGGTCAGCTGCATGGTGACGAACCTTGCAATCGTCGCGCTGATTGGTGTTCAGATTTACCTTCTTGGCATTGAGCCTGTGCTGCTCATCCAGCTTCCGATGGTGGTGTTCGCCGCATCGATCGGCGTCTGGCTCTTCTACGTTCAGCACCAGTTTGAGGACACGATCTGGGCCGCCGACGAGGAATGGGATTTCCACGAAGCCGCGCTCTACGGCAGCTCGCACTATGTGCTGCCCGCACCGCTCCGCTGGATCACCGCCAACATTGGCATGCATCACGTGCATCACC
>JBCBXF010000112.1:0-10205 GCA_039816705.1 Pseudomonadota bacterium | reverse complement strand
CGAATTGCCCTGATTGATCGCGGCGTCGGTTTGCAAAAACTCTTCAAAGGGCCCGGAGTTGATCGCGCGCTTCTTGCCCGAGATGATCCCGGACGTGACCGTGCCGCCAAGACCAAACGGGTTGCCGACAGCGACGACCCAGTCACCGACGCGCGCCTGCTGTTTCGCGAAGCGGACAAACTGATATTCACGGCTCTGATCCTTGAGCTTCAGAAGCGCCAGATCTGTCCGCTTATCCTTGCCGATGAGTTCGGCATCCCATTTCTCGTCACCGTCAACACTGACGCTGATCTTCGATGCCTTATCAATCACATGGTTGTTCGTGACGATGAACCCGTCCGGAGAAATAATGAACCCCGAACCCTGCGCAAGACTTGGGCGGTTCGGTCCGCGTCCTCGACGACCTGGGTTCTGTTCACCGCCGAAGCGCTTGAAGAACTCTTCGAGCGGATGCCCATCAGGCAGTTTGGGAAATACGCCGCTCGGGCCCGTCGTCGTCTTGACGTCGTTGGTCACGTGAATGCTCACGACGGCACCTTTCACGCGCTCGACCAGATCGGCGAACGAGGCTGGTGCGCCGGGGAAAGGCGTCACGACAGTATTGCTCTGCTCCTGCGCAACGGCCGTCGTCGGCGAATGCGTGGTTGCAAACCCGGCGGCTGCGACGGTGCCAGCAACGGCGAGCGCCGGAAGCACGCGCCAGCTGCGTGGTGCAGATCTTGCTTCACCGGCAGGACCGGTTGATGTCGAGCGCTGTGTCATGTGATTCACGGACATGAGTTGCATCTCACTTCTGACGAAATTGATCGGATCGTATGACCGCTATATGGGGCGCCCCGCCTTACAGCGGCCTTTCGTACAGATTACGTTTTGTTAATATGCCGGGGCGGTGAGTAGTGGGAAGTTCGTGGT
Source organism: Pseudomonadota bacterium (assembly GCA_039816705.1). Classification (GTDB taxonomy): domain Bacteria; phylum Pseudomonadota; class Alphaproteobacteria; order Rhizobiales; family CALHAX01; genus CALHAX01. Next base: position 9,293 of record JBCBXF010000112.1, on the reverse strand, counting down.
GGTGGATTTGTGCGTATCGCCCCGCCGTGCGGTGGCGTTTCTGCGGCTCGTACTGGCGAGCACCCTGAGTGTGTTTTTTACCGTACCGATGACAACCGGTACGGCCGACGCCGCAGTATTTGGACGAGATGATCGACAACCGGTGCCGAAAGCACTGGCACAGCTGTCACAGCAGATCGGACGACTCTATAATCCCGCAATCGGCACAAATTGCACCGCGTTCTGCGTCGCCCCAAACGTCGTCGCGACAGCCGCGCATTGTCTCTTCCGCAAGCCACAGCGCGGCACGCTCCGCATGTCAGATTTCCGCTTCACCGTGGGCAGCGGATCGTCTGCCCGACAGAGCCCGATTGATGGTGCGGCAGTCAAAGCCGCCAGCCAGCATATCATCACGGGCACGACACGCCTGCGCGTTCGCCCTCCGATTGACGCGGGCAGCGATTGGGCACTGATGCGGACCGAGGACAACATTTGTGCCGGTCACGAGTTGCCTGTCCACGTCAAGTCAATGCGCGAGATCGAGCAGGCGTCGGATCGTGGCGAGATGTTCCAGGTCGCCTACCACAGTGACTATGACGATTGGGAGCTGGCCTACTCCCGTCCATGCAAGGTGCGCGCGGAGTTCCCAGAGCTGTCCCGCCGTACAATTCGTCGCGACTTTAAGAATGTGCGGAATCTGATCCTGCATCATTGCGACACAAAAGGCGCCTCGTCCGGCTCCCCTATGCTGGAGCGCACAGCGAACGGACCCGTCGTCGTCGGCATCAATGTTGGAACGTACATCCAATCCAAGGTGCTCATCCGCAATGGACAGGTGGCGCGCAAATTCGAAGCACGCCCCGTTGCCAACACAGGCATTAACGCAGCCGTGTTCGCAGATTTTATTCCCCTGCTGAGCAAAGCGGAGATTGTGACGTCACGTGACGAGATGCGCGCGATCCAAGGACGGCTCCAGAGAGCAGATCTTTATCGCGGACCTCTGGACGGGGTATACGGCGCCAACACCCGCCGTAGCATTCTTGCTTTCCAGCGCGCTGGTGGCCTTGCTCTGACCGGTCTACCAACCCGCAACCTGCTCAAGAATGCTGCACGAACGACGCCGCCACGACCTGAGCGCAAACCGCAAGCCGGTCGCGAAACACTCGCCAAAGACGCCGTGAGGGACGGCGCTACAGACAGCATCGCCCGTCTCTTACAGGCCATCGAATAAACCGTCCTACCGCCTGTCAGGACGACACCAACGCGGTGACAATTGCGGACGACTGCTCCAGCGTCTTGTGGACGGGGCATTTGTCCGCGATCTCAAGGAGACGCTGGCGCTGCGTATCATCAAGATCACCGTGAAGTGTGATCCGCCGTTCAAATCGGTCAATCCGCCCCTCGCGCCCCTCACCGCAATCCGCACAGTCGTCGGCATGCACTTTGGCGTGCGAGACATCCACATGCACGCGTTCGAGCGGCAACTGCTTACGGTTGGCGTACATGCGCAGCGTCATGGAGGTGCATGCACCAAGCGACATCGCCAGCAGATCGTAGGGTGACGGGCCCGTGTTCGCCCCACCCACCGACGCGGGTTCATCGGCAAGCAGTGAAAGCTCACCGACCACCATCTGCTGCTGGAATGCGCCACGGCCGGTTTCAGCAACGGAGATTATATTCTCCGGAGCGGGCACACGGATCGGCATTTTCGGTTTCGGCGCCTCGTCCACAAATCGTGAAGCCCAAGCGCTCAAAACGCGCGCCACATAGCGGGCATCACTGCGTTTGCTGAGCAAATGATCCGCCTTGTCGAGGGAGACAAAACTCTTGGGATGCCGCGCCGCCGCAAAAATACGGCTGGCATTGTCAATCCCAACCTGCGCATCAAGCGGCGCGTGAAACACCATGAGTGCTGCTCGCATGCGCATGATGCTATCCATGATGTTTTGCGCACGGATGTCTTCCAGGAATTGCTTGCGCACCGTGAACGGCCGCCCGGCGAGCGACACTTCGGCGACGCCCTCCTCCTCAATCTCATCCAGCTGAGCGCCAAAGTTCTCCGCAACATGCGCGACGTCCGCCGGTGCACCGATCGTCGCAACCGCTTTCAGTTCAGGGACATGTTCTGCTGCCGCCAGCACTGCCGCTCCCCCGAGACTGTGCCCGACAAGGAGTTGCGGCGCTTGATGATGCGAACGGAGATAATCGACCGCCTTTAGCAGGTCGCCAACGTTCGAAGAGAAATTGGTGTTCGCAAAATCGCCGCCGCTGCCTCCAAGACCGGTGAAGTCAAAGCGGAGGACGCCAAAGCCACGCTCCGCAAGACCTTGCGAGATGCGCGCTGCGGCAAAGACATCTTTTGAACAGGTGAAGCAGTGCGCAAACAGCGCAAATGCCCGTGGCTCGCCGTCCGGCAGGTCAAGGCGCGCTGCGAGCGTTTCGCTAAGCGTGCCTTCAAATTCGAGGGAAGAGGTTCGTGTTGCCATGATATCCCGACATCCTTGCGCTTTGGTGAACCCGGCACGACCCTAAAGGATGTCTGGTGACAATGGGTTGTGACCTCAGTCACAGTTTCGCGCGCGATGAGCCAGAACGAGGCGGCTAACGATCGTTGCTGAGCAACTTGTCGAGTTCGGCTTCTTCTCTGGCAGTCAGTCGAGTCCCGGCTCCCGTCGTGGCCGCGGGTTGCGCTGCAAGGCCGGCGCGTCTTCGCACGAGCGTCCAGACCGCAAACATCAAAAGCAGAGCTGGCGCGAGCCATAACGCAGCGGTATGCCAGCCAAAACGCGGACGCAGTAAAACGAACTCGCCATACCGCGCGACGACGACATCGATGATTTCCCCATCGGTATCGCCTGCGACCAAGCGCTCGCGCACCAAACGACGCAGATCACCCGCAAGCGGCGCATCAGAGTCATCGATTGACTGGTTTTGACAGACGACGCAGCGCAAGCCCGCCGACAGCGCACGCGCACGCTTCTCAAGTGCCGGATCGCCCAGGACTTCATCAGGCTGAACCGCGAGAGACGGTGTCGCGCTACCGAGCAGCAACATCACCGTCACCGTTAAAGCAGCGAGCGGCCGCAGAGCACTCATGTTGCCGTCTCTTGCACGACGGTTGCTCTCAAACGCCGCCGTCGCGCGGGCATCCCGACACGCAGACGCCGATCTGTCACAGAAAACAGCCCGCCCGCGAACATGATGAAGGCACCGATCCAGATGAACCGCACAAGCGGATTAAAATAAACCCGTACCGAAGCTGCTCCATTGTTCTGAATATCGCCGAGCACAACATAAAGATCACCGCGCCAACCGGCCTCGATGCTGGCTTCCGTCGTTGCTTGGCGCGGAGCATCGTAAAGTCGCTTTGAAGGTAGCAGCGATGCGATTGCCGCCCCGTCCTGCCGCACAGTGAAGCGGGCAAGTTGTTCGGAATAATTCGGTCCGCGCTGCTCGGTGAGATCTGCAAACGTAACCTCATAACCCGCGAGAACTTTTGTCTCCCCAGGTCGCATAACCGCAAGATCTTCCGTGCGCCACGCGGTCGTAGCGGTGATGCCGAGCACCATCACGCCAAGCCCAAGATGTCCAAGCGCTCCACCATACGCCGAACGCGGCAACCCGCGTGCGCGTCGCAAAGCGTCCGACGTCGAAACTTTTCCAAGCCCGATGCGAAACGCGATGTCCTGAAGCGCACCACCGATCAGCCAGACCGACAGCCCGATGGCAATCGCCGCAAACCATGGTCCTGGCCATTTGTAGGCAAGCACAACAAGTGTGACACCGATCGCGGCGACAAACGTCACCATTAACCGCTGAAACGCACCGGCCAGATCGCCGCGCTTCCACGCCAGCATCGGACCAAGCGGAACAGCCACCAGCAACGGGATCATCAAAGGCACAAACGTCCAGTTGAAGAACGGCGGGCCAACAGAGATTTTCTCTCCCGCAAAGGCATCAAGGGCGAGCGGATAGAGCGTACCAATCAGCACTGTAGCAGCAGCGACGGTGAGCAGGAGATTGTTCAGCACCAGCGCCCCTTCACGGCTGATCGGCGCAAAAATACCCCCCGGCTTCAACATCGGCGCACGCCACGCATAAAGCGAAAGGCTGCCACCAACGAACACGGCGAGGATCGCAAGGATGAAGGTGCCCCGCTCGGGATCGACAGCAAACGCATGAACCGAGGTGAGCACACCCGAGCGGACAATGAATGCGCCAACAAGGCACAACGAAAACGTCAGGATTGCCAGCAGGATTGTCCAGACTTTGAGCGCCTCGCGCTTCTCCATCACGATCGCAGAGTGTAGCAGCGCTGTACCGACCAGCCACGGCATGAACGACGCATTCTCAACGGGATCCCAGAACCACCAGCCCCCCCAGCCGAGTTCGTAGTAGGCCCACCACGAACCGATCGCGATGCCAACGGTGAGAAACATCCAGGCAAGCAATGTCCACGGTCGCACCCAACGCGCCCACGCCCCGTCAATCCGCCCCTCGATCAAGGCCGCCACCGCGAACGAAAACGCCATCGAAAATCCGACATAACCGACGTAGAGCAATGGCGGATGGATCGCGAGTGCCGGGTCCTGCAGGATCGGGTTCAAGCCCTGCCCCTCAACCGGTGCGGCCGCAATGCGCGCAAACGGGTTGGACGTCGCGAGGATGAACCAGAGAAACGCGACACCGATCGCGCCTTGCACCGCAAGCACCGTGCTGCGCAGCGAGAGCGGGAGGTTCGTCCCAAACCAGGCGACCAACGCCCCGAAAAACGCGAGGATCAATGCCCAAAGCAGCATTGAGCCCTCATGATTTCCCCAGACGCCGGAGAATTTGTAGATCAACGGTTTGGCGGAGTGTGAGTTGCGCCAGACATTCTCGACAGAGAAGTCCGACACGACATAGGCCCATGTGAGCGCAGCAAACGCCAGCCCGAGAAGAACGAACTGTGCGTGCGCGGCCGGGATCGCCGAGCGATAGGCCAGCGGCACATCTGCCAAACGCGCATAGAGTGGGAGAGCGAGCTGCAGCAGTGCGGCAGCAAGCGCAAGGATCGTCGCGTAGTGTCCCGCTTCGACAATCATTCGGTCACTCCTTGCGCGCCAGCCTCACCCTGCCAGACCCCCTGCTTCTTCAGCGCGGCCGCAACCTCTGGCGGCATGTAATTTTCATCGTGCTTGGCAAGCACGGTATCCGCCACGAAATCACCCGCCGCATTCAAACGCCCCTCAGCTACAACGCCCTGCTCTTCGCGAAAAAGATCAGGGAGTATTTTGTTGAAACGCACCCGCCGGGTCGCAGCACCGTCTGTGATCGTGAATGCGATCTCGAGCCCGTCACCCCGCTTGATGCTGCCCTTTTCAACAAGCCCGCCGAGCCGAAAACGCGTACCGGGCTCGATGCTCTTTTCCACCACATCGCTCGGGCTGTGAAAGAAGACGATCGAATCCTCCAGCGCGACGAGCACCAGAGCAACGGCGATACCAAGCACCGCAACGCACCCGCCAATCATCGCCCCACGTTTTTGTTTCCGCGTCATTGAGACCGATCCAGATCATACAGCGGAAACTGACGCCTCATTGCAGTGCGCATCCGTACGCTCATGTTCCAAGCCCCAATTGCGTTGCAAGGGCATCCAGTCGCGCACGCGCGCTGCCAGCCTCTGCAAAATGTCCGCGCGCCCGCGCCATTGCCGCGCGTGCCTCCGCTGGCCGCTTGAGCACCATGTAGGAGCGGACGAGCCGCAGCCAACCCTCAATGTCATCGCCATCTTGCGCAAGACGCTCGGCGAGCGCCGCAACCATCCCCTCAACGGCCTCGGGCGTCACCACAGGGGTCTGCGCAGGCGCTGTCCCGGCAATACGGCCAAGTTCGGCCCGAACAGCCTCACCAAGTGGCGAATTTCCCTCCGTAAGAGTTAGGAGCGCTTCGAGCTCCGACCGCGCGGCATCACGCTCGCCATCCTGCAGTTTGGCGAGCGCCAACCAGAACTTCGCCGGGAGATATGTCGCATCGATCGTGAGCCCACGGAGAAAAGTCTCCTTGGCAGCCTCGCTGACAATGCCGTTGTTGGCGCGCACCAACGCATCAGCCTGACCGAATACGCGTCGAGGAGTCGTGCCCAGAAATTTCTCTGCGTTGCGCCACGCCCGTGCCGCCTCGTCGAACCGACCAAGCCGCATGTAGACCGGCCCCAGCACTTCCCAGCCGCGCCCATCTTTGGGATGCGTTGCAACACGGCTTTCCACCCGACGCACCAGTTCGGCGATGCGCGTATCGCCCTGGGTCTCGAAGACGCGGGCCGCATGCGGCTGCGATGGGAGAAGCGGCGAGCCGATTGTTAGGTACACGAGGAGAGAAAAGATCGGAACGCCCGCGAGCACACCGGCAACGGCACCGTGTGGACGACGACTGGTGCCATTCACGCGATGATCATCGCCTGAAGCGTCGCTCGGCAAAACCGACGTGTCGGCCCGCGTGGCTTCAAGGGTGAGCAGGCGTCTCGCGACTTCGGCACGCATCACATCGGCTTCGCCCGGTGCGATCAGGCCAGCCACACGGTCGCGCTCAATTTCGGCAAGCTGGTCGCGATAGACTGCCGACGCATCGGCCACGCCAACTGTATCACGGCTCTCAACGCCAAACAGCGGCCGTAGTACCACGGCGATCAGAGCCGCGGTCATAGCAGCGATAACGATCCAGAAAACCATGAGGGTCCGCGCTCAAATTAATATGCTCTCACATAGCCAGAGCGTAATGGGCGCTCAAGGCCACGCTTTGGCGCATGCCAGTGGAATCGTCACTGTTCGCAAATGCGAAAAAGGCGCCGCAGCAAAAAGCCGCGGCGCCTAATTCCGAGAGATCAAAATTCCGTTAGGCGGATCCGCGTGCTCAGCTGACTTTTTGCCAGGTGCCATCACCATTGCGACAGGCTGTGCCCTTCATGGTCTGCGGATCACCCGAAATGTAGACCGTGTGCGTATAGTCACGACAGTCCCGGCCCCCGCCTAGTTTGTACGGCTCACTCGGGGTCACCACGCCATACCGGCCGCTGTCCGGATTGCGCCACGGTGTCGCCGTGCCGGACGCCCCCCGTTCCAGCGCCGCATATTCCGCATCCGCGGCAGCGCGCCGGTCTGCGTCATCGAGCTGACGACCGATATCACTGCCGACAATTCCGCCAATCACGGCACCGAGTGCCGTCGCTGCGACGCGGCCGGAACCCTTGCCGAACTGGTTGCCAAGCACGCCACCAGCAACCGCACCAACCACCACGCCAGCATCGGATTTCGATACGGTGCCGTTTGGCCCAGTACACCCGCCGAACGCCAACGCGACGACAAGACCACTCATTGCAAAGATGCGTTTCATATGAACCTCCAGCGCGGCAAGTACGCCGCTGCAGCATTGCGCTGCTGGTGCGCCGGGATTCGGGCAGAACTTGGGTCTGGGTAAGGGAAGTTCATGGCGGTCCGCTGCAAGAAACGGCCGCCAGACCGCGCAAGTTAGAGGACGCGAGGCAGCCGAACACGGACGCGCAATCCGCCAAGATCGGCGCGCTTCAATTCGAAAGACCCCTCATAAAGCTCCACCAGATCACGTACGATGGAGAGCCCAAAGCCAGAGCCCGGAGTGCTTTCATCCAGGCGGAGACCACGCTGTGCGGCAATCTTGCGCTGTGCCTTCGTCAGGCCCGGCCCGTCATCGTCGATGGTAATCACAAGCTTCGGCTTACCGGTATGTTGCGACGCGGGCGCATCGGGCTTTGCCGTGACTTTGACATGCTCAGCAGCCCACTTACTGGCATTGTCCATAAGGTTGCCGAGCAACTCCTCGAGATCTTGTTTTTCGCCCTGAAAGCGCAGATCGTCATCACAGTGCATAGCAATCTGTACGCCCTTGTCCTCGTGTATTCGCATGAGCGCGCGTGCCAGCGCATCCACAACGGGCGCCACGGGTGTCACATCGCTGATCACGCCGGAACGCGCCACCATGCGCGCACGATCAAGATACAGGTCGACCTGGGTGCGCATGATCTGTGCTTGTTCACTCACCTTCTCGGCGAGCGGACCGTTCCCGCCCCGTGCTTCATTTGTGATGACAGCGAGCGGTGTCTTCAGCGCATGTGCAAGGTTGCCGACATGCGTGCGTGCGCGCTCAACAATTTCGTGGTTCGACGCGATCAGCTTGTTGATCTCATCCTGCAGCGGTTCGATCTCGACCGGCATATCCGCATCAAGCCGCTCCGCATCGCCCGCGCGGATCTGCGCAAGCCCGCGCTCGATGCGCTTGAGCGGCCGCAGCCCATAGAGCACCTGGAAGAAAATCGCCACGATCAGACCGATCGCAAGCGCGGCAAACGTCGCCGTCACCGTCCGTGCAAAATCCGCCACAACCGAATCGACCTCACCGAGGCTGCCGGTCACAGTAAAGAGATATCGCGGCGTGAGATCGTCGCCGGGTGGTGGAAAAATCTGGGAAATGACGCGCAGCGGCTTACCGCCGGGCCCCGTCATGCGCTGGAACCTGAATTGCTGATCCGGCAACTCGATTGCCTGATTGAAATCCACGTCGAGCACGGTATCCGTCAGCGACTCTGACACATACTGCACGCGAACCGGTGCATCTGCGCGCGCTCCCGTCGGTACGATCTGCCAGTACCAGCCTGTGCCAGGAAACTGGAAAAGCTCGTCACCGAACTGGCGCGGTTTCACGATGTCACCGGACGACGACACACTCGATGAGATTAGCAGCGGCAAGAGATTGGCCAGCCGGATGTCAAAGTCACGCTCGGCCTGGGCGCGAAAAAGTGATGTGAGCAAAAGCCCTGCAATCGGCAGGGCCAACAACGCCCAGACCGCCGCAGAGAGAAACAGCCGAAGCGCAAGAGAATTAAGCTTCATCTCCGCCTTGCGACAGGCAATAGCCCAGCCCGCGGACCGTCTTGATCATATCACCGGGAATTTTTTTCCGCAGTCGCCCGACAAACACTTCGATCGTATTGGAATCACGATCAAAGTCCTGTTCGTACATATGCTCGACGAGTTCCGTGCGCGATACGACCCGCCCTTCATGATGCATCAGATACGAAAGCAGACGATATTCATGAGACGTCAGCTTGACGGTGGCGCCATCGACCGTCAACCGCGCCATTTTCGTGTCGAGCCGGATAGGTCCGCACTCGATTTCATTTTTCGCGTGCCCTGTTGAGCGTCGCAGCAGCGCCCGCACGCGCGCCAACACCTCCTCCATGTGAAACGGCTTGGCGACATAGTCGTCGGCACCAGCATCCATACCCGAAACCTTGTCACTCC
>JBCBXF010000111.1:0-10211 GCA_039816705.1 Pseudomonadota bacterium | reverse complement strand
ATCTCTTGATCTGGTATCGCGCGCGGCAGGCCAGAGTTGGATCCCCTCGCCCTCGCAGATCACAACCGGGATGAGCTTGCTTGGCATGCATGTTTCTCTGAGTCAGAGCTCCGGCGGCGCTTCGGCATGTTCCGCCTTTTTAGGCTGTACGTCGGCAACGATCGCGCATGGCTCAGATTAGTCTTAACGATGGGGCGGGGGCGCGAAGTGCAATGGTGATCAAACGCAAACGTGGTCGTGCCCGGCAGCAGGTCGATCAGCTGACGAAGCCGCGCGGATCAGGTTGTGCCGTCAGTGTCTCGGTGCTCACGAGGCATAGATGTTTATCGCGCCGAGCGTTGCAACACTTGAACTTGGGTAAAACCGAGCGTGGACTTGGGAAAACCGTAGTTCTGATTGTTGCGCTGCGACTATAGAGAGGCGCGGACCACTATAGATTTCATGCAATCTTTATACGAATGATATGGTGTCTGTGGTTGGGGCATTGGGTTGTGACATGTGTGTGGAAGCCGACACGTGGCACGTAAAAAGTGAGATCGTCTGATCTCCAAAAGGTCGGGAACCGTGCAGTCTGGCACGCACCATCGCCAAAAGCGCGTCGTGATCGCAACGAACTCCGTTGCGTACATGCTCAATCATCGTCGGCACTTGATCGAGCGCCTTATCGATGAGGGCTACTATGTCGCGGTCGTCGGCGGTGACCTGCCGCGGCGTCGCGATGATCTCACCGCCCTCGGCATACCCGTTCACGAAATCGCCGCGGTGTCCGGACGCCTTAGTCTTTTTACGGATATAAAGATGCTGGTTCAGCTTCGCCGGACCATTGCGGAACTGGCGCCGGACCGGGTTCACTTTTTCGCATTAAAATCCATCTGCCTGGGCAAGTTGGCATTGCTCTTCACCAGACGAACACGTCGCCCGAGACATATCATTCTGTCGTTCACAGGTCTGGGGCGGATTTACGCAGACGACGCCCCACTGTCCTTCGCCTTTCTTCGGGCCGCGTTTCGCAGCGTGCTAAAGATGCCCATCTCGGGGATTGATGAGCGGATCACGGTGGAGACGCGTGCGGACCGCGAGCAGTTGCTGGCGGACTCCGGTCAGCTTTCGGCGCCGATCTACGTGACAAATGGAACAGGGATCGAGACGCTTAAGCCGAAGACAGAACGCTCCGGGGATGAGGTCCGGTTCCTGTTCGCAAGCCGGTTCCTGCGTGGCAAGGGGGTGCTGGAGTTTTTGGAGGTCGCACGCACACTCGACGCAGAGGGCATCGCAGCACGGTTCATGCTTGCCGGTGCAGTCGTGCCCGACGACCGCTCTTCGGTCACGCAATCCGAAGTCGATGCGTTCCTGACGCTGCCCAATCTCACGGCTATCGGTGACGTACTGCCTGACGAGATGACTGCGGTGTTCGAGGCAAACGATGTCGTCTGTTTGCCGACAACTTATGGCGAAGGCATACCGCGGACGTTGCTTGAAGGGGCAGCCGCGGGCTGCGCTTTCATTGCTTATGAGCAGGCGGGTTGGTCTGAAACCATGGGCGCACACAAGGACGATGCGGGATGGACTGTGCCTCCGGGCAATTTTGACGCACTGCTCGATGCCTTCCGCGCAGCGGCGAAAAACCCTCGTGCGACCCGTGCTGCGGGAGCGTGCGCACGGCAGATGATCTCCCGCTCGAACGTTTCATGCGAGTTTGTGCAGGAGCAATATTTGCTGGCCTATGCTGACGCTGCATGACGGTGCGTGGACGTTGGCGTTAGCTTATTGGCCTCAGTATGAGCGGGGCATCTCAAGGACATGCTCTGCGATGTAGCTGAGGATCATGTTGGTTGAGATGGGCGCGACCTGATAGAGCCGTGTCTCGCGATATTTTCGCTCCACATCGAAATCCTCGGCAAAGCCGAACCCGCCGTGCGTTTGCAGGCAGGCTTCGGCTGCGGCCCAGGCAGCATCGGCGGCCAGCATTTTTGCAATGTTCGCTTCCTCACCGGGATTGCCGCCGGCGTCATAGAGCCGGATGGCTTCGGTGAGCATGAGCTCTGCAGCGCGCATGTCCGCATAGGCTTTGGCGATTGGGAACTGGATGCCCTGGTTCTGCCCGATCGGACGGTCGAAGACGGTGCGGTCGCAGGCGTAGCGCCGCGCCTGATCAATGAACCATTTCGCGTCACCAATGCATTCGGCTGCGATCAGGATGCGCTCGGCGTTCATGCCGGCGAGGATGTAGCTGAAGCCTTTGCCTTCTTCGCCAATAAGGTTGGCGGCAGGTACGGGCATGTCGTCAAAGAACAGCTCTGTTGTCGCGTGGTTCATCATGGTGCGGATCGGCCGGATCGTCAGGGATGTGCCCCGCACGTCCCGCATGTCGACGAGGAAAACAGACAGCCCGGCGGTTTTCTTCACGACGTCGTCACGTGGCGTCGTGCGCGCGAGCAGGAGCAAAAGGTCTGAGTGCTCCGCGCGTGATGTCCATATTTTCTGTCCGTTGACCCGGTAGGTTTCACCGTCGGCGGATCTTTTTGCCGTGGTGCGGAGCGCGGTTGTATCCGTGCCGCTCGTCGGCTCGGTGACACCGAACGCCTGCAGGCGCAGCGTCCCGTCGGCAATGGCTGGCAGGTATGCGTCTTTCTGCGCGGGTGCGCCGTGGCGCAGGATTGTGCCCATGGTGTACATCTGCGCGTGGCAGGCGGCAGCGTTGCCGCCGGAGCGATGGATTTCTTCGAGGATCGCTGCACCTGCCGAAAGCGGCAGGCCGAGACCGCCGAAGGCACTCGGGATCAAGGCAGAGAGATATCCGGCCTCGGTCAGCGCTTTGACAAACTCGGTAGGATACGCCTGCTCGCGGTCGCAAGTGCGCCAGTAGGCCCCATCGAAATCAGCGCACAAGCGCTTAACCCCGTCCCGAATTTCAGGATGACTAAGTGGGTAGCTCATGTGCGGACGAGCTCTATCTCGGGTTTTGGCCAGACGCGGGTGCACTGTTGCCTGAGGCTGTCTGACCGGGCAACCGCCCCGGACGTGATTGCCGCTCGATCGCAGGCGCTGTTGCTGCTTGTGCTAACGCGTCGCTTGACTTGTGCAGCGCACTCAACGACATCTCACACATCGCGGCGACGCAAGGTGCGCCGCGCCGGCCGCGTGATTGGGTTCCGCCAGAGCAGGTTGCTCTGAAACGCCAGCCCACCAGGCATAGATTTCTTCACACAATAGCCGCCTCGGCACGCAGGGCGTCTTCACAGCATGCGTTTTGACCGGGCTGGATGCACGAAACCCCGTGCGCGCCCGCGTCATCAAAACGCGATGAAAGAGAGACATGACCCAGTTTTCCGATTTCGGTCTTGCGGCCGGCCTGAACGCCGCGCTGGATCGCGCAGGCTATACGACGCCCACGCCGATCCAGGCACAAGCCATTCCCTCTGTGCTCGAGGGGCGGGACATCCTCGGTATCGCGCAGACCGGAACAGGTAAGACTGCCGCGTTCGCGTTGCCGATACTTCATCGTCTGGATGCGGACCGACAGCGGGCGCCGAAAAAAGGGTGTCGCGCACTTGTGCTATCGCCAACGCGTGAGCTTGCGCTGCAGATCGCCGAGAACTTCAAGACCTATGGCCAAAAACTCGGGCTGCGGATCGCGACGGTGTTTGGCGGTGTTGGCTACGGCAAGCAGATCCAGGAGCTGCAGCGTGGTGTTGACGTTTTGATTGCGACGCCGGGGCGGCTGCAAGATCACATCGCGTCCGGTCATGCAGACTTGAAGGCGACGGACATCTTTGTCCTCGATGAGGCGGATCAGATGCTCGATCTCGGGTTTCTCAAGCCGATCAAGCAAATCGCGTCCGGTCTAGCGCCCAAGCGACAAACGCTCTTTTTCTCTGCAACAATGCCTAAGGAGATCGCAAAGCTTGCGAAGGCATTCTTGCGTGATCCGGTCACGGTCAGTGTCACTCCGCAAGCAACGACGGTTGAGCGGATTGCGCAGCGTGTAATCCACGTTGAAAAGCAGAAGAAAATTGCGTTGCTAGGTGATGTGCTCTCACGCGATGACCCCTTTCGGGCGATCGTATTCACACGGACGAAGCGCGGGGCGGACCGTGTCGCAAAACATCTATGCGCAATGGGTTTTTCAGCCGCCGCAATCCATGGCAACAAGAGCCAGAATCAACGCGTGCGTACGCTTGCGGATTTCAAGGCGTCTAAGATCCAGCTCCTTGTCGCGACTGACATTGCTGCCCGCGGGATCGACGTCGATGATGTCACGCATGTGGTGAATTATGATCTGCCGGAAGTGCCTGAGGCCTATGTGCACCGCATTGGCCGGACGGCGCGCGCCGGCGCATCGGGAGAGGCGATTTCGTTTTGTGCGCCGGATGACAAGCATCTGCTGAAGGCGATTGAACGCACGACGCGACAGAGTATTCCAAGCGAGGATCGGCGTGGAGATGATGGTCTCGCGACGGTCAGTGACGGTCAAAAAGACCGCGCCCAACGCGATCGATTCTCGCGCGACAGGAAGACGTCGCAAGGAGCACGGCGGGCGAATGGAAACGCGGGCGGACGAGCGGACACGCGTGGCGATCGTCGTAAACCACGCCGTACTCAGGGGCGTTCAAGTGGCGATCTAAGCGGGGGTGCGGGTCGCGAGGCGCAGACCGGTGCAGACACGGTGCGGGAGAACGGGGTGGCCGAGGCAGGGCGTTATGACCCGACGCGACCGAAGACGAAGCCCCGGCGCAAACCGCCGCACAAACGTGACAGAGCGCAAGCTGGCCAAAAGCGCCCTCGCGGCGCGTCAGATGGGCGCGACATGTCCGCTGCTGCGGATCAGGAGAGCCGTTCCGGAATTCAACTGCGTGCTGACGGTCGTTCTTCCAGCGCCTCGTCACGCCAGACGACTGGTGAACCTGTTGCTGAGGGCCTGCGCAACAAGCGGAAGAAAAACCGCTCTGCGACATTGGCAAAACCGACGTCTGCAAAACCGACGCAGGGGAAAAACACCAACAGTCGTGCGGCCCGCAAGAAAATGCGGTCACGGAGCCAGAAACCTCAGTCCGTGGCTTAGCGGGTGCACCAGCCCATCTTTCACATCCGTTATGGTATCACGCGGCAACTGGTTGAATAACGCGCACCGGCGCGGGGCGAACGGCGGGTTCGTGTTCGTTGCGCGTCTGGATGGCAGCGGCCTTGTCGGCGATCCAATCACCCGTGCAGGCGTAGACGATCAAATATCCCGTCAATCCCAGCATCGCCAGGGCGACCCAGTCCATCGCAAGGCCGGTGTAGAACTGTGCGGCGGCCATCAGTGCGAGGCCGGCCAGCACAAGTGGCATCGCGAACATTATCGTGCTTGAGCGCGCCGCAGTCGTGTGAACCTGGCGGGCATAATCGCTTCGCGCTTCGTGGACCTGGCGGGTCATTGCGAACGCGAGCAGACACAAGCCGTAAGCGAGGAACAAGAGGCCGAGCAGTACAAACGTGTTGGGCGTGACCGTCGCGATGTAAGACGCTTGCGGTGTCAGTTGGCTTACGGCCTGAGTAGCGATGTCGCCGCCACTTTGCGCGACTGTCGTCGCGGCACCAGTTGCGTTCGTTTCCATGAACGATCCTCCAGTCTCGGCCCAATCGCGATGTCAATTTTTCAAGCCGCAAGTCCTATCTAAGTGGGCCTGAGAGCTTGGCGTTGGACATATACTGCATACACAACAAGAAGCAAAAGCGGCAGTGTCCGATGAGGTTGTTCGCCTTTTGTACTGTGCAATGCGTTCCGGTTCACCAAATCCGCTCGGCCCATGTGTCTCGTGGTAAGGGTTGCGTTCTATTCCCCCTTTTGTCTCCTCGGGCTTTCCGTTAGCTTGCGCGCCAGGAAGACGACGCGAAGAAACGGGAGACGAGCAACGCGGCGCGACGCTGCATTACAAGAAAAGCCGCGCGCCGGACATTCAACAATCCATCGATTGTCCAGGGAGGAAATGATGGGTTCGAGACGGGTTCCGCAGGCACGCCATGTCGTGCAGGTGCAGTTGACGGACGAGGAGATGGCAGCGGTGAACGGCTGGCGCCAAAGCCGAGGCTTACCTTGCGATGGTGACGCGGTGCGCGTTCTTGCGTTGCGCGGTCTGTTGCATGATGCCGGGCACGCTCTCCAGGACGGGTGATCTGGTCACCGTTCGTATTAGATCGCACATTCGCGTTATGGTTCAGGTGTGATTGCGGTGCCGTACATTCGTTACGCGCTCCGCTTGGAATGTTTCCATCGTAACGCGAGATCGCAGAGGTGGGCGACGAGGCTCACCGTTAAGCCTAGCGGCACCCATGGCCATGGGGTGCCGGCAAGCGCACCGCGCAGTGCAATGAGAATCCCTATACCCGCTATTGTGTTGGCAAGCAGCGGGAGGGGCGCAAACAATGCCGATGTGCGACCGAACAGGTAACTGAGTGCCACGATTTCTATGGCAACCAGTCCAAGAATGAGATCGACGATCAAGGGGCTTGTCAGCACGACGCGCACTCCGCGAAGGCGTTGGCTACGCTGCGCGCAGGCCCAACAGATGCGCCGTGTCCTTGACGAAGATTTTAATCCGTGAAAACGGCGAGGACCCGATCAACTCCTTGTGCATATAGGACTGCCAGGTGATGCGTTGGACATCCGGGTCCTCGCACATGGTCACGAAGCGTTCGCGTCGATTTTCACTTGAATACCAGAAGTACTGCATGATCCCGAGGATCCAGAAGATCCGCCCGTGGCGCTTCATGAAGGCGCGGCGTGCGCGGGCAAATTCCTTTGCCGAGCCGGTTGCCAGAAAATTCTCCGTCGCCTGGGCAACGAGTTCGCCACACAGCATGGCGTAGTAGATGCCTTCGCCGGAGGCAGGGGCGACGACGCCAGCGGCATCACCAGCAAGGATGACGTTGCGGCCATTGTCCCAGACGCGGCGCGGTTTCATCGGAATTGGCGCGCCCTCGCGGCGCACCGTTCGCCAGGTGTCGAGACCGGTTTTTTTCCGCACACCTTCCACGGCACGGCGCAGCGCAAACCCCTTGTTGGCAGAGCCTGTGCCGATGCTCGCGGTCTTACCGTGGGGGAAAACCCATGCGTAGAAATCCGGCGAAAATTCGCCCTGATAGTAAACATCACACCGCCGGTCATCATATGCGACGGCGCTCTGCGCGTTCGTATCGCTTGAGGGGAGCGTCGTCGATACGCTGCCGTTCGCGGAACGGATGGCGCAGGGCGGAGCCAGATTTTCATCCCTCGCTTCGACGATCTCGTGGTAGGCGAATACACACTTGGGCTGCTTTTCGTTCGGCAGCGCGATCTTGGCAATTTTCGAACGCGCGCCGTCCGCGCCGATGATGCATCGGGCGGTCAGTGATTGCAGTATCGGGGCGGCGCCTTCTGAACTTTGTCTCTTGTTCTCAAACGAGAGACGGACTGTGCCATCGGCCTGCTGTTCGAGATTGCGCGCTTCGCCGGTAATACGTGTTGCGCCGCTGGAGGCCGCACGATTGCGCAACCACTCATCAAATGTATCGCGGTCGACCATCCCGACGTAGCCGCCATCGATCGGCATATCGATGGCCTTTTCAGATGGGGCGATGACGCGGGCTGTGTTGATGCGCGCGACGATCAGCTCATCCGGGATTTGATAGTCCTTGATCAAACGTGGCGGCACCGCCCCACCACAGGGTTTGATCCGGCCGGCTTTGTCGAGGAGGGCAACGCGACGCCCTGCGCGCGCGAGCTGGTCAGCGGCCGTTGCTCCGGCGGGACCGCCCCCGACGACGATAACGTCAAAGTCGGGTGTGGGGATGGGGGTGCTCATGAGACTATCCTCTTCCGGCGGGGGCGGAGACTGCGGATGCTGGCATTATGCCGGCGTCCGCGGTGAGCTGCGGGTTGGCGGCCGCAGCAGACGTGATTTTGAAGCTGCGCCCCGCGAGGCGCACAGCGAGCAGGGCTGAGGCGAGAAAGACGATGGCCTCCGCAATGAAGACCGTGCCGTAGGCTGATGCTGCGTCATCGACAATCAGACGTGAGACATCGACAAGCACGGTGCCGAGCAGACCGCCGAGGCCAAACGCCATGGCCTGCGCTGCGCCCCACAGGCCCATCCGTGTTCCGGCACGTCCACGCTTGCCCTCGCTGGAGAGAGCCATCATCGAGCCAATGGCTGCGACGGCGAAGACTCCGTTGGCAAATCCGAGGGCGAAGACGTTGGCTTTCAAAGGCCAGCCGATACCATACATCCCGCCGATTGCGAGGCCGGCCAGCGCAAGCGCGGACCCGATGCACCCGCCGACAACCCAATTCTGCAGGGCAAATGCATCTGTGTTCCGGCCTCGTGCGCCGGTCAGCCCGCCGATCAAGCCCACCAATGCCATGCCGATGAACACGCCACCGTGCTGAACGCCCGAGAGTTGCGTGCTCTCGCCCGGTGTCATTGCAAACACATGACCGGCGAACGGCTCGAGTATCAGGTCCTGCGCGCTGTAGGCGAGCATGGAGAGAAAAACAAAAACAGTGAAGCGTCGCGCCGTCGGGTCATTCCACGTTTCAATGAGTGCGGCCTGAAATGTCGGCTTCGCAGAGGTGTCCTGTGCCAGGGGTTCGGCTGCCACCTCAATGGGCGTATTTTTCCTCTCGATGCCGAGAAGCGCGAGCACGGTCACGGCGAGCGCTGTCGCGCAGACGACAACTGTGACCATCACAAGCCGCGCCATCGAGAACGGGTCGAGCATTGCACCGGCGACAATCGCAGTGACGACGAAGCCCGCGATCATCATCAGCCAGACGATTGTGGCTGCCGGTGCGCGACGTGCGGGCGCTGTGTACGTGGCGAGCAGGGCAAGCAGCGTTGTGCCCGCGCAGCCAACACCAATACCGATGATGAGGAAGGCGATGACGAGGACAGCGCCGGATAACCAGGGTGCTGACGCCCAGAAGGCCGTTGCCACGGCAGCGAGGCAGGCGCCGAGTGCAAGCATCGTCATGCCGGCGATAATCCAGGGGGTGCGACGCCCCCCGACATCGGAGCCAAAACCCCAGCGCGGTCGCAGGATTTGCACCGCATAGTGGAGGCCGACGAGCAGCCCGGGCACGGTTGCCGCCAACGATAGCTCGACGACCATGACCCGGTTCAGCGTTGATGTCGTGAGAACGACAATCGCGCCGAGTGCGGTCTGCACCAGGCCAAGCCGGATGATAGAAAGCCATGACAGGCCGTGAGCCGCGTCTTGTGGCAGGCCTTGAGTGTGTCGCATCACGATCCTCCCGTGATGATGCGGAGGGCAATTGCGCTTGCCAGCATGCCGAGGACGTAAAGTGTCGTGCCGGTTGCGTTGTACCAGGGCGCGCGTTCAAACGGCCGAGCCAGCATGTGGCGCATGCAGATGAGTTGCGCGACAAGAAGCAGGGTCACAATCGCCGCGGTCCAGCCAGCTCCCCATTTGGTCAGAAGCGCGATGACGATGACTTGCGGGATCGTCATCACAAGACAGGCAAGTCGTGCCGCGTTGGCCGTGCCGAGTTGTGCTGGCAGGGAGCGAATTCCGATTTTTCGGTCACCATTGATTGATTTGAAATCGTTCAAGGTCATGATGCCGTGCGCCCCGACGCTGTAGAGCAGCGCGATCACGATGATGCGGGTATCCGGTACAGCGCCGATCATCGCAGCGGCGCCCGTGAACCAGGGGAGGCCTTCATAGCAGAGACCGACAGCTGCGTTGCCATACCAGCCGTTCTGCTTCAGCCGCAGTGGCGGTGCGCTGTAAGCCCATGCGAGCACGAGGCCGAAGACGGTTGCCGCGAGCACAGCGTTGCCAAGCATGGCGCCGACCGCGAGTGACACGCCACTCCAGATTACCGCAATATAGAATCCCCAACTGCCAGGAATGCGACCGGACGGGATCGGGCGGTTTGGCTCGTTCAACGCGTCGACATGGCGATCGTACCAGTCGTTCGCGGCCTGGCTCGTGGCGCAAACCAGCGGACCGGCCAATGCGACGCCGAGCAATGCCGACGTCCAGTTTACGCCAAGGGCTGCGCCCGACGAGATCACGCCGCACATGTACGCCCACATGGGTGGGAACCACGTGATTGGTTTGAAGAGCTCTAGAACGGCGGATGGCGCCGGATAGCGTGATCCCGCTCGTGACATCCGAGCGCGATCGCTTGCCTCCTCCGTCGCCAGATCTCGCGTCAGTCCTGTTTG
>JBCBXF010000110.1:0-10228 GCA_039816705.1 Pseudomonadota bacterium | reverse complement strand
CCAACGACCGTCTCGCGGAGTTGAATGCGCGCGTTGAAGATCCGGACTTGTGGTCGGACGCGGCCGGGGCGCAGAGAATCATGCGCGAGCGCCAGCACCTGGATGCAGCCATAACCGCCTACACCGACGTGTCCCAGCAGCTTGAGGACAACGTTGAATTGATCGAACTTGGCACCGCTGAGGGCGACGATGCCGTTGTGGCGGAAAGCGAGGACGCACTGCGCGGCCTGCTGGCCGAGGTTCAGAAGCGACAGGTCGAGGCACTTCTTTCGGGCGAGGCCGATGGAAACGACTGCTTCGTCGAGTTGCACTCCGGCGCCGGTGGCACGGAGAGCCAGGATTGGACGCAGATGATGCTGCGAATGTATTCGCGCTGGGCCGAGCGCCGCGGATACAAGATCGAACTTGTGGAAGTGACACCCGGCGAGGAAGCTGGATTAAAATCCGCGACGCTGCAGGTGAAGGGCGACAACGCCTATGGGTGGATGAAAACGGAGTCCGGCGTTCACCGTCTTGTGCGTATTTCTCCGTTCGACTCCAACGCCCGCCGCCACACGAGCTTTGCATCCGCATGGGTGTTCCCGGTCATCGACGACTCGATCGAAGTCGAGGTCAATGAAAGCGACTGTCGGATCGACACTTATCGCGCGTCTGGTGCCGGCGGCCAGCATGTCAACACGACGGACAGTGCCGTGCGCATCACGCATGAGCCGACCGGGATCGTGGTGCAGTGCCAGTCCGAGCGCTCGCAGCACAAGAACCGTGCGACGGCGTGGAACATGCTGCGTGCGCGGCTTTACGAAGTCGAGCTTAAAAAGCGCGAGGAGGCCGCGCAGGCGGAAGCCGAATCCAAGACCGAGATCGGTTGGGGACACCAGATCCGCTCTTACGTGCTGCAACCCTATCAACTGGTGAAAGATCTGCGCACCGGCGTTGAAAGCGGTACACCTTCCGCAGTCCTTGATGGCGACATCGATCCCTTCATCGAAGCTGCGCTGGCCCAGCGTGTGGACGGTGGTGGTGGCGTCGAGATCGAGGACATCGAGTAGGAGGAGCGTGCAGGGCCGTTCGGCCTGCGTTGCCAGACTGACTATGGATCCTCGGAGCAAGCCTGAGGATGACAATCATGGGTGTGGCCTCGGACCATGTTGGTCTCTCGCCATTGTGATCCCATGGCTTGACCATGGGCTGCCTCGACGGGTGGCGCACAAACGGAGCATCGCGACGTGATGTCGCCGTGACACCCGGTTGGCTCCCGGGGGCGGGCTTACCCTGCCGTCCCCGCAATGGATTTGTAGCGATCCTCCAGCATCTGCTGGTGGGCGACGGCTGCCGGATCGAGGTCTGAGGTTGCGGGATGATCAACTTCGAAATGCTGGTAGCGATCAACGCCCCTTACCAGCATTGCGGTGTCGAGATCATGCTTGGTCTGGCGAACGTGTGACGCGAGATACTGGACGTTCAGACCAATGCGGCGATCGTCGCTAATGTTCGGCATCGAGGCATGGAGCGTCCAGCCATGATGGAACGATGCTTCGCCCGGCTGCAACGGGCACATCACGGCGGACTTTTCCTCCACGCCGCGCACTGTCTGCCCCTGATAGAGGACATTGTTCTCATCCTCGGTCTCGTCATGGTCGAGGCGGCCCTGCCGGTGGGTGCCCGGCACCATGCGCATGCACCCGCTCTCCGAGGTCGCCGGAGAAAGCGCAAGCCACAGCGTGACCTGATCATCATGGCTGAGGCCCCAATAGGTCAGATCCTGATGCCAGGAGACATGCGCCGGCGCATGCGGTTCCTTGATGATGTAGGTCGCATTGTAGAGCAGGATGTTGGGGCCGATCATCGCCTCGACGATATCGAGGACGCGCGAATGGGTGACGAGTTCGAGCGGAGAGCGCAGGATCGTGTGCACTTTTGAGCGATAGTGCAGCGGGCCGAACGTCTCTTCCGCGTCTTCCAGACGTTGGCGATGCTGCGCGGCCTCGGTCGTGCTTATAATCGGGACGCCGGACACGTACCCGTCGCGCTCATAGGTTGCGGCAATTGACGCGATATCGGTGTGAGCCATGACGCGCTCCCTGATCGAGGTAAGATTTGCCCAACACTGCGTCTCACAGCGCGCGGCGGCAAGCTCCACGGGCGACCTGCGCGATGGTCTGTCTGCGACGCATGATTGTTGAAATCTCGGCCCACATTGATGTCGTCAGCCGTCAATGGTCGGAACCGGCGTATGATTGAATTTGACCATGTCCGCGAGTCCGTCCCGTCCTCCGTAGCTCTCGAGTTTCGCCCGCTGGTCCGCAAACGCGCGCGTATTCACGGCTTCCGGGTCAAGGATCACGCGCAAGCGTCGTTCGCCTTCATCCCGTACGTCCGCGTGGTCACGATCCGTGCCAAGGTCGTTTTCTTCGTACGGGTCAGATACCAGATCGAACAACTGCGGGCGCGCGCCGACGTAATAGATGAACTTCCAGCGCTGCCAGCGCACCATGAAAAAGCCGGTTGGGCTGCCGCCGTCATGATATTCGCTCAGGATGGTCCGATCCGGATCAGGCTGAGCCAATGTCCGGTAGAGGCTGCGACCGAGGCTTCGGGCGGTGTTCGTATGACGCGAGCTCGTGTTGTCCGTGTTTGGGCCGTCCATTGCCGCCATGGCTTCCAAAACGGTCGGGTATAGGTCGAGCAACGAGACGGGTGCCTCACAGACCTCACCGCGGCATTGCAGATCGCGCCCGGCCAGGATCATCGGCACGCGGACCGATTCTTCGTACATGAGCGACTTGGTCCAAAACCCGTGATTGCCGAGCAGTTCTCCATGGTCAGAGGTGTAGAGAATGTCTGTCTCGCCAGCGGCACCACTGCGATCAAGCGCATCAAGGATCTTCGCGATGTTTGCGTCGAGGAAAGAGATCAAGCCGTAGTACGCGGCACGTCCGGCGCGACTACGCGCCTCATCGAAATAATCTCCGTAGCACCAAAAGTCGCGCATCTCGGCGAGGATGGGGTGATCGAGATGGCCTTCCGCATGGCGGGGAAGGTTCATCTTAGCCGGATCGTAGAGATCGAAGAAATCTTCGGGGGCGGAAAGCGGATAGTGGGGCGAGACGAGGGAGACGAAGAGTGTCCACGGTTTCTGCCCGTCAGCGGCGTTGGTGTTGGCGCGGTTGCTGAGCCAGTCACACGTCGCTTGCGTGATCGCACGATCATAGGCGGTGTATGAGCTTTCGCCGCGTCCGACATCGTCAGCGAGTTCACGGGCGTGCACGGAATAGTCCGGCATCGGATCGCGCAGCAGGCTCTCGGACCAGCCGATGCCGTCCATGACATGCATCGGCAGGATCTCCGGAGAAAATCCGTTGTCGTCCGCTGTTGATCGAAAGTGGAGTTTCCCGATCGAGACGCAGTCGCGCCCAGTTGCGCGCACGGCATGTCCCCACGTGGACATCCGGCCATCATAAGGCTGGGCCGAACTCCAGTAGCCGGTCTGATGGACGGCGTGGCCCGTGTGGAACGCGGCGCGGGCCGGAACGCAGATTGGCGAGGGCGTGTAGGCGTTAGAAAAGCGCGTCCCGCGCGCCGCAAGGGCGTCGAGCGTTGGTGTCATGACGTGCGGGTGTCCCGCACAGCCCAGCGCATCGGCCGCATGTTCGTCCGACATGATGATGAGGAGGTTCTTCGCGGACGTCATGGCGTTCATCAGCCCGGGGGGAAGCGGAGCAGGTGCATCTTGCTCGCCACCTTAAGGCGGGAGCGCGCGCGACAACACACCTGACAGGACCACTTACGCTGCCAACTTAGGGCATTGGCACTGAAACCGATGATTTTTATAGGGACGCGGGTCGGTGGATGCCGGATGGAGCGGACCTAGCGTCGCTCTCAAATCACTACGGTTAACGGACGTGTTACACTAAGAAAGTGGCGGATGGGGTGGGATTCGAACCCACGGAACGGTTGCCCGCTCGCTGGTTTTCAAGACCAGTGCTTTCGACCACTCAGCCACCCATCCAAATGCACCGCAGCCCCCATATTGGTCAAAGAGACAGAGGTGCGCAACGCTTGGCGCCGGAACACCTAGACCACCAGGTACGCTTGCGACGCTCACTATGCCGCATCGGCACGCCGCGCAAGATGGCGATCGGGTTTTGACTCCGCTTTTACGTCACTTTTCTGCCACATGGTGCAGCGGGACAGGAGAAAAATGTCGTGATGAGTGGAATTGTTAAGCGCGCAGCCGGCTTTTAACCCCACCTGTTAAGCGTCTGACAATCATGATGCATTTTGATAGAAGTTCAAAGTCAAGTGGTTTGTGTCGATCAAGGAGACCATCGTGCGTTCTGTGATCCGGTTGCGTGAAGGCACGCGGTGCCTGCCGAATTTCTCCCGCGCGCGGGTGAGCGGTCTCGCTTTGCTTGTGGCCTCAGCCGGTGTGGCCGCATCGTTTGTCACGCCCGACGTGCAGGCGCATGACGGGCAACAGGGTCCGTCTTCGGCGGCGGGCGCCTCTATGCCTGCTTCTGTCGCCGAGTTCATGGTTCCCAATCTGCAGCCCGGCGCCTACCGGATTATAATCCGTCCTGTGACGCCAGATCCAGAGCCGCGGCTTGCTGATCAGCCACCTCGCGACATGCCCCGGTCGGACCGATCCGCTGTTGCGCCGTCCGTGAGCTTGCGCGTTCCTGAAATTACACTCCGCGTTCCGGCAATCAGTCTGCGTGTCGACGAATTCTCTGATGACAGTGTGCGCGTGTCGCCGACGTTTTCCGTGCGCGTTCCTGACGCGCCGCGTGAACGTGCGACACCCGAGTTCGAAGAGCCGCAGCCGGTCTTCGAAGCACGGTTCGATGATCGCGAGGATAATTTTTCCTCTCGGTCTCTGCGTCGCGTTGCGAATGAACGATCGACGCGTGACGACTCGCGTCTGCGGTTGAATAGTGACCGTAAGGACAGTGACACTGCTGATCGTGCGGATCAGGCTGCCACGCCGTCGTTTGACGATGATGACCTGCCGCTCGTACGCATGAAGGCTCCGTTGGCATCGGTGCGGATCGAAGATGATGCGCCCGCGACGGTTTCGCCGTCTTTCGATGACGAGGCGTTTGAAGCGGATGAGCGTTTGCCAACCGTTCGCATGCGTGCGCCGCTGGCCTCGGTTCGGATTGAACAGGACGACCGTGACGCGGAGCAGAACGATGTCGCGGAAGCGCCGCGTCCCACGTTCGAAGCAGCAGAAGCCGATACACTGCCGCGCGTCCGCATCAAGGCGCCGCTCGCCTCAGTTCGTGTCGAAGACGACGCTGCCCCGCGCACGGCGCGTCCCGAGTTTTCGGTGCGTCCCGAGTTTGCGCCGGACGATGAGGCCCCGCGTAATACGCGTCGTCCTGCATTTGATGATGAAGACGGCTTTGGCGGTGATGCGGCGGTGATTGATCCGGCGCAGCGTCCGCTGCCACGTGAGGATAGCCGCGAGACTGCCGTGGCACCGCGGTTCGATGCCCCGGTCTTTGAGGATGACGCGCTAGAGCCGGAGACGCGTCGCGCGGAGACGACGGATTTTGATGCTGATCGCGCGGACGATAATGTCGAGCGTGATCTTGCGGAAACCGATACGCCCGCTATCGAAGCGCCTGAGTTTGGCGCACCGGCGTTTGCTGAGGAGCGCACACCGGCGGCCCGTGACAATCAGGATCGCCAGGTTGTCGATCGTGCTGGCGATCCATCTTTTGATGCGGCAGAGGATGCACCGCGCAACGAGACACAGATCACCCGTCTGCCGCGTACGCCGGAAGCGGTCGATCGGGCCGATGACTTCAAAAGCGATCCTGTTGGCGTTGCCGCAGCGATCGCCCGAAACCGGGCGCGTTACGGTGCGAGCGTGCGCAGCGACGACGACTTCTTCAAGCTCCGTGGTCGGTATGACTGGTATAAGCCGGTCCGGGAAGATGTGCGTTCCCGCCGTGCATCTCGCGGAGCGCAAAATCCGCGTGAACGTGAACCTACGTTCGATACGGATGACACGCGCGATTTTGGCTCTGTCATCGAGTTGAAAGATGCGGACGACCCGGATGCAGCGTTACGGCGGAGTGAAACGCGACCGAGCTTCGGGCCGCCAGAGCCGGACGACCTGATCCGCGAGGCGCGGCTTCGAGATGACCTGCCGCGCAATGATAAGCAGAGCCTGCCCGCAAGCGACCCGAACCCCGGGTCGCCTGCTCCGGTTTTTGGCCCCCCACGACGTGAGGGCGATACCGAAGATGCCGCACGCGAAATCACGGATCGCAGCTTTGCCGCGCGGTTCGATGATGACGTTTCGGAGGATACGAATGATCGCGGTGCAGAGACTTTTGGCGGGGTGCGCGGTCCAGACCTTTCGAGCCTTGAAGCCGCGTGGCGCACGCAGACTGAACCGAAAGAGGTGACGGTTGCGTCACCGCAGTTCGATCGCCTTGCGCCCGTGATGGCGGGATACCGTTTCAAGACAAGCTGGACCGGTCGCGCACGTGGGCGAGGATGGATTGCGATTTCGAAGGTTGGTGCACGTGTCGGTGACTATCTCTCACTCACTTCGGCAGGGGCGCAAGCTGAGGTCACGGTCCGAGCGCCGAGCGAACCGGGCACCTACGAGTTGCGGTTTCTTGCGCGGGATCGGCGTGTGATCCTTGCGCGTCAGAGGATTGACGTGAATGCCGCGAAGGTTCGTCTTGTCGCGCTCGAGTTCGTCGACCCGTCCGACGAACTCAACGTCTGGTGGTCGGGGCCCGGTGACCGGGAAGACAGTCTGACACTTGCACCCGCAGGCGCCGAAGATGCGAACGTTCTGGCGCGTCAATCCATCGGCAAGGGCAATCCACTGACGATGAAGGCGCCGAGCGAGCCGGGGACTTACGAGATGCGATACGTCAACGGCAGTGACAACCGTGTGATGTATCGCCGTAAACTCGTGGTCGCGGCGAAGACGCCAAAGCTGCTCGGGCCGTAGGGCTGAGCCTCACATCGGCACTGATCAGCGCCTGTCACGTTCTCGACGTGGCGGGCGTTTTTGATTTTTAGCCCCCGCCAGATGTTTGCACTGCGGGGAGGTGAGCACGTGTTTGCCCAACGCCGGCTCCCAAAGGTGTCGGGCGCAATCCCCAGCCACTCGGAATTGCGTGCACCGTTGCTTCGGAAATGTTGCCTGTTTCGTGCGACGCAGATTACCGCTTGGCAACGCATCGATGATAGTTCGACGCGTTGGGGATGGGGGCACAGCGGAATGAGCGAAACTTCGGGGTGGCGCTGGCAAACGGCACGGTGCGCTGTTTTTGCGATGTGTGGCGTCGTGATCGCCGGGTGCAGCCGCAGTGCGCCACCGACGCCGCGCGGCGCCTTGGCGCTGGACCGGCCGCCGCAAACCGCGGCGCCGCTGCTCGGTACTCCTCGTCTCGCAACGCCTGATGTGGCGCGCCTGGCAGGACTGCAGGTGCCGCGTCCGCAGCCGGCGGTACGTCCTGTTGTGGCGACACGCCCAGGGCGCCCGGTTTCTTCAGCGGCGGGTGTTGCGCTTCGCTCTGCATCATTGACACAGCCGCTTGCTGCACGGCCCCGCCGGATCGCTCCGCGTCGCTCGGTGCCGCGCCTGCCGAAGTCTCGCATTCCGCGGGGCGGGGGCTACGCGAAGGTCGGCAAGCCGTACAAGATTGCGGGGCGCACGTATTACCCGCGGAAGGATCCGACCTACAACCGGATTGGTATTGCGTCGTGGTACGGCACAGCGTTCCACAGCAAAAAGACGGCGAATGGCGAGCGATTCGATATGGGACGGCTGTCTGCAGCGCACCCGACGCTGCCGCTGCCAAGCCTCGTTGAGGTCACCAATCTCGCGAACGGGCGGCGGCTGATTGTGCGTGTGAATGACCGCGGGCCCTATGCGCATGGCCGGATTATCGACCTGTCACGCGCGGTCGCACAGCATCTGGATTTTCAGCATCTTGGAACGACGAAGGTGCGGGTCCGCTACGTTGGCCCAGCACCGCTGGACGGATCGGACGCACGCGAAATTGGGTATCTCGAACGTCAGCCGTGGTTTCGGTTGCGGCGTGCCCAGCGGTAGGTCCTGAACTGTGGACATCGCGTGGCAGCGAGTGGGCGCCTACGCGCTGTGCATCGGTGACGACGATCGACTTCTGCTGACGCGTTTTGAGCAAGCTGGTAATCCGGACTCCGGGTCCTGGACGTTGCCCGGCGGTGGCATGGAGTGGGGCGAGCAGGCGAATGAGACGGCGCTGCGGGAGCTGCGGGAAGAAACCGGCTTTAAGTCCTCGATAGGCCCGCTGCTTGGCGTCACGTCGACATGGCTTGATGCTGCGATCTCAAGGCGCGGGTTGCCGGGGCATTCGCTACAGATCGTGTTTGCAGCGCATGATCTTCGGGGCGTACTCAAGCAAGACTTCTCGGACGATGACAGCACCGTGGATGCCGGATGGTTTGCGCTGGATGACATGCGCGGTTTGCGGCGTGTGCCGCTCGTCGATTTCGGTGTTGCGCTGCGTGCAAGTGCGGCGTGACTTCACGGCTGATTGATGAGCATTGTCAGTGCGTTGATTGCATTGTGGGCTTGCGGCAGAGTGCTGGTGTCATGCATTGCGGCTCACTATGCCTGACGCATCCTGTCATCCGCCCTGGAGATCCCTATGCTGCGACGAAGCCTGACCGTTTTGCGGGGAATGCTCATTGGCGGGGTCGCGCTGATTGTGGCGTCTCAGGGCGCGTACGCCTACGAGACCAAGGCGAAGTATGCGATCCTGATGGACGCCGACACGGGCGCGATCCTTTACCAAAAAGACGCCGATACGCTGATGCCTCCTGCCAGCATGAGCAAGTTGATGACAATCGCGATCATCTTTCGCGCGTTGAAGGACGGCCAGATTTCGCCGGAGGATGATTTTTACGTGTCGGAGAACGCGTGGCGCAAAGGCGGAGGGGTGTCGGGCACATCGTCGATGTTCGCCAAGCTGAACTCACGCGTTAAACTCTCGGACTTGCTCCAGGGCATCATCGTGCAGTCCGGCAATGACGCCTCGATCATTATTGCGGAGGGGTTGGCCGGATCAGAAGAGGCGTTCGCGCGCATGATGACAGATTATGCCAAACGGATTGGCCTTACGAAATCACGGTTTGCGAATTCGACCGGGTTGCCGAACCCGGACCATCTCATGACGGCACGGGAGCTCGCGCTCCTCGCTCTCCACATCAAAGCGACGTATCCGGATTATTACCGCTACTTTGCTCAAAAGCGGTACAACTACAAGAAGTACAAGTTTTTCAACCGGAACCCACTGATCCATCTGCCGATTGGGATCGATGGTCTCAAGACCGGCTACACCAAGGAGAGCGGCTACGGCATTGTGGGCGCCGGTTCACATGAGGGCCGGAACCTCGTGTTTGTTGTCAACGGCCTGGAAAGCAAGAAGGATCGCAAGCTCGAGGCGCGCCGGCTTTACGAGTGGGGTTTGCGTGGCTTCAAGTCGTTCAACCTGTTCAAGCCGAATGAGGAGGTGGCGTCCGCGCTCGTCTGGGGCGGTACATCGCTCTACACGCCGCTCGTCGGCCAAAACGGTGTGCGGGTCTTGCTGCCGCGGACCATTTCGGACAAGAAGCGCCTGAAAGCGTCGGTCGTCTATAACAAGCCGCTCAAAGCGCCGATCCGGCGCGGCGATCAGGTCGCTGTCCTGCGTGTGCGCGGGCAGGGATCATCAGTCAGTGAGGTGCCGCTCTATGCCGGGGAGGACGTCGAACGAGGCGGCTTCATGCGGCGCGGCTGGACGTCGCTCGTCCACCTTGCGCTGTGCTGGATCCTCTAGCGGCCTGCATGAGGCGCCGGCGTGAGCCGCGGACGTTTCATCACGTTCGAAGGCGGAGAGGGCGCGGGAAAGACCACCCAGATTGCCGCGCTTGGCGAACGGCTGCGCGCCGCGGGCCATTGCGTTATCACAACTCGGGAACCTGGCGGGACACCGCTTGCGGAAAAAATCCGGGGTCTGCTCCTTGATCCCGAAGCTGTAGCGCGCACGCCGCTGACGGAGGCGCTGCTCTTTGCGGCGGCGCGGTCTGATCATGTTGCAGGCTTGATCGATCCGGAGCTTTCGGCTGGGTCGTGGGGTCTGCGCGCCCTGTATATAGAAGCCACGCGGGCCTCTCGGGGCTCCGCGGGCGCTTTAGACTACACTCAACGAGCTCCGCGAGATGTGAT
>JBCBXF010000010.1:2596-25598 GCA_039816705.1 Pseudomonadota bacterium | reverse complement strand
GGCCGGGTTGTCGATGGCCTCGGCAATCCGATT
The DNA here is from genome assembly GCA_039816705.1 of Pseudomonadota bacterium. Classification (GTDB taxonomy): domain Bacteria; phylum Pseudomonadota; class Alphaproteobacteria; order Rhizobiales; family CALHAX01; genus CALHAX01. The sequence continues at coordinate 25,565 of JBCBXF010000010.1, read as the reverse complement.
GACGGCAAGGGACCGATCGACTCGAGCGAACGCAAACTTGTCGACGTGAAGGCGCCGGGTATTATTCCGCGAAAGTCAGTGCACGAGCCTGTTCAGACCGGATTGAAAGCTGTCGATGCCTTGATCCCGGTCGGGCGTGGTCAGCGAGAGCTGATCATTGGCGACCGTCAGACGGGCAAGACCGCTGTCGCGCTGGATGCGTTCCTCAATCAGAAGAACGTCAACGCGCGCGGTGATGACAGTGAGAAGCTCTACTGTATCTACGTTGCGGTTGGGCAGAAGCGGTCAACCGTCGCCCAGCTCGTCAAAGTGCTCGAAGATAATGGCGCGATGGAATACTCCATCGTCGTGGCGGCGACGGCATCAGACCCGGCGCCGATGCAGTTCCTCGCGCCGTTCACTGCCTGCACGATGGGCGAGTATTTTCGCGATAACGGTATGCATGGGCTCATCGTTTACGATGACTTGACGAAACAGGCGGTGGCGTATCGTCAGATGTCACTGCTGCTGCGCCGTCCGCCGGGGCGCGAGGCTTACCCCGGTGACGTTTTCTATCTCCATTCGCGGCTGCTTGAGCGCGCTGCGAAGCTGAACGAGGAAAACGGGTCAGGTTCGCTGACTGCGCTGCCGATCATTGAGACGCAGGCGAACGACGTGTCCGCATATATCCCGACCAACGTGATTTCGATCACGGACGGGCAGATCTTCCTCGAGACCGACCTCTTCTATCAGGGCATTCGTCCAGCGGTGAACGTCGGTCTCTCGGTGTCGCGTGTGGGTTCCGCTGCGCAGATCAAGGCGATGAAGCAGGTGGCGGGTGCGATCAAGGGTGAGCTGGCACAGTATCGCGAAATGGCGGCTTTCGCGCAGTTCGGCTCCGATCTCGATGCCGCGACGCAACGCCTGCTTAATCGTGGCGCGCGGCTGACGGAACTGCTGAAGCAGCCTCAATTTTCTCCACTTGCTGTCGAAGAGCAGGTGGTCTCGATCTACGCCGGGACCAATGGCTATCTTGATGAGCTCGATTTGAGCCATGTTGGCCCGTTTGAAGAGGGGCTGTTGCGGTTCATGCGTGATGAGCACAACGACATCCTCGAGACGATCCGGACCGAGAAAGCGCTCAGCGACGACACAGCAGCGAAACTGAAAACCGCCGTCGACAAGTTTGCTGGCAGTTTTTCGGCTTGATTGCGGGCTTCGTGTGAACTGACGCATCCAGGAGCACGCAATGGCGAGCTTGAAAGACCTGCGGACGCGAATTGCGTCTGTTAAGGCGACGCAGAAAATCACGAAGGCCATGCAAATGGTCGCCGCGGCGAAATTGCGTCGCGCGCAGGAAGCCGCCGAAGCAGCGCGGCCTTATGCCGAACGCATGGATGGTGTCCTCGCGAATCTTGGTGCGAACATCACTGACACGGACAACGCGTCGCCAATTCTGATCGGCACCGGGAGCGACGAGAAGCATTTGCTTGTTGTCGCGACGGCGGATCGCGGTTTGTGCGGCGGCTTTAACACGAACATCGCGAAGATCGCGCGCTACAAGGCGCAGACGCTGATGGGGCAGGGCAAGCAGGTCCAGATCCTGTGTGTCGGGCGTAAGGGCTATGACGTGCTCAAGCGCGAGTTTGCCTCGCAGATCATCGATGTGATCTCGCTGAAGGACGTGAAGCAGGTCGGCTTCGTTAATGCGCAGGAGATTTCCGAGCGCGTGCTTAGCATGTTCGACAAAGGTGAGTTTGACGTCTGCACGCTGTTTTTCTCAGAGTTTCGTTCGGTGATCTCGCAGGTGCCCACGCCGCTGCAGCTGATCCCGGCGAAACTGCCGGAGGGCCATGACGCTGAAGGCGACGAGGTCGCGAACAACGCATTGGCGGCCTACGACTATGAGCCGGGTGAGGAGGAAATCCTCAACGACCTGCTTCCCAAGAACATCGCAACGCAGGTGTTCCGTGCGCTGCTTGAGAACAGCGCGTCCGAACAGGGCGCGCGGATGAGCGCGATGGACAACGCGACGCGCAACGCGGGCGACATGATCGACCAACTGACAATCACGTACAACCGCACGCGCCAGGCGCAGATCACGACCGAGTTGATCGAAATCATCTCGGGTGCGGAAGCGCTTTAGCGCAAGAGACTGAGTAACCATGGCAGGGGCGCAACGGCCCGTGACGTATCCGGCGACCGGAGAGGACGAAAAATGGCAGAAGGCAAAATCAGTCAGGTGATGGGTGCTGTCGTCGATGTGCAGTTCGATGACCATCTGCCGGCTATTCTGAACGCGCTCGAGACGGACAATGGCGGCAAGCGCCTTGTTCTCGAGGTTTCCCAGCATCTCGGTGAAAACACGGTGCGCACGATCGCGATGGATGCGACCGAAGGTCTGGTGCGCGGGCAGCCCGTGACGGATACGGGCGATCCGATCGCGGTGCCTGTCGGGGATGGTACGCTTGGGCGGATCATGAACGTGATTGGCGAGCCGGTCGATGAAGCCGGGCCGGTTCCGCACGAAGCAACCCGCCCTATCCACCAGTCTGCACCGGATCTCGTGGATCAGTCGACGGAAAGCGAGGTCCTCGTCACGGGCATTAAGGTCGTCGATCTGCTCGCGCCTTATGCGAAGGGCGGCAAGATTGGTCTGTTTGGCGGTGCTGGTGTCGGCAAGACCGTGCTGATCATGGAGCTGATCAACAACATCGCGAAGGCGCACTCAGGGCGTTCAGTTTTTGCAGGTGTTGGCGAGCGCACACGTGAGGGCAACGATCTCTACTGGGAGATGATTGAGTCCAACGTGAACCAGGAAGGTGGCGGCGGCGATTCCAAAGCCGCTCTCGTCTATGGCCAGATGAATGAGCCTCCGGGAGCGCGTGCGCGCGTGGCGTTGACTGGGCTGACGGTCGCCGAGCATTTCCGGGACGAAGGTGCCGACGTGCTCTTCTTCGTCGACAATATCTTCCGTTTCACGCAGGCGGGCTCGGAAGTGTCAGCGCTGCTTGGTCGTATCCCATCGGCTGTGGGTTATCAGCCGACGCTCGGTACTGACATGGGCGCGATGCAAGAGCGGATCACCTCGACAACCAAGGGCTCGATTACGTCAGTACAGGCCGTTTATGTTCCAGCCGACGACCTGACCGATCCGGCGCCAGCGTCGACGTTCGCACACCTTGATGCCACGACCGTTCTTTCGCGCTCGATCGCGGAAAAGGGAATTTATCCGGCGGTTGATCCACTTGATTCCACATCGCGCGTGCTTGAGCCGCGTGTGGTTGGTGAAGAGCACTACGAGATCGCGCGGCAGGTGCAGGAAATCCTGCAGAAGTACAAGGCGCTGCAGGACATCATCGCCATTCTCGGCATGGACGAGCTGTCGGAGGATGACAAACTTGCCGTGGCGCGGGCGCGCAAGATCGAGCGCTTCCTGTCGCAGCCATTCTTCGTGGCCGAGGTCTTCACCGGTTCGCCGGGTAAGTTTGTCGATCTGCCCGACACGATCAAAGGCTTCCAGGGTCTCGTGAATGGCGACTACGATCACTTGCCGGAGCAGGCGTTCTATATGGTCGGCACGATCGAAGAAGCGATCGAGAAGGCCGAGAAAATGGCTGCTGAGGCAGCCTGATGCTCGTGGATTGTGCAGTGGCGCGTGATGTGCTGCTGCACACCTACACAAGCTGAGCGGAGAGCGCCTTGGCCAGTGCCTACCCACCTTCGAACGGCAACGGAAATGGGAGCTCTGTGCCATCCATCCGTGGCGCGTCTCGCAGGTTCGGGTCTTGCTGCAGTGCCTTGAACGATATCCTCACGTCCGAAGATTTCTCTGCGACGTTCGAAGTTGAGCCAGAGAGCGGCGTGCTCTTCATGGCGGTAGGGCAAGCGGAGATTGAACCCGAGAACGAGGGTGACGAGGGCGATATTGCGTGGTTCGATCAGGCGGTCATGTTCTGCCCGTTCTGCGGCACACAACTCCAGACGCCCGAAGAGATTGAAGAGAAGCTTGGTGACCTCGACGAATAAGAAGATGATTGATGGCTGATACTTTCAAATTCGAACTCGTGTCGCCCGAGCGGCTTTTGATGTCGGAAGACGTGACGAGCGTTCGTGTGCCCGGCACCGATGGCGAGTTCACCGTGTTCGCAAACCATGCGCCGACGCTTTCGACGATGCGCCCTGGGTTGATGGATGTCACAACGCCGGACGGCAAGTCGCAGCGGATTTTTATCCGTGGCGGGTTTGCTGAGGTGCAGCCGGAGAGCCTGACCATCCTCGCCGAACAGGCCGTGCACGCTGACGACCTGAGCAAGGATTTCTTTCGCGGTGAGATCGAGACAGCTGAGAAGCGCGCGGCGGATGCGGACGACGACGACGTCAAGCACGAGATAGCCAGCCTGCTCCATCAACTTCGCGAAATCGAAAAAGAAGCCGGGCACGCGTAGGAGCGGCGCGTGCCGTGACTTCTAAGGCTGTGGCTTGATTGGTTTTGCCGTTTGGCTCGAGGCGCAGCGTGTTACGTCGCTGCGAGATCGCCGAAAACTTCGATCAGTTGCTCATAGACTTTGCGTTTGAACGGAACGATCAAGGCTGGAAGCTCTGCCATCGGCACCCAGCGCCATTGGTCAAACTCGGCTTTTTGACCGGCTGGCGCATCGATATCGATTTCGCTTTCCGGGCCAGTCATGCGCATTGCGAACCACTTTTGTGTCTGCCCGCAAAAGCCATGGCCTTCGCCGCGCGCCATCACGTTCGGTGGGAAGTCATAGTTAAGCCACTCGGGCGCTTCCGCGATGATTTCTGCGGAGCGGACACCGGTCTCTTCGTGCAGTTCGCGGAAGGCCGCGTCGCGTGGATTTTCATCGCCATCGATCCCGCCCTGCGGCATCTGACACCAGCCGGTCCAATCCCCCTCAAGCTCTCCCGGATAATCGATCCGACGCCCGACCCAGACGTGATTGTTCGCGTTGAGCAGCATGATGCCGACGCAGCGTCTGTAACTCGGCGGAGTGTCAGTCATTTGGCCAAGTGCCCAGTGAGTTAAACAGCAGCTAGTTTGTATTTGCTTGTTCGAGCGGTCCGAGATTGCCCACGCCGAGACCCAAGGCGCCGTCTCCGGGATCATTGGGAAGCGCAAAGATATCTTCGGTAGCCGAGATGCCTGCCGTCGTAGCAGGGGTCTGTCTTGAGAAGTTGCGACCGGTTGAGCGACCTCGGTGGTCCGACGTGGCTCGGACGTTGGGGCGACGACGTTCGGCTGCTCCGCCTGCTCGCCTGATTCGTCACGTGGCGTTGTCTCGATGGGTTGCGCAACGACTGTGGTTGTCGTTTCCGGCGCTGCGGGTTGCGGCTGTGCTGCCGGTTGCTTCGGCACGGCAGGAGATGTTGTCGTGATGGTGCGTGGTGGGGCGGTCACATCTGCCGGCGGCGGTGCGATGGCGAGCGTCGCATGCGGGCCGTCGACATGGGCGTGTTGGGCGGGGCCAAGCCAGATGAAGGCGCCCGCGATCAGGAGCGTGAGTGTGAACGCAGTGAAGATGAGGGCTCTCATCGTCGATACAGCCTTTACAGGGAGAGACCGATGAAATGCCACTGGCGCATTTCGATCTCCGCAAGAGCCGCATGACCGAGAATGATCACGCGGCTTTTACTCCATTGTTGCGCGGCGGCCCCGCCGGCTCGCCACTGCTCGTCGTCGTATGTCGGGTCGGGCCTTAACCGTCGTCCTTCTTTTTCGTCTCAGGCGCTGCTTCATCAGTCGACTGGGCAATTTCGCCACGGAGAAAGCTCAGGGCATACAGAAGCTGGCTGTCTTTCTCTTTTTCGCGCGGGACGTAAGCGGATGAACCGGCGGTCTCTTTGCCTTCGCCCTTAAGATGGCCGCGCAAGCTGGCTTCGCCGCGAGGTTTTGAGAAGCGCGCCTTCAGTTCTTCTGGCAGTGCATTCTCAACCTTGATGTCCGGCACGATGCCTTTCGCCTGGATCGAGCGGTTTGATGGTGTGTAATAACGCGCCGTCGTCAGGCGGATCGCACCGTTCTGCCCGAGCGGAATGATCGTCTGGACAGATCCCTTGCCGAAAGAACGTGTCCCGACCACGGTTGCGCGACGGTGATCTTGAAGTGCACCCGCCACAATCTCCGATGCGGAGGCGGAGCCACCGTTGATCAGGACAACAAGTTTCTTGCCATCTGTCAGATCGCCAGCACGGGCGTTCGAGCGCTGCGTCTCTTCCTTGTTCCGACCACGGGTCAGAACGATCGCGCCCTTCTCGAGGAACGCATCCGAAACTGAAATCGCCTGGTCGAGCAGTCCGCCGGGATTGTTACGGAGGTCGATCACGTAACCTTTCAGTTCGGTGTCGCCAGCTTCTTTTTTGATTTTCGCGAGTGCGGTTTTCAAGTTCCGATACGTCTTTTCGTTGAACGTCGACACACGGACATAGCCGACGTCCTTTTCAACACGATGACGCACCGGATTGATCCGGATTACAGCGCGCGTGATGCTGATGGTGAGAGGTTCCGCTGCCCCTTCACGGATGACGTTGAGCTTGATCGTCGAGTTGACCGGCCCGCGCATTTTCTCGACAGCCTGCTCAAGCGAGAGCCCGGTGATGTCTTCTCCGTCCAATTCGGTGATCAGGTCGCCGGAAAGGAGGCCTGCTTTTTCAGCGGGTGTGCCTTCAATCGGAGCAACAACTTTGACGATGCTGTTCTCCATTGTCACTTCAATGCCGAGGCCGCCAAACTCGCCCCGTGTCTGCACCTGCATGTCCTGGAATGTTTTGGCGTTCATGAAGGAGGAATGCGGATCGAGTGACGCCAGCATGCCATTGATCGCGGTTTCGATCAGTTTACTGTCCTCGGGTTTCTCGACGTAGTCAGCGCGAACACGCTCAAGCACGTCGCCGAAGAGATCCAGCTGCTTATAGATTTCAGCGTTCGCCGCGTTCGCAGAGTGGCTTCGCGCGACATTGAAGATCGTCGTACCGGCCGCCATGACGGCCAGCACCATGAACGCCCAGAACGAGAATTCGGATTTGCGCATCTCGTGAACCCTTCACCTGTTTAACCCGAACGTGTGTTCCACCACGGATCCGGATCGATGGGGCGCCCCTTGTAACGAAATTCGATGTACAGGATCGGGGCGTCGACCTGAGAACGTTTGCCGGCCTTACGGGCATTGCCGCGCATCTTGCCAACCGGCTCTCCCGCAAGAACAAATTGGCCGATCCGCGCATTTATGCGCTCCAGCCCTGCCAGGAGTATATGGTAGCCACCGCCAGCATTGATAATCAAGAGTTGGCCGTAGCTACGGAATGGCCCGGCGTACACGACCCAACCATCATTGGGTGACGTAATTTGGGCGCGCGCACGCGTCTCGATCGCAATGCCCTTTGCACGACCGTTGCCAACGCGGGTTTTGCCACCGAAACCGAAAATGCGGCGTCCGGATGCCGGGATTGTGAGGCGTCCCTTGGCCCGTGCGAACGCGATCGATGGCTTTAGACGACCGGGATTGGTTTTGTTCGAGCGTGGCCGTTCGGTCTTTGGCAGGCGTGCTGACGGTTCGGTGCGGGTCCGGTTTGCAGGCGTCTGGGGCGGGCGCGCTTTCGGCGGATCAATTTTCGGGGTTTGCGGTGGAAGTAACGCGATGTCGCGTTCCTCACTTTGCTGACGGCGCCTGCGCTCCTGCGCTTCACGTTGCCGGCGCCGCTGCGCGCGCTGATCTTCCTGCGCGCGTCGGGCCTCAAGAGCGCGCCGTGCCTTCAGGTCGCGCTCATACTCGCCGAGCTTGGTGTAGCGCTCGACGGTCTTGTCGAGGCGGGTGATGAGCTCGCCCAGGCTGCGGACATTGCGGGCCTGCGCTGCTGCGACCTGGCGAATTTCGTCGAGTTCCTGCTGGGTTTGCGCGACGGTTGCCTTCTTGGTGTGGAGCAGATCGTCAAGTCGGTCTTCGGCCTGAGCGAGTAACCTGTTCTGCTCCCGCAACCGGTCGCCTTGCGTTTTGATCTCGGTGGCAACGCGATCAAGATCGATCAGGCGGTTGTTGAGTGCGACGGCCCGCTCACGCAGTTCCGGGAAAACCGACGAGAGCAGCATGGCACTCCGCACCATGCCGAGGGCGTCGCGGCGCTTCGTCATCATGACCGGGGGTGGGTTGCGCCCCATCCGCTGCAACGCGGCGAGCAATTCGCCAATTGATCGCTGCTGGCGAAGTAATGAGCCGTTGATGAGCTGACGTTGTGCGTCGAGCTCGGACAGTCGCTCCTCGATTTCGGAGAGGCGGGTTTCGCCGGTTTGGACACGCCGGGCGGTGTCGATCAGCTGTCGGTTGAGCGCGGCGCGTTCGTCCTCGGCTGTGCGAAGATTTTCACGCGCGGCCTGTTCGCGACGCCGCGTCTCGTCGAGCGAACGTTGTGTCGACCGCAACCGCCGATCGGCATTGCGGCGCTGCTCTTTCGTCTGCTTGAGTTGCGTGGCTGATTGTGCGTCGGCGGTGCGCAGAGGCACAAGGTTTGAGGTCGCCAGCAGGCCGACGACCAGCAGCGCGCCAATAGAGCGGCTCCGCCCGGAAGCAAGTTGGCGCGCGTTGGAAATGACACTGCCCTCAAAACACAGTTTGTTTGACGATCGACACACTGCGCTGCAACTGCGAATCGGCCGCGGCTGAGTATTGGCCGTAGACGGTTTCGAAACTATGGCAAATACGCGTGATGAGGCGAAGCGCGATGTCTCGTTGCTGCGTGGCCTCGTTCATTCTCGGTGGTAGGGATGGCCAGCCACGATGGTGATCGCGCGGTAGATCTGTTCCATCAGCACGGCGCGAGCGAGCGCGTGGGGTAAAGTCATCGGACCGAGCGCCAGTCGAAGATCCGCACCGGCGAGCACGCTCTCGTCATGGCCGTCAGGACCACCGATAAGAAACGCTGTTTCTCTGACGCCGGTATCCCGCGCCTCCCTCAGCCACCGTGCAAAACGGCTGCTGGAAAGCGTTTTGCCACCTTCGTCGAGCACGATTGTTCTGTCAGCTTGCCTGGCTGCATCGCGAAGTTGTGCCGCTTCGGACCGTTTTCGAACGGCAGGTTGATCAGCTGTGGCTTCGCGAAACTCACGCGCGGCGAGCGGTCCGAGAGCGACGGACCGCCCCTTTGCGTTAATCCGTGTGGCGTAACGCTCGCATAACGCGCGTTCCGGCCCCTTCGAGAGCTTGCCAATTGCCGCGACTGTAAGTCTCACAGTGCTGGGAGTAACAACGACGGCGTCACAATCAATCCGCGTTCGGCGATGTGTCTTCGTCTGCGCCGGTGTCGACAGGTGGGGCCTGCCACATCTTTTCGAGGTTGTAGAATTCCCGGACTTCCGGGCGGAAGACATGGACGATGATGTCGCCAACATCGACAAGCACCCAGTCACACGTCGACAATCCCTCCACGCGAACACGCCCGTGTCCGGCTTCTTTCAGTTTTCGCGAGAGTTGATCGGCAATCGCGCCGACGTGGCGGTCTGAGCGACCTGACGCGATCACCATGTGATCGCCGATCGAGGTTTTTCCCTGCAGGTCGATGGTCACAACGTTTTCGGCTTTAGCGTCATCGAGGCAGGTCGTGACGAGGTCATAGAGCGCGCCGGTGGTGCCTTGGGCGCCGGGTGGCGAGATCTTGTCAACGACGGAAGGTTGGCCGGTTTCGGCGGTCCCAGAGTGTTGCGGCATGCGGCGTGGTGATCCTTTCAAAGCGGCCATCATGACAGAGCGTACTCATAGTCTGAACGCAATGTGTTTCACGCAGATGCGCGACTCGCAAGCATCTGTAAGGTTTCAGTGATTGTGTCTGCGACGGCATGTTGCCGGGCGGTTGTTATCCGCGGCTCGTCGCTCGGTTACGTGGTGGCTCGCAGATCGGTTGACGAGAGGTCAGAGAGCGGAATGTCGAGGAATGTCCAGGCTGGCGGTGTCATTTCCGCCAGGCGGCGTGCTTCGACCGGGCGAACTCTAGAGGCCGTGAGCGTTCTTGCCGCACGCCCGGCGAGTGCCTTGGTGCGCGTTCCTGGCCGGTCCAGCACCGCAAATGGCATCAACCCGGCGATGTCTTGCCAACGATCCCATTGATGGAAGCCTGCAAGATTGTCACCGCCCATAAGCCAGACAAATCGTACGCCCGGGCTGCGTCGTGTCAGTCTGTCCAGCGTGTCTGCGGTGTAAGACGTGCCGAGCCGTTGTTCCAGCAAGGTGACGTCAATGCGCGGATGGTCGGCGATCGCTGCGGCATGGGCCGCGCGGGTTTCGATCTTTGGCAGTTCGACATTGTCTTTCAGGGGGTTGCCCGGCGTTACAAGCCACCAGATCCGGTCCAGCGCAAGGCGCTTCAGTGCTTCGCGCGAAATATGGCGGTGGCCGTCGTGAGCGGGATTGAACGTGCCGCCGAGCAAGCCGATCCGCATGTTCCGCGCATGTGGCGGAATGGCGTTGCAGATGCGGGAGGCGGAGGGAATTGGCGTTTCGGGTGAGGACACCAAGTCAACACTCGGTTGGGGCATCAGACGCCTTCACGGTCGGTAATCTCTTCGGGATTTCACCGTCATCACCGCAGCCTTGATAGCGAGGGGCTGTTGCGCTGTTTACGTTATAATCGCGCTCGGCGTCCGTGCACCAGTGTGAGAGCGTACGCAAGCCGGTTGGCTGCGTCAGCGTGCCGGCGCAAATGCTCGTGCGATCCGCGTCAAGCGGCTTGAAAAAAAGACTAGAGCCACACATGCGGCAGAACCCTCGTTTTGCCGCCTCTGATGACCGATACCAGGCAAGTGCTGGTTCGCCTTGGTCCGTCTCGTCGTGGGTAATCGCAAGATGACTATCCGCAACTGCGGTAGCGGCGACTTGGTGGCCGCTCCATTGTGCACACTGTGTGCAGTGGCAGATTAGCACGTCACGAAATGGGGCGATGATCGTAAAAGTGACCGCACCGCACAAGCATCGCCCGTCAAGCGTTTCCGGAGTTGTGCTTGTCATGACGGGCGCGTCTGGCCAGAGCCCTGGACGACATAACGGAACGTGGTGAGCTGCTCGACGCCGACCGGTCCGCGCGCGTGCATCTTACCGGTGGCGATGCCGATCTCCGCGCCCATGCCGAACTCGCCGCCGTCCGCAAATTGGGTCGAAGCGTTGTGGAGCGTGATGGCGCTTTCGCAGCGCTGGAGGAAGCGCGCCGCCGTATCCGCATCGTCCGTGACGATTGCTTCCGTGTGTTGGGAGCCATAGCGGGCAATATGGTCCAATGCGCCATCGACACCGTCGATCAGGCGGACCGAAATGATCGCATCGAGATACTCGGTGCTCCAGTCGGTCTCGCTCGCCGGAATGACGAACTGGCGGGCGGAAGTTGTTTCCGCATCGCCACGGATCTCGCAACCTGCATCATGAAGATCGTCGAGCAGCGGAGCGAGATGTGTGTCGGCGACAGCGCGATCTACGAGAAGAGTTTCCGCAGCCCCGCAGATCCCGGTGCGCCTCATCTTCGCGTTCACGACGATATCGCGTGCCATGTCCAGGTTGGCAGCGGCGTCGACGTACACGTGGCAGATGCCGTCGAGGTGCGCGAATACGGGAACGCGCGCATCCCGCTCGACCCGCTCGACGAGTGAGCGTCCGCCGCGCGGTACGATCAGGTCGATTGTGCCGTCGAGGCCGGCGAGCATCAGGCTTACCGCCTCACGATCAACTGTCGGGACAACCTGTATTGCGGCCTCGGGTAGGCCGGCGGAGCTGAGCCCACGGTGCAGCGCTCTCTCGATTGCGCGCGCGGACTGCAAGCTGTCAGATCCTCCGCGTAGGATCGACGCGTTCCCGGATTTGAGACAAAGGGCTGCAGCGTCGGATGTCACGTTGGGGCGGCTTTCATAGATGATGCCGATCACGCCAAGCGGTTGGCGCACGCGTTCGATGTGCAATCCGTTCGGGCGCTCCCACGCCGCGATTGTCGCGCCAACGGGATCATCGAGCTCGGCAATCGCATCGATGCTAGCGGCCATGGCGTCGACGCGCGCGGCATCGAGCGACAGCCGATCGACGAAAGCGGCTGGTTTGTTTGCCGCATCTGCTGCACCCACGTCGATGGCGTTCGCTTCGACAATCACTCCGGTATCGTCGCGCAGTGCCTTGGCCATCGCACGCAGCGCGTTATTGCGTAGAGCACCTGGCGCGTGAGCCAGTTCGCGCGCTGCGGCGCGTGCTGCGATCCCAATGCGCGGCATTGCGACGGATATCGGCGCCTCGCCGGTTTTGTTCGCAGATGACACGGTCACATCGCTCGCGATATTCATGATTTTTCGCTCATTCTCTGAACCGCCTGCTATACGGGCACACCATGCCTTTGCGACGGCCTCTCAGGTGACGACATGACACAGCACTTTGCCTCCGACAACTATGCCGGGATCTGTCCGGAAGCGCTCGCCACGATGCTGGAAGCGAACGGTGCCGGCCACGAGCCTGCATACGGCGATGACTCATGGACCGCGAAAGCCTGCGGCGCGATCCGTGATCTGTTTGAGACCAATTGCGAAGTGTTCTTCGTGTTTAATGGAACAGCGGCCAATTCCCTGGCGCTGGCCTCAATGTGCCAGTCCTACCACTCGGTGATCTGTCACGAGATTGCACACATCGAGACGGATGAATGCGGCGCGCCAGAGTTTTTCTCCGGTGGGTCGAAAATCCTCGTCGGGCGCTCTGAGAACGGCAAGCTCACACCGGACATCATTGATGATCTGGTGACCCGGCGTTCAGATGTTCATTACCCGAAGCCCAAGGCGGTCACGATCACCCAGTCGACGGAAGTTGGTACTGTCTACGGGGTCGAAGACGTCCGCGCGATCGCGACGATGGCAAAGCGGCACGACCTGAAAGTCCATATGGACGGCGCGCGGTTTGCCAATGCGGTTGCCTCCCTTGATGTGCATCCGGCGGAGATTACCTGGCGGTCCGGCGTCGACGTGTTGAGCTTCGGTGGGACGAAAAACGGTCTTCCGGTCGGTGAGGCGGTCGTGTTCTTCAAGAAGGAAATGGCCGAAGACTTCGATTTCCGGCTGAAGCAGGCCGGGCAGCTGTCGTCGAAGATGCGATTGATGTCGGCGCCATGGCTCGGCTTGCTGCGTGATGAGACGTGGCTGAAGAACGCGCGGCATGCCAATGCAATGGCGGCGAAGCTTGAGGCAGGGATCCGCGATCTGCCCGGCGTGCGCGTGATGTTCGAGCGGCAGGCCAATGCAGTCTTTGCCGAACTTTCTGCCGAGGCGCAGGTCAATCTGCGTGACAAGGGATGGAAATTTTACACCTTCATCGGTGAGGGGGGATGCCGGTTGATGTGCGCGTGGGACACGCTGCCGGAAACGGTCGATCGCTTTATCGCCGACATCAAGGACGCGACAGAGCTGCGTGACGCGGCGGAGTGACCCTCGCGCGAATTGCCAGACCAGACCTCGGCTACATTTATGATCGTGTGCCGGGATTGAGGCCTGATCTGTGATTCGATTGTCGCCACGCGATGTGGCGCTCGCACTTTGCGTTCCGCTGATCTGGGGGATGGGCTTTGTCTTTGCCAAGGCGGCGATTGCGCATTTTCCTCCTATATTTCTCATGGCGCTGCGATTTGCCGTGACCGCGGCCGCGCTGGTGTTTTTTGTCAAACCACCGGTGCATGCATTCGGCGCGCTGTTTGTCATCGCCTTCGTTTCGGCAGCAATCCAATATTCACTGACGTTCAACGGGCTCGCCGGGCTGGATGCCTCAACAGCCGTGCTGGTCGTGCAGCTGGAGGTGCCGTTTCTCGTGCTACTCGGTGCGCTTCTGCTCGGCGAGACGCCAGGCTGGCGTCAGGTTTTGGGCATTGTCGTCGCATTTGTCGGCGTTGGATTCATTGCTGGTGAGCCCCGGATCATCGATGCGTGGGTGAGTGTTTCGCTTGTGGCGTCCGGCGCGTTTGTGTGGGCGCTGGGTCAGGTGATGTTGCGCGAGCTCGCCCGTCGCCTTGAAGGCAAGGGGCAACCGCCAATAGATGGGTTCGCGTTGATTGCGTGGATCGCGATGTTTGCCGCACCGCAGCTGATGGTCTTTTCACTCTTCTTTGAAAACAATCATGCCGCCTATCTGGCATCGGCGAACACTGTCGTCTGGGGCACGGTGATTTATCTCGGTCTGGTGATGACAGCGCTTGGGTATGGCATCTGGTATTCGCTCATCACCCGACATCCGGTTTCCCGCGTCGGTCCGTTTCTCCTGCTGCTGCCCGTTTTCTCGGTGATCGCGAGTGTGATCATCTTGGGAGAAAAACTGACTGTGTGGACCGTGGCGGGCGGCTTGCTTGTGCTCGCTGGTCTGGCGATTCTCTCATTCGGGTCCAAGCCCGAAAAGGCTGCGACGCGGTAAATCCTCACGCGATGTTCACGTCCGTGCGAGGTCGACAGAGTGTGACGTCGGTCACATCGAGCGCCGGCGACACTGGGCATTCTCCACTCAACAGCAACGATGCCAACACCGGGCAGCGTGCTGATCAATCCTCACCGGCTCGGCGCTGTCGCGAGCCAACACATGAATGGAGACACGACATGAAAAAGCTTTTCACAACCGCAACCGTTGCCATTGCCCTCGCCTTTTCTGCGGCAGCAGGCTCAGCCTACGCGGAGCCAACCTTCGGCATCAGCTCCGGTGGTGCAACCGTGAACCCGTTCGCTGACAAAGGCGGCAACTAAGCCGTTTCGCGAACGCGGCGCTTATCTCTGCGCCGTGACCCAGTTCGGGGGACCCGCACTGCCGCTGTCTGTTTGCCCTCTCTCGCGGGCAGTGGCGTGCGCGGTTCCCGAACACCCTTAACGCGTCCTGGTAACACATCCTGCGCACTGAAAGTGATTGGAGACACAGCCACCGAAATCAAACTCTGCCTCCAGCGTTGTTGCGCTGTTGGATGATTACCCTCCCTGATTGTCCGACAAGTCGACGACGCCTTACCCTCCTGCCAAGACGGAACGCCCGGTGCCCTTTCCCTGCACCGGGCGTTTTGGTGCTGCCGACAGGTTCTAAACGCTGTCCCGTCATAAAGCTGCGCGTTTGGCCTGATTGTGTCATGACATGCGGGACCTAATTGACGACGAGGCGCGGCATACTCCGCGTGATAGGGGATGTTCTGATGACAGCCAAAAGTACGGTCATCGACCGCGGAACGACGTTGACGGGCCTTGTCGAGGGAAAAGGCTATCTCGAAGTGTTTGGCACGATTGAAGGGGAGCTCATCGCTGATCATGTGGTGGTTCGACCCGGCGGCCACGTGATTGGGCGGTGTCAGTGCCGCAGTGCCACCGTGTCCGGCTCGCTTCAGGGCGAGATTGATGTGACGGCGCTGATGGACATCGCCGAAGACGGTCAAGTGGCGGGCAAGGTGCGCTACGGAACGTTGCAGCTTGCGCGCGGTGGCATACTGGATGCGAACGTCAGCAATGTTCCGCCGACCGTGGTCGGGGATCGTCAGATTGAAGTGGCGCGCGGTGCAAGTGTCGCTATTACCACCCGTGATTTGAGTGCCGTTGATCCGGATGACGGCGCAGCTGATATCCGATTTGCCATCTCAGGAGAGCAGAATGGCTGGATCGCGCTTGAGGGGGCGCGCGATGCACGGATCGTGGCGTTCACCAAAGCAGACCTTCAAGCTGGACGTGTGCGGTTCATTCACGACGGTGCGCAGACGCAGGCCGCAGCTTTTTCTGTTGTTGCCCAGGATGCGAGCGGCGGAACCTCCGGCACGCCTGTGACGATTGACGTGGTCGTTGAATAAATGTTCAGCGGTTAGGGCGGCCAGACTTTCAGATATTGTTCTCGCGCAGAAACTTGCGAAAAGCTGTGAGCGTTTTGCGGCTGACGTGATGTTCGATGCCTTCCGCGTCCGCGTCCGCGGTTTCAGGATCGACACCCAGACGGATCAACACATCTCTCACCAATTCGTGTCGTGCGCGTGAGGCGCGTGCGAGCGCGCGACCGTCGTCTGTCAGGAAAATGGACCGGTAGCGCTCTGTGGCGACAAGGTTGTCGCGTTGCAGGCGCTGGATCGTGTTGTTCACGGTCGCGCTGGTGACGCCAAGACGGTCGGCAAGGTCCGTCACACGCGCTTCCCCGTGGCGGTCAATCAGGTCCGCAATCAGCTCGACATAATCTTCCGCGACCTCGCTCTGATGGGCTTCGCGAACGCGTGCAAAGTTGCGCGCCCGCCGCGATATCTCGGATTTTGTCTCGCTCTCGCTCATACGTGACCGACCTCCGGCGCCCGCTCACACGCAATCGCACGTGCGGCAAAGTTAGCCTTGCCTAACAAAGTTTGAAGGAACATACAATTGGCGCGAACGCAGCGCGCGACGATGCTGCACAATGATATCGAGGAATTTCTCATGAGCTGGAGCCTCCTCTCTGTGTTCAGACAGAGAATTTTGCGCGGTGGTGTGGGCACCCTCCTCGGGGCGATGGCGTTGATCCTGGCGGGGTGTGGGGCTGACACCCAACCGGAGGCATCGCGCGACGCCGCGGCGGAGAAATTCAAGGTTCTGACCACCTTCACGGTGATTGCGGATATCGCGCGGAATGTTGCTGGAGATGCGGCCGAGGTCGTCTCGATCACGAAGCCAGGTGCCGAGATTCACGATTATCAGCCAACTCCAGGCGATATCGTGAAGGCGCAGAGCGCGAACCTTGTCCTGTGGAATGGTCTCAATCTCGAGCGCTGGTTCGAGCGTTTCTTCGAGAGCGTCAACGATGTGCCAAGCGTTGTTGTGAGTGAGGGCGTGAGCCCGATTGGCATTGCGCAGGGGCCATACTCCGGCAAGCCAAATCCGCATGCATGGATGTCGCCGAGCAATGCGTTGATCTACGTGGAGAATATTCGCAAGGCGCTTGTGAATCTCGATGCGAAAAATGCGGAGACCTATAACGCGAACGCGGCGGCATATTCGAAGACGATCCGTGACGTGATTGGACCGTTACGTGAGCGCCTGGCCGGTGTGCCTGCGGACAAACGCTGGCTTGTCACGTCTGAAGGTGCGTTCAGCTATCTTGCGCGTGATTTCGGCATGAAGGAGCTTTATCTCTGGCCGATCAACGCGGATCAGCAGGGTACACCCCAGCAAGTGCGCGCAGTGATCGATGCGGTGCGACGCGACGCAATCCCTGTCGTCTTCAGCGAAAGCACGATTTCCGATCGCGCAGCGCGGCAGGTCGCGCAGGAGACAGGCGCGCGATATGGTGGCGTGCTGTACGTGGACAGTCTTTCGGGGCCGGAGGGGGCCGTGCCCTCCTATCTCAAACTTCTTGAGGTGACCGTCGCGACGATCGCAACGGGGTTCGGTACGTGAGTATTGCCGCATCCGTCACGACCGGTGACCGGGCCATTTCGCTCGCGGTCGAGGGCGTTACGGTGACCTACCGCAACGGCAATACGGCGTTGCGCGATGCGTCGTTCATGCTTCGCGGTGGCAGTATTTGCGGGCTTGTCGGGGTGAATGGCTCCGGCAAATCGACGCTCTTCAAAGCAATAATGGGGTTCGTTACGCCGCGTGCGGGCACGGTGCGGATTGCGGATGGGCCAGCCGCCGCCGCGATGTCGGCAAACCGCGTCGCCTATGTGCCGCAAGCCGAAGAGGTCGACTGGAATTTTCCCGTTCTCGTCGAAGACGTCGTCATGATGGGGCGATACGGCCATATGGGTCTGCTGCGGCGCGCTGGTGTGCGCGATCGCGAGGCCGTCGATATCGCGCTCGACCGTGTTGGGATGTCCGATTATCGCACGCGACAGATCGGCGAGCTTTCGGGTGGTCAGCGTAAACGGGTGTTCCTGGCCCGGGCGCTTGCCCAGGATGGAGATCTTATCCTCCTCGACGAACCGTTTACCGGCGTCGATGTGCAGACAGAGCATGCGATCATCGATCTCATGGGTGAGCTGCGCGATGATGGCCGCCTGATGTTGGTATCGACCCACAACCTTGGGAGTGTGCCGGATTTTTGCGACCAGGTGGTGCTGATCAATCAGACGGTTCTCGCCGCCGGTCCAACAGAGACGACATTCACACAAGCCAACCTTGAAATCGCATTCGGCGGCGTGCTGCGACACTTCCGTCTCGATGGCACCGATCTCCACGACGATGAAGACGAACGCGGTGTGACCGTGCTCACGGATGATGAGCGGCCCGTGATTTTTTATGGTGGGCGGGACGACGCGAACGAGCCACGCCGTCGCAAGGATCGGGGAGACGCGCTGCCGGATGCAGGATGGAACGCCGTGACCGAGGTCGATCCAGGCGCATGAGCGAGCTTTTTGTCCCCTTTACCTACGACTACATGCTGAAGGCGATGTTCGTCAGTGCGCTGGTTGGCGGGGTGTGTGCGTTTCTCTCGGCCTATCTGATGCTCAAGGGCTGGTCATTGATGGGCGACGCGCTGGCACATGCCGTCGTGCCGGGAGTTGCTGGAGCTTATATCCTCGGATTGCCGTTCGCCGCCGGGGCGTTTATCGCCGGGTTGCTTGCGGCTGCGGGGATGCATGTCGTCAATCAAGTCACGCGGCTGCGTCAGGACGCTGTGATCGGGATCGTTTTCACGTCGTTCTTCGCGGCTGGCCTGTTGATGGTCTCGCTCTTCCCAACCTCGGTGAACGTGACGACAATCATCATGGGCAACGTGCTCGCGATCCCAGATGCGGATGCACTGCAGGTCGCGTTGATCACCCTAATCTCGCTCACCGTGCTGCTCGCGTTCTGGCGCGATCTGATGCTCGTGTTTTTCGACGAAGCCTATGCGCGGACTGTTGGGTTGCGCGTGGATGCGCTCAAAGTTTTATTCTTCACGCTGCTTTCAGCCTGTACCGTCGCGGCGCTCCAGACGGTAGGTGCGTTTCTTGTCATCGCGATGGTGGTGACGCCGGGTGCGACGGCCTATCTGCTAACCGATCGGTTTCATCTCCTGCTTATTCTGAGCGTTACCATCGGCGCGGGCACCTCGTTCTTCGGCGCGTACATCAGCTACTTTCTCGATGGTGCGACCGGTGGAATCATCGTCTGTACGCAGACTCTCGTTTTCCTCGCAGCGTTCATTTTTGCGCCAAAGCACGGGATACTTGCCACCCAAAGAGCCGCTCAGTCTGTCGTTGTGGGCGAGGAGGGCCGTCAGCGTGCTGACGGCAAGGCCACGGGCGAGGCGGCGCCGTGAGTTTTTTCTCTCTTTTGACTGATCCTCTGGCTTTCGGCTTCATGCAGAAAGCACTCTGGATTGCCGCGCTCGTCGGCACAGTCTGCGCTGTGCTGTCTTGTTATCTCGTGCTCAAGGGATGGGCGTTGATGGGGGATGCGGTCTCCCATGCCGTTCTGCCGGGTGTTGTGATCGCCTATATTGTCGGGCTGCCGGTTGTGGCTGGAGCGTTCGCCGCCGGATTATTCTCTGCTGTTGCGACCGGTTTTCTCAAAGAGAACAGCCGCATCAAGGAAGACACGGTGATGGGGATCGTGTTCTCCGGCATGTTTGGTCTGGGGATCGTGTTGTTCACGCAGTTTCAGCCGGAGCAGCATCTTGATCATATCTTGTTCGGCAATCTGCTCGGGATCGCTCGGCATGATCTCATTGAGACGAGCGTGATTGCGATTGCAACGCTCTTCGTCGTGATCGCCAAACGCCGGGATCTGCTGCTCTACTGTTTCGATCCGCAACATGCGCAGGCGATTGGTCTGCCGGTGTCGCAATTGTATTATGGTCTGCTGATCGTGCTGGCGTTGACGATCGTCGCGTCATTGAAAGCGGTCGGGATCATCCTAGTCGTTGCGATGCTGATAGGACCCGGGGCGACCGCGTTCCTTTTGACGTCGCGGTTTGACTGGATGGTGTCAGTTGCTGTCGGCTCCGCCGTGCTCGCCAGCGTCGTCGGTGTTCTGGTCAGCTTTCACATCGACGGTGCGACAGGGCCTTGCATCGTGCTCGTGCAGACTGCCCTTTTTCTCCTCGCGCTCGGATACTCCCTGCTGCACCGTCGGCACGTAACGGTCGGTTAGCCGTCGCCAAAGTGTTCCATCTTTGCGCTGCCGGCGTTGCGGATATTGTGTGCGGCCAACTGCAAAGCGCTGGCAATGTCTTCGAGGTTGCCGGCAAACGCGTCGCGATCGTCGCCGAATTCCGATGCGTCGATCATGCGCTGGAGACGCTCACGCGCCATCCATGCAGTGTGGCGCGTGTATTCGCTGGCCGCGATATGTTGCGGGTCGGCGAGGAAGAGTTGATCGAAGCGCGTGAAATCCGGAAAGCTCAGATCGGCGGGCACGTAGCCGTTCACGAGCGTGATACGTTCTCCGGGCGCATCGAGCCCCTTCGCGCGATGTACCACCATATTGCCCTGCTGCAAGACGGCGTAGCCCGGACCAGGAAGTTCTGGCGAGACGATGCGGTCATGCGGCATCGGTTCGCCGCGTTTTTTCAGTTCGGCGACTTCAGTCACAGTGCCTTTGAAATACTGAAACTCGCCGCCTGCCACGGCGTTTGGATCGGTGACAAACAGGACGAAATCAACACGCAGCGTGTCGGCGTGCCATTTATCGACGTTCTGCGACACATCGTGAGGATTATAATTCAGGTGACCGAGCTGATGCGGCATGGTGTGGGGGTGCATTGGTGCATCGCAGACGCTGGAGATCGCTTCGGTTAATTCTGGTGCCATACAAAAATCGCGCAGGAATCTCGACTGATAGACGCCGCCGCGGACCATGCGCGAAATGCGTTCAATGCTGCGGGTATAGGGCTCCAGCGCATGAGCGACTTCCTGCAAGCAGGCAACGCCTTCGTCGCTGAGAATGCGAAAGGCGGACGTGATGGCAAGTGTCGTCGGGCAGGATGCGATGGTTTGCGTGTCATAACCGAGGGTCGCGAGGTCGACGATTTCGGTCGGCGTCTCGATTGCGAGATGTTTCGACGCATCGAACGCCGGTTCGCTCGGGAGCTCTGGAAAGCCGTCTGGCATTTTCTTGGGGAATGCGAGCGGGTTGGCGAGACGCGTCTCCATGATCGGCTCCGTTGGATGTTTGATAAGGGCGGCTTACAGCATGCGAACCTTGAGCGCATTGCTGAACACGACAAAGGCCGGGCAGCTTGCGCCGCCCGGCCTTCGCGCGTCTTAGGTCGCGTTGATCAGAGCGTCGGCATGATCACGGTGTCGATCGCGTGCACCACGCCGTTCGACGCTTCCACATCTGCGGCGGTGACGGTCGCGTCATTGACGCGTACGCCATCGCTTGCGTCGATCGTCACATCCTGACCCTGGACGGTGGTCGCTGTCGTGTTCTTGCCATCGAGGTCACTTGAGAGGACCTTTCCTGGCACAACATGATAGCTCAGGATCGCAGCGAGCTGCTGTTTATTCTCTGGTTTCAGCAGGTTCTGCAGTGTCTCCGGCGGCAGCTTTGCAAATGCCTCATCCGTCGGCGCGAAGATCGTATAGGGGCCGGAACCCTTCAAGGTATCTTCGAGCCCGGCGGCCTTCACCGCGGTGATCAGCGTGCTGAACTGACCGGACGCCTCTGCTGTTTCCACAATGTCCTTCTGCGCCGCGTTGACCATGCCAACGCCTGCGCCGATGGGCAGAGCGATCATTGCAACAACCAAAATTCTCCTCAGAACGTTCATGACGAACTCCTTTCGAGGTTTGCTGATTTGGCGTGTTCCCGTCACGGCGCGGGTTGTTGGGGGGAAGCGCCGTAACGTGGCGAAAGGGTATGCAACGAATTGAGAAGGGAAAGAGAAAAAATCGGGTCAGGCCGTCGCAGCTTATGGCTTGTGCTGAGTATATGAGGTAACGCCGAATTATTCTCTCTTTTTCATGGGTCGGGCTGCTTCACAAGAATGAGTACGGATCCACGTCGACTTGGAGGCGGAGGTCGCCTTTGGTGGGCGGGATGCTGTCGAGCCAGCCGCGGAGATAGGCTTGGAGGTCGATCTCGCGGGGCGCCTTGATCAGGATGCGGAAGCGGTGGCGACCGCGGATGATGGCAAGTGGCGCTTCGACAGGGCCGAGCACCATGATGGACTTTGCCGGTGGCGCGCTGCGGGCGACGAGACGCGCATAATCTTCGGCAGCGGGTTTCATCTTGGCGGAGATGATCAGCGCGGCAAGGCGGCCATAGGGCGGGTAGACCGCGACCTGACGCTGCATGATTTCCCGCTCGAGGAAAAGTTCGCGGTCGCCCGAGATCGTCGCCTGCATCACGGGGTGTTCCGGCAGATGGGTCTGGATCAGGCCGCGGCCTTCCGTTCCCGTGCGTCCTGCGCGGCCTGTGACCTGCGCCAACAACTGGAAGGTGCGTTCGGCGGCGCGCGGGTCGGCCTGGCCGAGGCCGAGGTCGCCGTCGACAACGCCGACAGTGGCGAGGTTCGGGAAATGGTGACCTTTCGCGACGATCTGTGTGCCGATGATGATGTCCGCTTCGCCGGCGGTGATGGCGGCGAGGATGTCGCGCATCTCGCTCATGCCGGGTGTCAGGTCGCTTGAGAGGATCGCCAGGCGCGCGTCCGGCCAGAGATCGCGCACTTCCTCGGCGACCCGCTCGACGCCGGGCCCGCAGGGAATCATCGAGTCTTTTTCTCCGCACTTCGGGCAAGTGCGCGGCAGCGGCGTGTTGAACCCGCAATGATGGCAGGTGAGGCGACCGCGGAAGCGATGTTCGACGAGGTAGGCTGAGCATTGCGGGCAATCGATCCGATGACCGCAGCACTTGCAGAGCGTCAGAGGTGCGTAGCCGCGACGGTTGAGGAACAGCAGAGACTGTTTGCCCGTGTGGGAGGTGTCGGTGATCGCGTCGACGAGCAAGGGGCTGAGCCAACGGCCGCGAGGCGCCGGGTGTTGTCGCATATCGATCGCGGTGATCTCGGGGAGTTCGGCGTCGCTGTACCGTTGGGTCAGGCGGATATGGCGATACTTGCCATCGCGGGCATTG
>JBCBXF010000010.1:0-2586 GCA_039816705.1 Pseudomonadota bacterium | reverse complement strand
CGGGCATTGACCTGGCTCTCGATCGAGGGTGTGGCCGACGCCAGAACCACGCTCGCCTTGCCAAGATGACCACGAACGACCGCCATGTCACGCGCCTGATAGGTAACGCGGTCTTCCTGCTTAAAAGCGTTTTCGTGTTCTTCATCGACGATGATGCAGCCGAGATCGTGAAAGGGGAGAAAAAGCGATGACCGTGCGCCGATGATGGCCTGTGCCTCGCCGCTTGCGACCGCTTTCCAGATGCGGCCGCGTTCGCTCTGTGAAACGGCGGAATGCCATTCGAGGGGGCGGCAGCCGAAACGCTTTTCGAAGCGGGTGACGAACTGACCGGTAAGCGCGATCTCCGGGAGCATGATGAGCACCTGTCGGCCCTCCCGGAGGCATTGTGCCGCCGCCTCGAAATACACCTCCGTTTTGCCGGAACCGGTGATGCCGTCGAGCAGGGAGACGGAGAAGTTTTTCGCGGCGACGACACGACGCAGCGTATGCGCGGCCTGATCCTGCTGTTCGGCAAAAGCCGGTATTGCGTGCTCGGGATCGGGGGGAGGGAATCCGGCGTCCGGCATCTCGCTCTGGACGAAGGTGCCTGCCTTCACCAGTCCATCGATGACGGCGGTGCTGACGCCCGCTTCGCTCGCGAGTGTGGACTTGGGGCGTATCTCTCCGTCGGCGGCGATCGCGAGGGCGCGTTCGCGACCGGGGGTAAGGCGCGGTGGTGGCGGGCCGACGAGGCGCACGCCCATGCGTGGTTTCTGGTATTCGAACGCGGCAGACGCACTCATCATCAACCGTGCGACCATGCCGAGCGGTGTCAGCGTGTAGCGCGCCACCCACTCGGCCAAACGCATTGAGACCTCCGGAAGTGGCGGGACGTCATGCGCGCGGATAAGCGCTTTCATCTTGGCTTCATCGACTGGCTTGCCCGAGGTGTCGATCCGTCGATCCCAGACAATGCCGATACGCTCCTGCGGACCGAAGGGAACGCGCACGAAGGTGCCGGGCGGCGCGTCGACATCGTCATCGACAAGGTAGTCGAAGGTGGTGTCGAGCAGCATCGGCAACAGCACGGGCACGCGCTTCATGAGCGGGGCATCACCGGGCGCCGCATATGTGAGCAGACTTTCCAACGGGCCAACGGGAGCCTTTTCAAAGGGGGGCGGGCTCGCTACGGGTACGAGACGAATCAGACAATGAGAACATAGCGCAAACATCGCGCCCGTTTTCGGGCAGAGGTTGCATCGCCACCGGGAGAGCCGTCCATGAAATTTTTCGTCGATACCGCGGATGTGGAAGAAATCCGCGAGCTGGCTGATACCGGCCTGCTCGACGGGGTGACGACGAACCCGTCGCTGATTGCGAAGAGTGGTCGCGATTTCAAGGAGGTGGTTGCAGAGATCTGCCAGATTGTCTCCGGGCCGGTGAGTGCGGAGGTGACGGCAACGGACGCGGACGCGATGATCGCTGAGGGTCGTAACCTTGCCGAGATCGCGTCGAACGTTGCGATCAAGGTGCCGCTGACATGGGATGGTCTGAAAGCCTGCAAGGCACTCTCAGGCGATGGGCATCAGGTGAATGTCACGCTCTGTTTTTCAGCGAACCAGGCATTGCTGGCAGCGAAGGCTGGGGCGACGTTCGTCTCTCCGTTCATCGGGCGGCTTGACGACATTGGCATCGACGGGATGGAGCTGATCGAGGAAATCCGCGTGATCTACGACAATTACGCTGCGCTGGAGACGGAGATCCTCGCTGCATCGATCCGCACGGTGAACCACGTGAAGCAGTCGGCGATGGCCGGCGCTGACGTTGCAACTGTTCCGCCGTCTACGCTCAAGGCACTTGTGAAACATCCGCTCACCGATGCCGGGCTGGATGCGTTTCTCAAAGACTGGGCGAAGACGGGGCAGAAGATCTTGTAGTCGGGTTTATTCGTCGATCATGATCTGATCCGGCGCGGCGATCCAGCCATGCTTGGTGTTGGGCGCGCCGCGAGACGGGTTGGGGCCGGCGTAGGCGATGATCGCGGCCTTGAGTTCGGCACCGGTGAGGTCCGGTTTTTTCTCCTTAGCGCGCTTTGCGAGAATGCGGGCGGCAAGGGCCGCGATGCGTGGAACGGAGTAGCTCGTACCCGACACGGTCGTGCGGCCGCCATCGAAACCGATGGCTTTGATATTTTCTCCTGCGGTCGCAATGTCGATTGTCTCCGGTCCAATATTGTTTTCCGGCGGCCAGCGCCCGAAGGCGTCAGTTGATCCGACGACGAGCACATTCGGGAGTTTGAAGGCTGCGGGATAGAGCGGGCGCTCATCGATGTTGCGGCCTTCGTTGCCTGCGGAAACGATGATCAGGATGTCGGGCAGCAGCTCGGCCGCGGCTTTGAAGGGTTCCCAGTCGTCGCGGCGATAGCCACCCAGTGGCATCGCGACAATGCGGGCGCTCGTATATGCGATATGACCAAGAATTTCCGCAAACGCGGAAGGCTTTCCAGCGGCGTACCTGAAAGGTAGAAGTCGCGCACCGGGTGCCTCACGGAGAAGAATGCTGGCGACGGATGTGCCATGACGTCGAGGGGTCTCGCGCGTGTCACCG
>JBCBXF010000109.1:0-10311 GCA_039816705.1 Pseudomonadota bacterium | reverse complement strand
ACCTTGAAGGTGTTTCCACGCCGCGACAGCAACCACTGCACGTTGTAAGTGGCGCCGGACGTCATGACCACCTGAGTGTCGACAAGCACGTCGCGGCCGCGCGGTCGGCTCGGCGTCAAGACGCGTGCGCTTGAGACGCGATAGGATTTCGACTGGTCGATGACATAGCGCGCCACTTACAACGTGCAGTGGTTGCTGTCGCGGCGTGGAAACACCTTCAAGGTTCGCGATATCAACGTGTTGTCATTCTGGGTTTTGCCGCATCAGCGAAATCTGTTTCGCTCCTATGTGCGCAAGGCCAATGGCGATGTGAATGCGCTCGTGCTCGCGCTCAATCAATAGCGCCATAGACGCATTTGACAGCGTCAGGGCTCCGCTGCTGCGGGCCAACTCCGCAGTTTTCTCTCACACTTCCAAAGATAGGTGATGCGGCCAGAGTGCCGCTTCGCACGTGCGACGTTTATCTCGCAGTCTGTCGATGCTTGACCCTTCGAGAGCGTGTGCACACACTTTGATTGTGGATGAGGATCACGCTCGGTTAAATTCCGCAGGGTGATCGAGAGAGGAAACCCCCAATGAAAAAAGCTTCACTTCTTGCGGCTGCGATTGCGACCGTCGCATTAGCTTCCCCTGCTACAGCAGCGAAGGTTTTGCCGTTTGCACCGGCGAGCCTGCCGCAAAGCAGCGTTGTCACAGTGAGTGACGGAGAATATTGCGACTGGTTCGCGATCGCGACTTGTCACAAAAGCTACGGCGCAGCACAGAGATCTGCCAATCGCTATGGTGCACGTGTCGTGAACACCAACAATGTCGATAACTTCCGCAATGGCTGGTATTGCACCGTGCGCGGACCGTCGAGCAAGGCCGCTGCAAGGAGCAATCGCAGATCGTTCCGGCGCTCGGGAGCGAAGACGGCGTACATCAAGGAAGGCTGCAACTACTGACGCTGCGACAACATCTGCGGACGTTTCGAGGCTGCTTCCGTTTCCGGAAGCGGCCTTTCGCGTAAACGGGCGCGTTCATAGGCGCGTTCAGGGGGTTTGGGGTATCAGATAGGCGAGTGCACTCAACTTGCCGACACCCGGCAACTTAATGGCGAGATCGTTTGGATCGATGCCAATCGTGCTTCCCAGGAGATGGAGCTCAAGACCTTCCTCCCAAGCGAGTGCCCCACCGAGCACGCCGGCCAAGGATATCTGCCAGCCGGTGTTTGACGGCGTCGGTCCTGCGGCAGCCCACCCTCCCAGCCAATCCTTGCCAACAGCGACCGGCGGCATCTCACCGCCAAGGCCCGGAACCTCCCGCATCACCCATGCTACGAACGTGTTCGAGTTTGGCCCCGGCCAGACGCGATAGTCTCCGCGGCGGCGGTCCGGATAGCGACGAATGGCGGACCGGATTTTCGGGATGATCGCCGCGGCGTCTTTTCCGCGCACTTCATGCACGATGCGCGGGCGGTTCGAGTACCACGTGCCGTCAACCGGGAAATTGTTTCGTCGCACTGGCGTGCCCCAACCGACGACGTCAAAGCGCTCGTAGCGTCGACCGCCTTTGGGCTTCAGCACAATCCAGGTGTGGACGGCAAAAATGCCCTTCCAACGTCCGGACCGCGCTGCCCAGATCTGCACGAGTGCTTCCCTGTCCTTTGATGCGCGGGGCGCCTGTCCGCTTGATGACCAGTCGGCCGTGCGAAAACTTTCCGGCCAGCCTGACGACCACGCCTCGATCGCCTGCACCATGAGCGGCACGGCAATGATCCCAAGGAAAAAAATTTTCATAAACCGTCGCAGGATCAGGCTCCGTCGTGTTGGGCTTGCGCCGCACGCCACTCTTCGATGGTGAGGCGGTAGCACGCGTAGTCAGCGGCATTCGGGGCGAGGATGAGGCGCTTGGTGTCAACATACACAGCGCCAAGCTTGGCGGTGGCGCGCTGTGAACGAATGTTATCCGGGTCAATGTGCAGCCAGACCGTGTCACGCGCGGCGAATGCGTGATCCAGCATCAGCGTCTTCATTGCGCGGTTCATGTGGCCGCCCCAGGTGCTCGCTCTCAGAAACGTAAAGCCGATCGAGATGTCGTCGGGGTGGTCGGGCGCGGAGTAATACCGCGAACAGCCGAGGACCTCCGTGTCGCCAGCGCACCGACGCACGACAAGCGTCCCGCCGTTCTCAAGCAGAAACGTCGCGTAAGGCTTGAACACTTCCGGCTTCCATCGGTCCGTCGCGGGATGCCCTGCCCAGATTTTCGGATCAGATGCGGCGTCGGCAAGTGCTTGAATATCCTCCACTTTAAGCGGGGAGAGATGCACGCGCGCACTCTCGAGTACCGGCTGGTCATCGAAATCTGCCGGGGTCGGGCAATAGCTGTCAGTCACGAGAGAACCGTTTGAACTTGATGCGCGACGGCTCGACGGCGGCGTCACCAAGGCGGCGGCGTTTGTCCTCCTCGTAGTCGGCGAAATTGCCCTCAAACCACTCGACGTGGCTGTCGCCTTCAAATGCGAGGATGTGGGTCGCGAGGCGATCGAGGAAAAAGCGATCGTGCGAGATTACCACGGCACATCCCGGGAAATCTTCGAGCGCGCCTTCGAGGGCAGAGAGCGTTTCGACATCCAGATCGTTTGTCGGTTCGTCAAGCAGGAGAAGGTTTGCGCCCTCCTTGAGCATCTTGGCGAGGTGTACACGATTGCGTTCGCCGCCAGAGAGCAGGCCCACCTTCTTTTGCTGATCGCCGCCCTTGAAGTTGAACCAGCCAACATATTGACGCGACTGCATCTCGCGCTTGCCAAGCTGGATGACATCCAGACCATCGGAAATCTCATGCCAGACGGTGGCGTCATCGGCGAGGGCGTCTCGGGACTGGTCGACATAGCCGAGCTTGACCGTTTCCCCGACGGTGAATGATCCGCTGTCCGGTTCTTCCTGCCCTGTGATCATCCGAAAAAGCGTCGTCTTGCCTGCACCGTTCGGGCCAATGACGCCGACGATGCCGCCAGGCGGCAGCTTGAATGACAAATTGTCGATCAGCAATTTGTCGCCGAATGCCTTTGAGATGCCCTCGACTTCCACGACCTGACTGCCGAGGCGGGGCCCGAGTGGGATCTGAATCTGCGCCGTCGTAACCTTTTCCTTCTCGGCTTCATCGCGGCGCTGCTCATAGGCGGCGACTCGGGCTTTCGATTTTGCCTGACGGGCTTTCGGTGAAGAGCGAATCCACTCCAGTTCCGCCGCGAGCGCTTTGCGTCGTGCGTCTTCGGTCCGTCCTTCGACGTCCATCCGCTTCTGCTTCTGCTCAAGCCAGTCGGAATAATTTCCCTTGTAGGGCACGCCCGTGCCGCGATCGAGCTCGAGCGTCCACTCGGTAATGTTGTCGAGGAAGTAGCGGTCGTGCGTCACGAGGATGACGCAGCCGGCGTAGTCTTTCAGGAAGCGCTCAAGCCAGGCAACCGTCTCGGCGTCGAGGTGGTTGGTCGGCTCATCGAGCAGCAGCATATCGGGTTGGGACAAGAGAAGCTGGCAGAGCGCGACGCGGCGGCGCTCGCCGCCCGAGAGTTTTGAGACATCAGCATCTCCAGGCGGGCAACGCAGCGCATCCATCGCCTGCTCGACCTGACTATCGAGATCCCATAGATTCTGGGCATCAATCTCGTCCTGGAGGCGCGCCATCTCATCAGCTGTCTCGTCGGAATAGTTCATTGCCAGTTCGTTGAAGCGATCGAGCTTGGCCTGTTTTTCCGCGACGCCTTCCATCACATTCGCCTGGACGTCCTTCGCTTCATCGAGTTCCGGCTCCTGACTGAGATAGCCGACCTTGATGCCCTTCGCCGCGCGGGCCTCGCCGGTGAAATCTGTATCGATGCCCGCCATCATCTTGAGGAGGGTCGACTTGCCCGCCCCGTTCACACCGACCACACCAATCTTGGCGCCTGGGAGGAATGAAAGATGGATGTCCTTGATGACCTGTTTGCCGCCCGGATAGGTTTTGGCGACGCGGTCCATCGAATAGACGTACTCGGGGTTGGCCATGGCGTGTGGCGATCCTTCAGGCATGTTGGGAGACGGACTTGTCACCGCGTATGTAGCGAGGCCCACAAAGGGCCGCAAGCGCGTGCCACCGCCGATCTTTTCAGGCGTCACGAGATGGTGACATCTGCGCCGGGACGAGATGCTTGCGACGCGTGTTGTTTTTGCATTCGTTCACACTTTCCAAACGGAGAAACCAACCATGACGATACGCTCGACCACCACGCTGTCGCTCGGTGCCGCCCTGTTCATCGGAGCAGCGATGTTCGCGACCGGCGCGTTCGCGACGCCTGCGCCATCTGCACAGTTCGATGAGACTCTGATCCACAATTCTTGCCCGAACGAGGAAAAATGGGACGCGACAAAGAAGAAGTGCGTTAACGATCCGTTCACGGGCAGCTACTAAGGCTCCAGTCGCTCAGCGATCGCCCGGCACGCCATAGCTTGGTGCGACGCTCGGGTTGAGAGCGCGGTCGAGGTAGGCCTGCATCTGCGGTTCGTAGGCCTGCCAGAGCGTTCTCAATGTTGGGACGGCCGCGTCTTCGTCGGCCCAGTCGACACGCAAATCGACGAGCGGAAACGGTGTTTGCGAGACGACGTACAGCGCTGCAGAGTGGATCGGGCCTTCCTCGCCGCCTGCGGCGACGCCCGCTTCCAACGCACGCAACAGACGCTCAGCCAGGTGAAGTGCGTCGCCTTGCGCAAAGCTCTCGATCATTGCGGCAGGCACCTGCGGCGAGCCAAGCAAGTTTCCGGCAGCAAGGCTGCCTTCGCCGCGCGCATCCGCGTTCGTCCCGAGGATGTGTTCGCCCGTGTGGATCGCTGTTCGGCCCGCAGCGTCGACGACCGTGACCTGACGGCAGGCCGGATACGCCTCGTCGCGCATCGCGGTGCCAAGCGCGATGTCGGCGGTGTCACCAGCCACGAGCCGATCCAGAACGCGCGGCGCGATGTCGGGATTGGTGACATTCTGAGTGGCGACGGCTCCGACGCCTGCGCGCGCATGTGGGCATCGGGCGCCGACGCAGATGCTGGATGTGGTGATGGCGACACCGAACATGCCCGTGCGGGCGCAGCGACCGACGATCGAGAATGTCATGCGGCGTCGTCCGGTATCACGGCGGTGACTTCGATTTCGACCAGCCACTCCGGCCGCGCGAGAGCCGAGACAACGAGGCCGGTGGAACAGGGGTGCACGCCTTTGAGCCAGCGCCCCATCTCCCGGTAGACCGCTTCGCGGTGACGGATATCGGTGAGGTAGACCACGACCCGGCAAATATGGGCCATCTCGCTGCCTGCTTCCTCGAGCAACATCTTGATGTTGGCCATGCTCTTTTCGGTCTGCTTGGCCGGGTCACCGATGTGCAGGCTTTCGCGGGTTTCGAGATCCTGCGAGATCTGCCCGCGCAGGAAAACCGTTGCGCCGCGCGCCACGACGGCCTGCGAGAGATCGTTGTCGAGGTTTTGCTCCGGATAGGTGTCGCGGGTGTTAAAGGGTCGGATCCGTGTGTGTGCCATCGGGTGCGCCTCATGCTTTCGGGCTCGTGCGCGTCCGCTCTTACGCCTTTGACTTGCCCTGTCCAGTAGATACGGTCCCCAAGATGATGGCGCTTGATACCTCACGCCCGTTGCGCGTCCTTGCGCTGACGGATGACAAACCCGGTCACTATCACCAGTCTGAAGGCGTCGTCCGTGCATTCTCGCGTTTGACATCTGTCGCACATCGACGGCTCATCATCGAACGGCGCTCATGGATGCCAAGGCTTTTTCTCCGTACGATGCATCGGCGCGGCGCAGCTGCCACCCGCATGCTCGCTTTCGGGTTTGGTCTCTCTCCCAGTGATATCGAGACACCGGATGTTATTGTCTCGAGTGGCGGCGAGACGATCTTCGCGAACATCGCGGCAGCGCGACTGACCGGTGCGCGCAACATCTACCTCGGAACCGTCAACGATGAGGTTAGCGCAGAGTTCGATCTTGTTATCTCCTCGCAAGCGCCCCCGGATGCACCCGCGAACCACGCGCGACTGCTGCAACCCAATGCGATCGATCCGGATCAATTTACCTCCACTGCGAGATCTGGTGCTGCGGGCGGTCGAACGGCAGCGCTGCTTCTCGGCGGCAACACGCGACACATCCGCTATTCCCAGCAGGACTGGCAGGCGCTTGGCGTTTTCATGAGCCGGATGCACCGCGAGGCCGGATTGAGATTTGTGGTCGCGACATCCCGGCGGACCCGGCCGGACGTGGTCGCCGCACTTTCGAGCGTGGTGCACAACAAGTCGATCACGCGGCAGTTCATCGACTATCGGATGGCCGGAGTGTCCTCTCTTGCGTCCGTATTGGCGATCTCGAACCTGGCGTTTGTGACGGCTGACTCGAGCGCGATGCTTTCCGAGGCAATCGCTGCGCAAATTCCCGTAATCGCTGTGAGCGGAAGCGACCATTGGCTGGATGACGGCGAGACACGCTATCGCGACTTTCTGCGCCGCAATAACTGGACGCGTACGATCGCGATCTCGGGCCTTGCACCTGAGACGTGTGCGGAAGCGCTGCGCCAGATCGCGCCGCGGACCGACAACCATCTCGATGAACTCGCGGCGCTCCTGCGTGACCGACTGGGCAACAAGCTTGCGGGGCAGATTGCCTCGTCCTGATTGCTCCGTCCTTATTGCCTTATGGGTTTGTCAGCGCAGGGAGCGATGGAAGTTGGCCCGTTGTGCAAGGTCACGTTGCTCGACGCGCTCGCGCCATGCGACGAATATTCCTCCTGCTGCGATCAATGCCATACCCGCAAAGGTCAGAGCATCGGGGATGGCACCGGAAAATACGAAGCCCCAGAACGTCGCAAAGATCAGGTAAGAGTAATCAAACGGCGCGAGCCAGCTCGACTCTGCGCTTTGATAGGATTTCGCGAGGCAGACATTTGCGACGACGTTCAGCGCCGAGCACGCAGCAATAATCGCCAGCACGATCAGCGACAGGTCGCGCCACCCGGTGAGCAGATACGGCCAGGCATCACGCAAATCGCCGAGCGCGATGATGGTGGATGGCGCGGAAAACACCATCGTACCGACGACGCCGACGGTAAGAAACGTCAGGGCAACGCCATACGCCAGCGTGACCGGCGACTCCTCGCGGCAGAGTTTGCGCGTTACCATAACAGTCAGGGCATAGAACACGGCGGCGGCGATCGGCATCAACGTGATGGCGCTGAAGCTTTCAGTACCGGGTTTCAGGATGAGCAGCGTCCCGACAAACCCAGCGACAATCGCGGCGACGCGGCGCGGGCCGACACGCTCTCCCAGGAACACGGCAGAGAGCAGGGCGATGTAGAGCGGGTAGGTGTAGAGACCGGCCGCGATCTCGGCGAGCCCGAGGAACGGCACGCCACCGAAGAACAGGACCATTGTCG
The DNA here is from genome assembly GCA_039816705.1 of Pseudomonadota bacterium. Lineage (GTDB taxonomy): Bacteria > Pseudomonadota > Alphaproteobacteria > Rhizobiales > CALHAX01 > CALHAX01. The sequence continues at coordinate 2,874 of JBCBXF010000109.1, read as the reverse complement.
TCACGAGGCAGAACGAGCGCAAAAGAACTGCCGCCCAGCTGCGCGGGCGCAACCTCGCACTGCCCCAGATCAGGCGCGCGATCAGGAGCACAATGACGAGGTTGATGCCTGATCGAATAAGCTGAAACTGCCAAAGCGAGACGGCATCACTCGTCAGTTTGACCAAGGCGTCCTGCAAACCGAGCAGAAGGAGCGCAAACACCATCAGACTTGCCGCAAGCGCCGGGCGATCAACGTTGGAGCCTTCGAGCCAACCCGTGCGCGATTTTTTTGGCTGCGCGGGGGCTGGCGGTTTTTCCTCCGCTACAGTCTGACCCATTGCGCACACTCCCACACGTCAGCTTCGTTCCTTCGCGCGCAACCCGTCATGCGCGATAGACGTACATCGGGCTGGACCAAACACGGTGTCCATCCTCGTGGATCAATCGGGCCCAGATCCGGGTGTCACCACGTTGAGCAATTGGCACCGTTTGTCGATATGCAATCGGGCCACCTTCGAAGGTCTCAGGCAAGCGCTCCAATGTGACCGCGCGTCCAAGGCCACCGAAATCGTGCTGCTGCGGATGTTCGTCGAGTGTGTCGAGGTCGACATGCACCTTACCCAACGGTGTTTCGACGTCGAGCGTGCCGCTCTGCGCTGTATCAAGCCAAAGATCAAAGCCACAGGTGTTGCCCGTTGTGACGGCGCGCCACGTGACATGATCTGCGCTCCAATCACGAATACCGCGATCCAGGTTCCAATTGTTGAACATCGCGACATCGGTGATCGCCGTGCCGTTCGCTTTCAGTGTCCCGTCCCATCGGGTGTTGCGCGAACGACCACGATACTCGGCGCCTTCGAACGTGAGCCGAACACGGCAACTGGTCGCGGTGCGGTCGCCGAACCGCACGCACTCCAGATGCCGTGGGCCATCGAACAGATCGAGCTGAACGATTGGCGAGGCACCTTCGGCCTCTATTGCGATCTCGATCTCGTCACCGGTGACGGAGCAGATATCACCCATGATCGCGCGACCCATCTCTTGCGAGACGGCGTCTGCGAACACGTTCGGATCGCGGAGAAAAATATGGCTGCCCCCTGGTAATGTCGCATTCATATCGAGGTAGGTGCGGCACCCGGTCGTGCCGTAGTGATGGCGGCGGCGCATGGTTTCCATGATCGCAGCGCGCGTCAGTTCCGGCGCGAGGTAACAGGTCAACCCGCCGTACGCGCCGAAGAACGAGGCGCCCGGATAGCTGGCGCCGGGGCGTCCCTTGTGTCCGTCCGAGTTACAGACAACGCCGATGCGGTACTCTTTCGAGAACGCATCGAACAGCAGCCACTCGAATGTGCCCCATGAGGAATGGACCTCGACCGCCATTTCCTTTGTGCCGTCGTGTGCGAAACAGATGTCTGCGTAGCGCCCGCCGCAGTGGCTCCAGACAACGCAATCTTCGTTGCGGAGTTTTTCGAAGAGCTCGTGCGCATCGTGCGCATCCGTTTCCTCGTCGCTCAGATCGGGAATCTGAGCGTGCGAGGAGCGGTACATCGGCCGCCCTTCCTCCGGGTAGAAGACATTGCGGTCGCCGCCCACGGCCGTGTTCGACGACCATTCATAGCCGGGGAAGGTGACGAAGCGCCCGGGCACGTTCAGCTCTGCTGTCAAGGCGTTGAGGTCTTTCCAGAACGCCTGGGTCATCTGGAAGTCGTTGCCCTGATGCGCGCAGACGTCAACGAATGCGCAGTCGCGTGCAAACTCAAAGTAGGCGCGCGCATCATTTGTCCCAAGGGTCTCGTTGGACTGTCCGTGCAGGTCACCCCAAAAGTGCAACGGCCTCCCTTCCGCCATAGCCTCAGCGCGCACCGGATTGGTGCGGCAGAGTTCTTCGCCCCGGTGGTCGCGGACAATGATCGTCGCAGTGCCGGGCGATGCGAGGCTCAGCCCGTCGACCAGATGCGCGCGCTGCCCCGCCATGAATTCGGCGTTCTGCGGCAAGCCGCTGATCTCGCCAATCGACTCAAGTGTGAGTGTCTGCTCAATCTGATCACTCGGGTTGCCCCATTTATCATCCGCTTTGACCGAGAGGTGGAAGGGCTCACCGGTCCGCACCAGCGTCGGGAGCACGGCGCGCCATGTTGTCGGTGGACCGGGTACGATGTTGATCGCGGGACTTTCGGGCAGCGTGACATAATCGTACGTCGCGATCGCATCGACGAACACCTTGAACTCAAACTGCGCCTCGCAATACGTCTGCACGCGCACGCCTCGTGAGCCCTGCCGCCGATCGCCGAAGCGGATCGTGATGGTGTCACCCTCGGCGAGGAAATGTTTCTGAATGCCGATATAAAGCGCGCGCGACCACGGGCGGATGTTTCTTTTAAACTCCCAGCGGACATCAAGCACGGCGCCATTTGACGCTTCGACGGTGGTGTAGCCGGATGCCTTCGGGTCGTCGAATTGCACCGGGCCGAAGTCGGTCGCAAATCGGAACGCGATCTTCAGGGAGCCGGTGTCGTCGAGGCCAAACGTGCCGGCCGTGTAGACGAGCGTGAACTCCTGCCAGGACCCTGCTTCGATCCGCCCAGACGGGGTGAGCGTTGCCGAGCCCATCAACTCGGGGCGGTATTCAGAATAGGGCATGTCGTGAGCTCGTCAGTCGGATCGTGCGTGATGTCTTACCGTGACGCCGCAGAACAGCCTTGGCAAGCAACGACGCTCAGCGCGCTGCTTCGTCGGCTGTCGCGTCTGGCATTGCCGCTTCGCGCTGCACCTGCGCGAGAACACGCATGGCATCGTCGGCGCGGTCTTCCGGCTCTAATAGATGCTCGTGGAAGTATCCCGCGAGCGGGTTCACGCCCATGCCGTCCTCGGCAAGTCGCGTCGCGATGTGCGC
>JBCBXF010000108.1:0-10338 GCA_039816705.1 Pseudomonadota bacterium | reverse complement strand
CCCGCGACTGGAATGAGCTTATCGACCACCTTGGCGGAACAAAGCACGCCCGGCATGCCCGCACCTGGATGCGTCCCCGCACCGGTCAGGAAAAGGTTTTCGATGCCCTCTGCCTTGTTGTGAAAGCGGAACCAGGCTGACTGCGTGAAGTGTGGCGCGATTGAAAAACCGGCCCCCGCATAACTGAGATAATCCTCCGCAAAATCATCCGGCGTCATGTAGAAATCTGACGTGATCGTTTTGCGCAAATCGGGCAGCATCGTCGCCTCAAGCTCATCAACGATCCTGTCGCGCAACCTCGGCCCTTCTGTCTCCCAGTTCACATGGCCTAACTGGTTCGGCACCGGGCAGAGCACGTAGAATGAATCACACCCATCCGGAGCAAAACTCTGATCCGTCGCCGTCGGACGATGCAGATAAAGAGAAAAATCCTCCGACATGACGCGCTTCTTGAAGATCTCGTCCAGCAGTGCCTTGTAGCGCGGCCCGAGCCAGATCGTGTGATGCGCAACGTCATGATATTGAGCGCGCGTTCCAAAGAACATCACGAACAGTCCCATCGACATGCGTGAGTGTTTCTTCTTGAGCTTGGTCGCCATCGACTGCGCCTCTTCCGGCACCATGTGGCGATAGAGATGCATCGGGTCGGCGTTCGAGATTACGACATCCGCGAAGATTTTTTCTCCGCTTTCGAGCTTCACGCCCTTCGCCGTCCCACCTTCGATCATCACCTGATCAACCGTGCACTCAAAGCGGATATCACCGCCGTTGGCACGGTAGAGATCGCCAAGCGCCTTCACCATCGCGCCCGTGCCGCCCATGCAGAAGAAGACGCCCCATTCACGCTCCAGATAGTGAATGAGACCATAGATGCTGGTCGTATCGAACGGGCTGCCACCAACCAGCAGCGGCTGCACGGAGAGCGCCTGGCGGACCTTATCGTTCTTGATGTAGCTTGAGACCATGCCCCAGACAGTCTTGTAGCTCTTGAGCCCGACGAGCTTGGGAATCTGCGCAATCATCTTGCCCGGTTCATGGAACGGCTGATCCGCCAGCTCCGTGAACCCGGCATCGAAAAGTTTTTTCGAGTGCGCGATCAGATCGAGATAGCGTTCAGCATCGTCCTTGTCGAAACGCGCGATCTCCTGCTGCGTATCGGCAATCGTCCCGCCGTAATCGAAGGTATCTCCATCGTTGAAGCGGAAGCGATACCACGGATCGACCTCGACCAGCTTCACATGGTCTTCCATTTTCTCACCAAACAGCTCGAACAGCTCCTCGAAGAGAAATGGCGCTGTGATAACCGTCGGCCCGGCGTCGTGACGAAATCCGTCTTTCTCGAAGACCTGCGCACGGCCACCAAGGCGGGTGCCGCGTTCGAGCAACGTCGTGTCGTACCCTTTGGCCCGCATCCGCAGCGCCGCCGCAAGACCACCAAATCCCGACCCGATGACGACCGCAGTTTTCTCGCGCGACGCACCCTTGGCGCCTGCCGCAGTGGAATTCCGGGTTGCTCCGTTCGTTGACATATGCTCGCACTCTCCGGGTGATGTGGCGTTGACGTCGGGCACAGATGCGAGCGTGATGCCTGCTCTTTGCTACCCGCACAATGGTCTTTGCGCTGCTATACGACCAGCAAGCAACCGTCGATCTGTGCGCATTCTGGCGCGGGGAGATGTGTAGCAAACTGGCAAGAGGCGAAATGACGTGATGGGCACGGACCAGACATCGGCAAATCTCACACAACGGGTCGCCAGCGCATACGCCCGCAGCGAGACGCGGCTCGAAGAACTGGCTCCCTCGGCGGAGCGTGCGCCGCGCCGTCTGCATGATGCCATGCGCCACAGCCTGCTGACGGCGGGAAAGCGGGTTCGACCAATCCTGACAGTGCTGACCGCCGAAGCTTGCGGCGCCGAAAGCGGGCCGGCGCTTACCCCGGGTTGTGCCATCGAGATGATCCACGCCGCGTCATTGATCCTTGATGATCTTCCCGCCATGGACGACGCCTCCCTGCGCCGGGGGCGCCCGACAAGCCACGCAATGTTCGGCGTCGACACCGCTATGCTCGCCGCCATCGGTCTGATGAACCACGCATTCGACGTGGTCGCCGCCGCCGATGATCTGAGCGACGGGCAGAAAACCAAGATCACCGCCGCGCTGGCCGCAAGCATTGGCTCAGAGGGGCTTGTTGCCGGTCAGGAGGAAGACCTTCACGGCCTCGATGAGACCTTGCCTCGCGAAAAAGCACTTGAGGTCATGCATCGTCGGAAAACCGGAGCGCTCTTCAGCGCGGCCTGTCGGATCGGCGCGATCGTGGCCGACGCCCCGTATGCGCACGCCGAGGCTCTGCACGAGTTCGGCATGCGCCTCGGTCATGCGTTTCAAACCCTCGACGACGTGCTGGACGCGAGCGCAACCCTCGAGACTGCCGGCAAGGATGTCGGCAACGATGTGGGCAAACCGACACTGGTGGCCTTTCATGGGCTGGAAGCTGCCCGTGCCGCCGCGTTTGCACAGCGCGATGCGGCCATCAGCATGCTGCCATCGACCTGCCACGCCACGCTCAGCGCATACGCCGATTTGCTCGTGACGACACTTATGAAGCGCCACGAAGCCAACGCCGAAGGCGCGTGACGCGGCCTCCCGTCGCGAAAATCTACAACCGGCGGAACGTCGCGGCGCAACGTTGTGTCGCGGTGTTTTGCGGGGCGACGCGCGTATGTTGCGGCCCTGACGCGACCCCCCTGGATTTCGGCCGACACGGAGCCCGCCATGCTCACTTTCGCCTACTATTTTGCGATCTTCATCGGAACGGTCGCGGCGATGGAACTGGTGGCGTGGTCAACGCACAAATACATTATGCACGGCGCGTTGTGGTCACTCCATAAATCGCATCATGCGCCCTATGACGGCGGCTTTGAAAAGAACGACTGGTTCGGCATCTTTTTCGCCGGCATATCGATGTCATTCATGGTCATCGGCTTGCACCTCTGGACGCCAGCATTCTTTATCGGGCTCGGGCTGGTCGGTTACGGCGCAATTTACCTGTTTATGCACGATATCCTCGTGCACCACCGTTTCGGCTTTCGCGTGGTCCCGCGCGGCGGTTATCTCCAGCGTGTTTACCAGGCGCACCGACTGCACCACGCCGTCGCCGAGAAAGATGGCGCTGTCTCGTTTGGCTTTCTCATCGCGCCGTCGATCACGGCGCTCAAAGAACAGCTCCGCATGAACCGGGCACGCGGCGCGACGGTCGATGAAAAGACAGTCGAGACCAGCCACGACTGGCGCACCGGCTGACGCGACGACCGGTCACGTAATAGTCTCCTCGCTCTCCACACACCCGATCGTGTCTTCTTCACCGCGCCGCCGCCTCAGCCAAACGCGGCGCGGCTCATTGTGGCTCGCCTCCGCCCACAGCTTGCTCTAACTGAGAACAGGAGTTGTACGGCGTAGGAGTGGTAGCAGTGACGCTCGCGGGAGCCTTTGAACGTCTGAGTGCGCTGGGCCAGTCATCGATCCCTTGGCGAGGTGCCATCGCATGCATTCTCAGCCCTGCCCTCGCCGCAATCGCAGTCATTGCGTCAGTCGCCGCCACGCATGCCGCGCCGCCGACCCCGGTCACGATCGCAGTCATGTACTCCTCGGATCGCAACCGCTGCTTCACACCAGGCGTCGTCACCTCGATCCGCCATTTCACCGCCCAGCGCGCCAAACAGATAAACGATGCGGGTGGCATCGCCGGGCGACCGCTCCAGATCCAGTACTTCGACGATTTCGCCACAGCGCAAACAACCTCCCGCAACGTCGACGCAGCCCTGCGTCTCCCTGACCTCATCGGCATCGTTGGTATGTCGTCGTCCACCCGCGGGCAGGGTGTCGTTGAGCGTGTAGGCAGTGCAGGCGTCCCGTGGATCTCCGGAATGTCACGCGGCGACATCTACGCTCGGTTTCCGACCGTCTTTTCGATGGAACCTGCAGTGAGCGACGAGATCGTCGCCGTCCGACGCTTCATCAACGCGAAGAAATTCAAGCGACCGGCATTCATCGGGCTCGACGGTGACATTTACGCTGCAAGCATCGCCGATGCGATCGGCGGAGAGAGCGAGGCGAATGCCAGCAGCGGCGACGGCGACGACAACGCAAACAACACTGCGAGCGCGCCTCTGCAAACCCACTGGCTGAAGCGCAACGCGGACTACACCCTCGACGATGATGCGATCGAGAAAACCGTCACAGCCATACGCAAGGCAAGGGCGGACGTGGTGTTCCTCGCCGTTCACAGTGGCGGCGGCGCGCAGTTTCTCAGGAAGTTGCGCAAGGTCGCAAACCCGCCGCCCGCCTTCGTGGTGCTGGGTCGTGTATCACGTATCAAGCGCTTGCTTGCCAGCGAGCGCTATCCGGCGGATATGTTCGAGTTGGGTCGCGAAGGCGTACCGGAAGTGTACAACGAACGCCTCCAACAGCGGATCTGGAAGAACCCGAACGACCAGTGGATCTTCGACGACGTCCGCAACACCAAGGCCCCAGCGTCCTGCGAGAAGTTCATCGATCCGACACCGATCACCGATGTCCGTGAGCGCAAGAACCGCCGTGCCGTTGGACGAGGGGCACAACACGGCGACGCGCTGATGTTGATGGCGGAGGCGGCGAAAGGCGCGGCGGCAGACAGCGATATCGCAGCGCTGCGCAAGACCATCGCCAAAGGCCTTGCCGCGCATCGCACTGGCCAGAAGATGTTCCGCGGCTGGTGGCAGGACTGGTCATTCACGCAAGCACGTGCGGTGGCCGAACAAACCCTCTTGATCCGCCAGCGCAGCGATGAAACCGACATCACGCTCGCCCCGCGCCAGTACGTTCCGCGCAGCGGCGATGTGCTCGATGTCCCCGTCGTCTACACCGCCGTCGATGTCGTGCGATTGTTCCGTGTCGACAGCAACGAAAAGACGTTCATGGCGGAATTTTATCTGTCTTTCCGCACCGCTGGAGATGTCTCACTGCCAGACATCGAGTTCACCAACGCGTTTCGCTCTCCGCTGAGCAATGAGCCGGTGATTAGCGCACGCCGGATCTACGCCGCGGAAGACAATCAGGGCCTGCAACTCTGGCGCATCACCGGAAAATTTACGTTTGATCCGGAGTTGGCCGATTACCCATTCGATCGCCAGCGCTTTTCGATCTCGTTCCAGCCGTCAAAGACGACAGAGCCTTTCTTCATCCAGCCTCCGCCAACGCGCCTGCGCAAGACGGAGTTCAAGACCGACGGCTGGAAAAGCGAGAGCGCTTACGTCGGCTCGGATCAGGATATTATCTCCGTCGTCGGGACGCGTGCGGGAGACCGCGTGATCCTGCCACTCGACAAGTTCAACTACACCTGGATCATGAAGCGCAAGGCGACCGACTATTATCTCCAGGTCATTGTTCCGCTGATCGTCATCCTCGCCGTGACATGGCTCTCCGTGTTCATCCCGTCTGAGCGGCTCGAGTCGGTGGTCGCTATTCAGGTAACAGCGCTGCTCTCCTCCATCGCACTCTATCTCGCGATCCCGAAGGTCGACTATGACCGCGCGACCGTCTCCGACATCGTCTTCGTTGTGACCTACACGGCGATTTCCGTGATGCTGGGACTGTCGATCCTGCGCGCCAACCTCAATGCCCGCGACGCTCAGCGTCTCGCAACAACGGTAAAGATCTTCCAGCTGGCGTTGCTCCCGCTGATCGTGCTCTTCATGTCGGAGTTCATCCTGACGCAGAGCGCAGGAGACGAGGCCTCACCCCTACGAAACCTGCTAACCTTGCTTACCGGGAGCGTCACGACACGCGTGCTTTGACGATCCGCCGGGCAACGAACTGTGAGAAGGGCGGTAGCACCACGCGCGCACCGACCCTTCCCCGCCGCCGGACCGTGAGCTATGCACTGCACCGACCCGCTCTCAACGAACCCGGACTGACATGCCATGTCGAGCCAACCTCTCCCGAGCCCTCCTTCACACTACCCGAAACAGGTGGTCAACGAAGCGGTCGAACAGCACACCCTCTCTGTGCTCGTCGACAACGAACCCGGGGTCCTCGCCCGCGTGATCGGGCTCTTCTCCGGCCGCGGCTACAACATCGACAGCCTCACCGTGACGGAGACGGAGCACGAGGCGCATCTCTCGCGGATCACGGTCATCACCAAGGGCACGCCGATGGTGATCGAGCAGATCAAGGCGCAGCTCGAACGTCTCGTGCCTGTGCATTACGTGAATGATCTCACCGTCTCCGGCACATCGCTGGAGCGGGAACTTGCGCTCGTCAAAGTCGCCGGCAAAGGTGATAAACGCGTCGAGGCGCTGCGCCTTGCAGAGGCCTTTCGGGCGTCTGTGGTCGATGCTTCGACAGAGCACTTTGTCTTTGAGATTACCGGTCGCACGAGCAAGCTCGAACAGTTTGTCGCGCTTATGGGCCCGCTTGGGCTTGTCGAGGTTGCGCGCACCGGCGTCGCTGCCATCGGCCGGGGCAGCACAGCCATGTCATCGTCCTAACGGGCGCCGCGCGTCATGGGCAAAAAGAATACAGCCAACAGGTTCTTGAAGGCCGTGCGGGATGCATTGCTGGACAAGCTGGACACCCAGCCATCTGTCGCGCCTTTTGTCTCCGCTCTCGATGACGCTCTGAAAGCCAAGCTCGGCAAGTCGCCGAAATCGCCTGATGACCTTGCAGCACTCGCCCATCTCTCACCGCTGCTCGACGATATCCGCGATGGCGCAACGACCTACGGGGACGCCATCGCAAAGGTTGCATCAGCTGTCGGTTGGTACTCCTGCTATCCGGATCTTGCCGACCGACATCTTGCGGACGGAATGCTTGCCGCGCATGTCTGCGGGCCCGCCGGCATTGTGCAACATCCCGAGTGTATGGCGACCTATTTCCTCCTCGCTCCCGAAATCGACTATCCGCTGCATGATCATCGCGCAGACGAGCTCTACTTCGTCGCATCTGGCAACGTCGCGATCAGCACCGGACTTGACGGCGATCTGATCCCCCGCACAACCGGCGACGCCGTTGTCGTCCCATCCGGCATGCCACATCGGCTGAAAACCACCGAAACACCGGCACTGCTTTTGGCGCTATGGATTGGTGAGATCACCTGCCCCGTCTTCTGGTATGAAAAAGCCGAAGCGCCAGACACCTGGCGCCGCTACCATCAAAGGCGCGGTATGGAGGCGTTTCTCGCCGCGTAGGCTGATCCAACGCAGGGCGCTTCACGGACGGATAACCGTCGCGGCACCGCAACGAGGTTCAACGGCCCATGTCTGAGCGCAAGCGCCCAAAATCGCGAACCCGACAGCTTCCGCTTCGTTTCCTCGCACCCAACATGTTGACCGTCACGGCGATCTGCGCCGGGTTGTTCGCAATTCTGTATGCCATCGAACGCCAGTTTGGCTGGGCTGTCGTGATGGTCTTCATCGCTGCAATCCTCGATGGCCTTGATGGCCGCATCGCCCGGCTCTTCAAGTCCGCAAGTGCCGTAGGCGCTGAACTGGACAGCCTTGCAGACTTCCTGAATTTTGGCGTGGTGCCGAGCCTCGTGCTCTATCTCTGGTCGCTGCAGGCGCTCCAATCCTTCGGCTGGATTGTCGTTCTGCTCTATGTCGTGACATGCGCACTGCGGCTTGCCCGCTTCAACGTCATGAGCCGAGAAGACCCGCCTCAACCAGGCGGTGCAAAATTCTTCGTCGGCGTCCCCGCGCCTGCCGGCGCACTGCTCGCATTCCTGCCGATGTTTATATCACTCGCCAACATCGCTCCGATCGAACAGTACCCGGAGGCGATTGCGATCTATCTCGCCTGCATCGCGACACTCATGCTCTCGCGGGTGCCGACCTTTTCGTTCAAGAGGCTCTCGTTCAGCGCGGACTATTCGATGTTCATTCTGCTGGGTGTCGCCGCCACTGTCGCGCTGCTTGTCACGCGGACCTGGTTCGCGCTGATCCTGATCGATCTCGCATACCTGCTGACAATACCCTTCGCGATCCGCGCCCATGCACGCGAGAACGCGACGGCTGGAAAGGTGGTGCTTGATGTGGAGCGCGACAGCAGCGACAGAGATTAAAAGTCCGATGGAGCATCATCGAATGTGATTTTCAGCCCATCAAACGCGGGCGCGACGTGATCAGGCGTCTCGGCATTGAGGATATCGTGGTCAAGATCAATGTGCAGATGGGTCAACAAAGCTCGCTTTGGCGCCATCCGCTCGATCCAGTGCAGCGCATCCTTCACAGCAAAATGCGCGGGGTGATAGGTGTAGCGCAACGCATCAACAATCCACATATCGAGCCCACGCAGCGCGGCAAGCGACGCATGCGGCACATCGCTGATATCGCTTGAATAGGCGAGCGCGCCGCAACGAATACCGAGTGACGTGATCGTGCCATGCTCCTGCGCAAACGGCTGGAGCGTTAATTTTCCTCCCGCCCCTTTGACGACCAGCGTGTCTCCCGCTTCAATCTCATGACCTTCGAGGATCGGCGGATACTCCGGCGCGACAGCCTTGAAGCAGTAGCCAAAGCGCTCATTCAGCGTCTTGCGCGTCGCCGCGTCATAGTAGACGCGCACCCGCTTGCGCGCGATCAGGGCAAGCACGCGAAGATCATCAATCCCGTGCGTGTGGTCAGCGTGATCATGCGTGTAGACCACGGCATCAAGATGATCGACCTGTGCGTCCAGCAACTGCTCGCGCACGTCCGGCGAGGTATCGATCAGCACACGCGTCGTGCCGTTGTCGGTCGTCTTTTCAATCAGCACAGAGCAACGTCGGCGACGGTTCTTCGGATTGGCGGGATCACACTTGCCCCACTGGTTGCCCAATCTTGGAACGCCGCCGGACGACCCACATCCCAGAATGGTCAGCGTCGCCGTCATGCTGCAGCGCCCTCGGCGGGGCCCATCGCCGTGCGTGGAACCTTGGAGTAGAGCCGGAAGAAATTCTCCGTCGTCCGGTCGGCCAGCTCAGTCACGCTCATGCCTTTCACATCGGCAAGCATTGCCGCTGTGTGCGCCACAAACGCCGGTTCGTTTTTCTTCCCTCGAAACGGCACAGGCGCCAGATACGGCGCATCAGTCTCCACCAGCAAACGGTCCGTCGGCACATCCCGCGCGATTGCGCGCAGCGCATCGGAGTTCTTGAACGTCAGCACCCCTGAGAACGAGACATAAAGCCCGAGCGCAAGCCCACGCTCCGCCAAACGCCGCCCACCCGTGAAACAGTGCAGTACCGCCGAGAACGCCCCCTTCGCCATTTCGTCTTCGAGGATGTCGCCGGTCTCATCATCCGCGTCACGCGCATGAATGACCAGTGGCAAGCCTGTCTCACGCGCCGCGGCGATGTGATTGCGAAACCCCTCCGCCTGGGCCTCACGTGGCGCCCTTTGATAGTGAAAATCGAGCCCGGCTTCCCCGATCGCAACGCATTTCGGATGCGCGCTCAGCGCGACAATCTCGCTGACGGGGATATCCAGTTCGGTATCCGCGTAGTGGGGATGCGTGCCAACGGAGCAGAAGATCCGCGGCTCCGCTTCAACCATCGCCCGCAGTTTGTCGAATTGCCGAATGCGCGTTGAGATCGTCACCATCAATCCCACGTTGGCGTTCTTCGCACGTGCAATGACGTCGCCCAGCTGATCGTGAAGCTCGGGGAAATCCAGATGGCAGTGGTGATCGACAAGCATGATGCACCTCAGGCAGTCTCAGCATCGACGTAGCGGGGAAACACCCCTTCCGGCTTCGGAAGTGCCGTGCCTGCCACAAGCCGATGCGCGGCTCCAAGACAGTCAAACGTCCGCTGCGCCGCCTCGACAGCCACAAGATCGAGGAGCCGCTCAGCCGAACCTGGCACGAACGGTTGAACGAGAATTCCGACCTGACGGATCACCTCCGCAGTGACATAGAGCACCGTCCCCATCCGCTCTGGATCCGTCTTTTTGAGCGCCCACGGTTCCTGACCGGCGAAATAGCGATTGGTCTCCGCCACCACGCCCCATATCCGCTCCAATGCTTTGTGCATCGCCTGCCGCTCCATATCGGCACGCACATCTGCGAGCAACGCATCCGTCGCAGCGAGAATCGAAGCGTCCTCGTCGCTGAGCGCTCCCGGCTCGGGCACTGCGGCGTCGCAGTTCTTGGCAATCATCGAAAGCGAGCGTTGCGCAAGATTGCCCAGATCATTCGCCAGATCCGCGTTCACACGATTGACGATCGCCTCATGGCTGTAGCTACCATCCTTGCCGAAGCGTGTCTTTGCGCACGGGTTTCTGCTGAACGCCGGAGAGAAAATGTCGAAGTCGGCGGGCAACGTGC
>JBCBXF010000107.1:0-10342 GCA_039816705.1 Pseudomonadota bacterium | reverse complement strand
AGCGGGCTCGACTACGGGCGGATGCGAACATGGGGTTCGCTGACCTTTATTGCTGCCGGTCTCGTCGGCGGCTGGGTGCTTGGCACATTCGGCGCGGAGCGGATTATTTTCCTTCTGCTTGCGTCGGCCTTGGTGCTTGTGATTGTGGCGCACCTTATTGCGGCGCAGAGCGATCATCCCAGGGTGCAGCATGCGGCGCATGCTGACGTGACATGGCGTGATACATGGCATCTGCTGACCCGACAGCGCTTTATGCTCCTCTTTCTTGCGAGTGGGCTCGGGCAGGCGTCGCATGCGGTCTACTATGCGTTTGCAACCATCCACTGGCAGAGCATTGGTATTGCGCCGCTGGCAATCGGGATGCTGTGGGCCGTCGGTGTTGGCGCCGAGATCGGTGTCTTCGTGGTCTCGAAAAAGCTGATTGCACGGTTCGGTGCGCCCATGCTGCTCATCGTCGGCATCGGCGCAGGTGTTTTGCGCTGGCCGCTTACTGCACTTGAGCCACCACTTGCTGTGCTCTTTGTCGTTCAACTCCTTCACGGACTGACGTTCGGCGCCGTTCATCTTGCGGCGGTGCATCTGATCGCAACGCTTGCAGGTGAGGCGCGCTCTGCGACAGCGCAGGGCGTGCACAACACACTTGCCGCCGGGTTCTTCATGGCTGGAGCAATTGGCGGGGCGGGTTGGCTCTTTGCGGCGTACGGCGGTCAGGCTTTTCTGGCGATGGCTTTGCTTTCCGCTCTGGCGCTCGTGGCTGCCGTTGTGTTTGCGAAGCGTCATGCCGCCCATGAGGCCGATGGTGACCGGTCCTCGTCCGCAGAGGTGTGACGCTCTCGTGCGGTGAAACGGTCGGGGATATTGCGCGCTGTCCCGCCGTCTCACCGTCAGGCTGCGATACCGTTCGATCCAGCGAATCATTTGCACGCGCGTCGTCCGCGCGTTTGGGAGCGCACCATGGTTGCGGCCGCGGAAACGAGCGATGCGCAAGCCGTGCTGTTGACGGATGACGGCGCTATGCGGCTGCGCGCGCAAGGGTGCTGGACGATCGATCGTGCGGGTGAGCTGGATCGACTGCTTGAGCGCCTGCTGGTCGCCTCGCAAGGCGTCGCGCGTGCGCAGGTCGTCGTCGATTGCGGACGTCTCGAGCATCTTGATACTGCGGGAGCCTGGCTGCTGAGACGTGCGGCGCTAGAACTCGCGCGCGGTCGGGGTGCGCCTCGCTTCATCGCTCTGCAGGACCGCCATGCGCTGCTGCTCGAGACGGTGGATGTTCCGCCATCGGACGCGGCGGGACATGCGCGGACGCGCCGCTCCAGCATCATCACTGACATCGGCGCCGCGACCGTTCGGGCTGCGGCCTTTGGTTATGCGCTGATCGGTTTTCTCGGGATGATGGTCGTCACAATAGCCCGCGTCGCCCTGACGCCACGGCTGTGGCGGCCCAATGCGTTCGTTCATCACATCGAGCATGTGGGACTGCGGGCTGTGCCGATCATCGTCCTCATCTGCGTGCTGATCGGGGCCGTGGTGATGCAGCAGGGGGCAGCGCAACTCGCAGGTTATGGCGCGCAGGTCTACGCCGTGGATCTGGTTGCGATCCTTTCACTGCGTGAAATTGGTGTTCTGCTGACCGCGATCATGGTGGCCGGGCGCTCGGCCTCCGCCTTTACCGCTGAGATTGGTGCGATGCGGATGCGTGAGGAGATTGATGCGCTGCGAACGCTGTCGATCGATCCGATGGTCGTGCTTGTTGTGCCGCGGGTGCTCGCGCTGCTGGTCATGCTGCCACTGCTCACGTTTGTTGCCAACGTCGCATGTCTTGCGGGCGGGGGGGTGATCGCAGCGCTCGCGCTCGGGATGGAGCCTTTTGACTATCTCCTGCGATTGCAAGACGCGCTTGAGCTGCGCCATCTGGTTGTCGGGATGATCAAGACCCCGTTTATCGCGGTGTCGATTGCGCTCATCGGGTGTCTTGAGGGGATGCGCGTCACAGGAAGCGCCGACTCACTGGGGCGCCACGTTACCAGCGCCGTTGTGAAAGCGATCTTTGTGGTGATTGTGCTCGATGCCGTGTTCGCGTTGTTTCTCTCCGCGATCGGGGTTTGATGATGCCGGTTCGAGAAGAGACAAATTTCCGAACTGACGATGTGGCGGCGATGCCAGTGCCTGTTGTCAGCGTGCGCGGGCTGGTGAAGCGGTATGGCGCGCAGGTTCTCTTCGATGGGCTTGATCTTGACGTCTATGCCGGGGAGGCGCTTGGCGTTGTTGGTGGATCAGGGCAGGGCAAATCGGTGCTGCTGCGATGTATCACTGGGCTCGAGACTTTCGAGGCCGGCACAGTCACGCTGCGGGATGGTGTGGATCGTATCAGCGATAGGCCAGTGCGCTTCGGAGTTCTTTTCCAGGATGGAGCGCTGTTCGGCGGCCTCACGGTGCTGCAGAACATTGAAGTGCCAATGCGTGAGCAACTTGCTTTGCCCGACGGCTTGCGGCGCGAGCTCGCGATGTTGAAGCTCAGACTGGTTGGTCTGCCGGAGACGGCAGCTCACAAGTATCCGGCGGAGCTTTCTGGCGGGATGCGCAAACGCGCCGGTCTCGCGCGTGCGCTCTCGCTCGATCCTCAAATCGTTTTTCTGGATGAACCAACGGCGGGCCTCGACCCGATCTCTGCGGCTGCCTTCGACGCGCTGATCAGCACCCTCCGCGAAGCGCTGGGTCTCACGGTGTATATGGTGACACACGATCTCGATTCGTTGTTCGCGTCATGTACCCGCGTTGCTGTTCTGGCGGAGCGGCGGATTGTGCGGACGGGTACGCCGGATGAGCTGCGCCGCGCGCCTGATCATCCCTGGATTGAAGCGTATTTCTGCGGCCCTCGCGGCCGGGCTGCAGCGGCGCAAGCTGCGTAGACATTGTCGCCTGTCGTGTCACAACTCGTGTCAGTCACCTTGTACGTCGCCGACACATTTCGCGTGGTATCGCGTTCCCGAGCAACCCCGTTTCCTGGCGGAGTTTAATTATGGAAACCCGTGCCAATCATTTCGTCATCGGTTTGTTTGTCCTCGCGCTCTGTGGCGCGGTCGCCGGTTTTGCACATTGGATGCAGAATTTTGGCGCGGGCAGTAACGCTAAACGCTACGTCGTGCTTTTCGACGGCCCAGTGAACGGCGTGACCCGTGGGACGCCGGTGAACTTCAACGGTGTGCGTGTCGGACGCGTAGTGAAGCTGACGATTGACGCGGTGGACACAACAAAAGTTCGCGTCGCGCTTGACGTGACGCTGGCGACGCCGGTGCGAGAAGACAGCCGTGCACGTATCGCACGTCAGGGGCTGACAGGTGGCGCCACGATATTAATCTCCGCCGGAAGCCGGGGGACCGCGCTTCGGCCAGCATCCAGCGCACGTCATCTGTCGCGCATTCCCGCGGAGGAGAATGCCATTGGCCTGCTTGATGCGGCGCCGCAGGTGCTTGGCAACGCTGATGCCGCAATCGGCAAGGTCAACGAGATACTGCTGACAAACAGTGGTCCGATCAAGCGCACGATCGCCAACATTGAAGCGCTGTCCGGCACGCTCGCTGCCAATAAGAACGAGATAACCGGCGCCATTCGTGACGTGCGAAACCTGGCGCGCAAATTCGACCGGATCGAGCCATTGCTCGTGCAGGCGCAAGGAATGGTCACGCGTCTCGACACGGCGATCACCGACAACGAAAAACGGCTTGCGCGTTCGTTGACCCATGTCGAAACGTTCACCGCCGGTCTTGCGGGGAAAAAGGACGATCTGGATGAGATCGTTGCGAGTGTGAAGCGCGTTACGTCCGGGCTTGAAGGTGCGGGTGCTGTGGTTGCGGAGGCCGGCAACGTTGTGAAGCGTGTCGATGGCGTCGTTGAAAAGAACGAGGCGCGCGTCGCGCGTGCGATCGGCAATATCGAAGCCTTCACGCAGTCACTTGCGGAGAATAAAGGTGAGGTGAAGCGCGTCTTCGCCGATGTGCGGGGGCTTTCCGCGCAACTGCAGTCTGCTGCACGCAAGCTCGATATGACACTGACACGCGTCTCAGGCTTTCTTGAGGGCAAGGACGGACAGTCTGTGCTCGTTGATGCGCGTGAGGCTGTTGCGTCGTTTCGGCGGTTGTCAGCGCAACTCGAGGGGAGTTTTGGCCAGAACGCTGAGACGTTGACCCGCTCGACGAAGCGATCGCTGGCCGAGGTCGAACTTTTCATGCGGGATGGCCGCCGAATGGTGCGAAATCTCGACCGCGTTCTGGCGGGGATAGACCGTAATCCACAGCGTTTGCTGTTTGGTGGGTCTCAGGTCCCGGAATACACTCCGCAATAGAATCGGCGAGGCGTGCGATGTTGTTGCGCCGGGTGAAGACCGCTGAAATTTTGGAGCGCGAAAGCGTGGCAAAGCGCACGGCACATATCGGCGTTGCGCCAGTCGTTGTAGTGCTGCTGCTTTGCGGCTGCACCGCGGTGAACAGCCTTGGTCCTGCCGTTCCTCCGCAGACGTATGATCTTACCAGCGCCCCGCGGACAACCGCTGTGGCGGGCAAGCGCAGCAGTGGTGTCGACAGACTTCATCTCGTCGTGAACGAACCGCAGGCGTTGCGTGCGCTCGCAGGCGATCGGATTGCGATCCGTCCGCGGCGTCAGGAGATCCAGTATTTTGCCAATGCGTCGTGGTCTGATCAGCTACCGCGGTTGGTGCAGGCGCGAATGATCGAGACGCTGGGGCGATCGAGCAAGTTTGGGGCCGTCGCGCGCGCGGGCGATCGGCTGGATGCCGATGTGGCGCTCGCCACCGATATCCGCGCGTTCGAGATCGAACTGGATGGTCGGCGCGCTGTGGCGCGTGTTGACATTCTCGTACGACTGATTGATCCACGGCGTGCGCGTGTTTTGACGGAGCGTGGGTTCGCTGAGACCACGCGGGCCGCGCGTGACAGTGCGCCGGCGGGTGTTGCGGCACTTGATGCGAGCGTGCGTGCAATCCTGCCGCGTGTCGCCGCGTGGGCCGGGCGTGTGAAGCTCAGACCGGCGTCTCCGCGGTCGTTGTCGAGAACGCCGGAACGGGATGACAGACCCTTGCGGAACGATCTGCCGCTACGCGACACGCAAACGGATGAACGCGAAACGGATCCGAATGCCCGGCCGCCTGTGAGCCCGGATATGCTGATCGGGGGGCAGCGGCGGCGGCGACTTTAACAGTGGCATCAAACGAAAAAGGTGGACCGGTTTTCACCGATCCACCTTTGTGTCGTCGCAGCTGGTCTTTAGGAATTCCGACCGCATGCAGTTTACTTTAGCGACGTCGAGGGTGTGTCCTCCGAAAGGCTGAAACCAATCTTCACACCAAGCGACAGCACGTCCTGGTCTCCGTAAGAGATCCCGACAGGTGGCACACCAGGCAGGAACGCGGGGTTTGGATCGTTGGCGTCAAGAACCTTGTACTGCGCGCCAAACGTCACCGTTGTACCTTCGAATTGGTGACGAGACGCGAGGCCAAGTGAGACTTCACCATCAGCCGTGCGGAACGGGCTGGTATCCTCGCCGCTCTCCCACTCATAGGTTACATCAGCTGCCACAACCCACGTTGGGCTCAACGCCTGTGCCACACCAAGTTTTGCCGCCCAGTTATCTCCGTTGTACTCGAGGATTGGCGCAGTCGGCAGGCTCGGCACCACCAGAGATGTTGCGCTAAAGTCAGCCCAGTGGATGTTGCCGTATACGAGTGTGGTCTTGGACACCGGGAACTGAAAGTCAAAATCCACGCCCTGTGGCGTCTGGTTGGCAAATCGGCCGACATTGGAGAAAGCGCCCAAAGCGGTCGTGCCGGTTTCACGAATATTCCACTCATGCTGGATTTCAGAGTGATACGTCAACGAGGCCCGCACCTTGAACTGCGGAATCTCAAAGGCCGCGCCTGCAACATATCCAAAACCCCAGTCATCACCAGAGTTGGCCTGATAATTCAGCAAGCCTGTGGCAGCCAGAAACGGCAAGCCAACCTCAAATCCTGCGCGTTGGGCTCTCGGTCCGCCGTAAACGCTGAAGTTCTCGTTGAACTTGTAACGCGTGATCGAAGTGAATGAGAGCACCGTGAGATCAGCGAACGTGCCGTTCACCGACACGCCAGGCAGTGGTCCCGGTCCGATTGGAAACGCCGCTTCATCATATGCAATGTTAGCGCCGAAGGGCTCGTCGAAGATCAATGCCGTCGAGAGAGTGGGAGAGATTTGGTATTTAACCGCAGCGCCGAAATCAGTGTCGCGTTGCAGAAAATCGCCAAAGTCGCGGCCGAAGCTATCTTGCCCGTCACCATCCGGCAGAATGAACGCACCGGAGATTTCGCCGTAAATTTTGCCGTCAGCAAAGATCGGCGACACGTTGCGGTTGCCCCGCTCAAGTTTGCCTGCGAGTGCGGCCGTGCTTCCGACTGCGAGGACCCCTGCCAGCGCCAACGCTGCCGCACGCGCCCCAATGCGTGGTGATGTGTACATACTCAACCTCCCGTACATTCAGCACGCTTAGGAGGTCGCTTCCGTTTGCGTCAACCATGTACCGGGTTCGAGTGATTCGCTGTCATGCAAGTGTGACAAATCAGCAATGCCCCCTGTCACACATTGGTCGGCGAAGAAAATGCCGAACTATGACAAACGACCGCTGGCATGGGCGAGAAGGAGGTAAACCCGGCCCATGTCGGAGACGAGATGACTGCGGACGATGCTGCCGCCTGCATCGTTCTGATCAACTTCGCGCAGCAACTGCTCGAAATCCATCAGGTAGCGGTTCACGCTGTTGCGAAATGCGGTGTCGCTGATGAACCGCCGGCCAATCTCATCAAACGTCGCCTGACCCTCATTCGTGTAGATCGCGCGGTTGAGGGTGTTGCGTTCGCCCGCGTTTAGACGTGACCAGATATCGGTCGCCGTGCGCATGTCGATCGCGCGGGCCATATTTTTGAGATCGAGTGTGGCGGAACCCGCAGACGCGTTGCCCACAGGCTCGGCGACAACTGGCAGTGGTGCATCATCAGAGGCGCGGGAGAGTAAGTCGCCAAGGCTCCAGCGCTCCCCACCAGACGGTGGCGCCGAAGTGGGGCGGGACGCATAGGACGGCCGCGCTGGTTCAACGGAAGCTGGCGAGGCGGATTCGCCAGTCTCGAATGACTGCATCTGGTTGCGCAATGCCGCCTCGCCGGAAGATCGCGCTGGTCCGGCGCGCTGATCCAGTTCGCGGCGCAGGTTTGCGCGCATCTGATCGAGGTCGGCGCCAGCGGGATCTGGGATTGGCACCGACGCTGCGCGGCGCTGCTGGCGCTCGGCCATGCGCTGGTCGCGTGCAATATCGTCGGCCGCGCGATTGTAGCGCTCCCGCAAGTTGGCACCACTCGTTGCGCGGCCCTGCATGTTGCTGCGCATGGCGCTGTCGAGCGCTTCGGCCTGGGCGGAGACGTCGTCCATCAGGTTCGATAGTTCCGCATGGCGGGTCTCAAGCACCGTATCGATCCGGAAGCTGGTCGATTCGAGATCGTGGGCCGCACGCATGATCGACTGACCCTGCTGGTCAAAGCGGCTTGTCAGATCGCTGATCTGTGCGAGCAGGCTGTGCGAGATGTCGCGCAGTGACTCGCCTTGTTGCGAGAGGCCATCGAGTGTTCGGAGCGATTGGGTGGCGACGTTCTCGTTGGCGCGCTGCACGGCCTCAATGCCCTTGGCGATCGTGCCGTCGACTTGTTGCGCCTGGCGCTGCAGGTTCTGTTCGATCTGTGAGGCGTGGCGCTGCATCGTCGTCTCGACCGCGCGCGTGCGCTCCAGAATGTTGCGATCGAGTTCAGAGTTGGCCTTGTCGAGCGTCTGGTAAAAGGTCTGGGCTTTGGTGGTCATGGAGCCATCGAACTGGCTCATCTTTTCGCCGATCGCCGCATCAAGCTGGCGGGCCTTGTCCGAAAACGTGTCGTCGAAATCCTTGATTTTGTGCTGCAGCGTATCGCGGAGCAGTTCTGTCTTGTTGCCAAGGGAGGTTTCGAGCCCCTCCACGCGTTCACCAAGTGCGGTTTCGAGCGCGGCGAGGTTACGCCCTGCGCCTTCGACGATCTTGTTCAGGCGGTTCTGCTCGCCGGCAAGCTTGTCGAGCAACGCGGGGACTTCGGCACCAATGCGCTTGTTCATGTCGCCAAGGGATGCGAGCAGTGAGTTGCCGCTCTCGGACATCAGGTGCGCGGTCTGGTCGTTCGTTGCCTGAATGCGGGCTGTCAGTTGGCTGCCGGATTTCTGGACTTCCTGCGTCAGGGTCGTCGTGGCGGTCGACAGGGTTTTCGCGGCCACCTCGCTGGCGGCAACGATCTCGCGGGTGACTTCCAGACCAATGCCACGGATCGAGTCGCTCACGCGATCAGAGTTGTTGGTGAGTGACTTGCGTTCGCTGACCAACTCGTTGATGAGCGACCGGACGCGGACTTCGTTCTCGTGATAGGCGCGCTCGAGCGCGGCTACCTCGCTGTGCACCAACGCCTCAAGCTCACCGGCGCGACCGAGTGAGCGATTGATCGCGTCGTTCATCGACATGACCTGGCGGCGGACCGTCTGGCCGAGAGAGGCTACCGACTGCTCTGCGAGACGATCCGGCTCAGCGAGGCGCACGGCAACCTCGGTCATTGCCGATGACATCAAGCGTAGTTCCTGCGCGCGCCAGACGAGAACGCCGAGAAACCAGAATAGTGCAATCGGTAGCAGGACGGCTGCTGCGATCAGCAAGGACTGCGGACGCGTTGCCAGCTCTGCCACGCTCGCACCGCCTGCGAGTTCGCTAGAAAACGCAAACCACGCCAGGACGCCGGCGATCACCAACCAGCCTGCTGACATGCCGGCGGCGATAGAAAATGGGCGTCGGGAAGGTTTTTGCTGGAGGGCGTAGATCAGCCCCCCGATCGAGGGGACATCATCGTTTGCTGCCGCGGCAGCACCGGTTGCGGCGGCCGGACCGGCGGCGCGACGGCGACCAACACGGCGGACGGGAACAGGGCCGGTCTCGGTCGACAGTTCGGGGACCTGAGGCGGTGCCGCTTCTACGACTTGGGGCGTATCGCCACTCGGCGCCGTTGGCGACGCGTCGGACCTCGTTGCGCCCGCCGGCTCGTTCGGAACGCCTACAGACGTTGACGCAACATTTTTATCCTGTTTCGCCATGCCCCGGTACGTCCAGCCCCTACGCCGACAGCCCCAAACTCCAGCCATCGAATCTCTGGTAATTCGACGGTTGAGCGGGTGCTTACCTCAAAAGCCTGCAAACGTCCCTCACCTGGACGGTCGAAGCTATTCAATCAACAGGTCTTTTGAACAGGCCGGATGGCCATGATCAACATCATCCATCGACGCGGTTTGCCCCCACCCAGGTCGGCTAGCCTAGCTTTGCGGCGAAATCGCGCCGTACGCGGGCTGCAAGAACGTTCTGCGCACCGCACGATGTTAGGATTTGTTAACGCCTCGGCGCGACGATCATCGGACGGGTTGTTTCCGTTTGATCGAAAGGATGCGCGATGGGTGTGCTTCTGCAGGAGCGGTCGACGACTGGAACCGCGATCGACCGCGTGCATCTGGCGGCATACACCATGAGCGATCCGGAACTTGAGCAGGAGATCCTTGGGCTCTTTCGCGACTCGCTTCGTGATCTCCTCTTGCAGTTGCAGGGCGCTGTCGGATGCCCTGATCCGTGGATGCGTTTGACCCACACAATCAAGGGTTCGGCGCGCGGCGTTGGCGCCTTTGCGCTTGGTGATGCGGCGGCGGCGGCAGAGCGCGATACTAGCGGCGATGCGCCTTGCCAACGCGCGCACATCGTGACGTTGCGCGCGTGCGCCGATGATGTGTTTTACGAGATCGACCAGCTCACGGCTCCCGGTCTTTAACAGTGCCGAGCGTCTGACCGGCGCTGTTGGTCATACGCGGTCGTCAGATTGTGTCGCAATCGTCGCGCTGGCCGGCGATCTGGATGCGCCTATGCCGCGCATGTGGTGGCTTTTCAACGGCGTGCCGGCGCGCTACCGCTCCCTCACATTTTTTGCGCTCACGATGCGCGACATCCCGAAGCACGAGGACGGGCCCATGGCCAAGATCACATTCATCGAACACAGCGGTGCCGAACATGCCGTCGAAGCCGAGGCGGGAATGACCGTCATGGAAGCGGCGGTGAAAAACTCGGTCCCCGGCATCGAAGCGGAATGTGGTGGCGCCTGCGCCTGCGCAACCTGCCACGTCTATGTTGATCCGGGTTGGGTGGCGAAAACGGGGGCGCGCGAAGACATGGAAGAAGACATGCTCGATTTCGCGTTCGAGGT
>JBCBXF010000106.1:0-10412 GCA_039816705.1 Pseudomonadota bacterium | reverse complement strand
CTCCTCGGCACCCGGCATCCGGCTCGGCTCCGGCAGCTTCATTGAAGCCCCGTCGAGTGAAGGCTGCGCAGCCGTATAGGTCACCTCGAGATTTTCATCAGCCGAGATTGCGCGGCATGCCACAGCCAGTGTCCGCTTGAACGGCTCCGCCGGGTTTTCCTTGCGATTGGAGGGTTTGGACGAGGTGTTGGCCATGCGTGCGTTGGTTCCGCGAGATCAGAAGTGAAGCGCCGCGGGTTATGCCATGGCCAGATTGACGGTCGATTCAGGCAGGTCCTCACCGAAGGAGCGCTGATAAAACTCTGCAACGACGGAGCGCTCAAGTTCGTCACACTTGTTGACGAACGACAGGCGGAACGCGAGCGCAACATCGCCAAAAATCTCTGCGTTTTCCGCCCACGTGATTACGGTCCGTGGGCTCATCACGGTCGAAAGATCGCCGTTGATGAAGGCGTTACGCGTCAGATCTGCAACCCGGACCATATTTGAGACGAGCTCTTTCCCACCTTTCTTGGAGGAAAATGATTTGACCTTCGCAGCGACGATATCCACTTCGGCATCGTGCGGAAGATAATTCAGTGTCGCGACGACCGACCAACGGTCCATTTGCCCTTGGTTGATCTGCTGAGTTCCATGATAGAGCCCGCTCGTATCCCCAAGGCCAATCGTGTTCGTCGTCGCAAACATCCGGAATGCCGGATGCGGTCGGATCACAGAGGACTGGTCGAGCAGCGTGAGCTTGCCCGACACCTCCAAGACGCGCTGGATGACGAACATGACGTCGGGTCGCCCGGCATCATATTCGTCGAACACGAGCGCTGTGTTGGTCTGCAAGGCCCACGGCAGAATGCCCGGACGAAACTCCGTCACCTGTTGCCCGTCGCGGATCACGATCGCATCCTTGCCGACCAGATCGATCCGACTGACATGACTGTCGAGGTTGACTCGGATGCATGGCCAGTTCAGCCGCGCAGCAACCTGCTCGATGTGCGTTGATTTTCCGGTGCCGTGATAGCCCTGAACCATCACGCGCCGATTATGTGAGAAGCCTGCCAGGATCGCGAGCGTCGTTGCCGGATCAAAAAGGTAGTCTTCGTCGACCTCCGGCACGTGCTCGGATGCCTGCTTGTAAGCCGGCACCTCGAGGTCGCTTTCAATCCCGAATACCTTGCGGACGGAAACAGTCGTGTCTGGGAGGCCGGCCGGCTCGCTCGCAACATGTGTCTCCGCGTCGGAGCTGGCCGACTTTGCGGTCTGTTTCGCGGCAGGCTTCGTTGCAACACTCATGGCGTGTCAGATGTCCCTAAAGTGGAGGCGCAATACTACCGGATGTACCAGCCCGCTTGCTGGTTTCGGCAGATGCAGCTCGTGGAGATGTGTCGTGCCAGGCGGGACGTCGACGCCGCCGCTTTCAATTCAATCCGGCCTTAAGCAAGGCCCGCTTTTTTCAGATAATTATAGGCTTGGATGACTTCGCGCAACTTGTCCTCCGCCCCGCGATCCCCGCCATTGCTGTCAGGGTGGTGGCGTTTCACGAGTTCCTTGAAGCGCGCCTTGATCTCCGCCTTTGACGCGTCTTCCGGCAGGTGCATTTCCGAGAGCGCTTTACGTTCCATGCTCCGCACCGGGCGTCGCCGCAACTTGTCAGGCGTCGCCTGTTCGCCGAATAGCCCGTGTGGGTCATGCGCCGCGAACGCCGGATCGAACTTGCCGGCTGCGCGACCTTTACGGCGCCCCGGCTTTGCGTCGCTCCCAACGTTGGCTGTTCCGTTTGAACTGACGGTCCAGGTTGGGCGATGTCCGGTGGCCGCAGACTTCTGATAGTCGATAAACTCGTCGTCGCTCATCCCGCTAAAGTAGTTGTACGACTTGTTGTAGGTCCGCACATGGTCGACGCAGAAATTGTAATATGCGCCCTCGGCACCGCGCCCACGCGGCGCACGGTGTGTCGCAGCCTTGGTGCAGCCGCGCCATTGACAGGTGCCCGTCGCCGTTTTTTCCTCGGGCTTGGCTTTACCCCGGGGTTTGACACGGATGCTGTCGAAGTATTTCGAGTCGAGTTTCATCAGCTGCGCACTATGAGCGTCGTCGCCAACTGGCACAAGCGGCGCGATGGCGCGGCGGCATCGGACATCGATGGACGTGGCGTACAAGCCATAAACGAACTCCAGAGGCGCAGCGCCCGAAACCGAACGACGCCCGAAACCAGTTGGCGCCTGAGGCCGACTGCCAAGCCGAACACAACGCCGTATCGAGGGATAGTACGATGGAAATGGATGAAACGATCCGCGCCAAGCTGGAAAAAGCGTTTGCTCCGGCATCACTCGAAGTCATCAACGAGTCTCATCTGCATGCGGGGCACGCGGGCTCTTCAGGAACGGGCGATACGCATTATCGCGTCAAGATCGTCGCTGAGGCATTCGATGGGAAGTCGCGGCTCGAGCGTCACCGTCTCGTCAATGAGGCGCTGGTGGAAGAACTCGCCGGCACCGTCCATGCGCTTGCCATCCGTGCTGCAGCCCCGGGCGATACGGCATGAACCGGCCCGATCACGCGTTCGATGCAACAATCTCACGCACGCATGACCCGATCCTCGAGCCCTTCCAACTCAAGGGCCTCACGCTGCGCAACCGCATTATGTCGACCAGTCACGCCTGTGGCCTTGAAGAAGATGGCGGTATGCCGGGCTCCCGCTATCAGCGCTATCACGTTGAGAAGGCCCGCGGCGGTCTCGCACTGACGATGTTCGGTGGTTCATCCTACGTCTCCCGAGACTCGACCTGGCCCGCATCGCAACTCAACATCGCGACCGACCGCATCATTCCGTACCTGCAGAAGTTCTCGCAGGCGGTCCACGACGAAGGTGCGGCAATCATGATCCAGATCACCCATCTCGGGCGCCGCGGCGAGACCAACACACAAAACTGGTTGCCGACAATCGGCCCTTCGGTTGTGCGCGAAACCGGGCATCGCTCGTTCCCGCGTGAA
This sequence comes from Pseudomonadota bacterium, assembly GCA_039816705.1. Taxonomy (GTDB): domain Bacteria; phylum Pseudomonadota; class Alphaproteobacteria; order Rhizobiales; family CALHAX01; genus CALHAX01. The sequence goes on along the minus strand of JBCBXF010000106.1, from coordinate 7,424 downwards.
ATGGACCGCAGTGACATTGATCGCGTGGTGCGGGAGTTCGGCGACGCTGCATTGCGCGCCAAGGAAGGCGGGTTGGACGGTCTCGAGACGATGACAGCCGGCCACCTGATCGGCCAGTTTTTCTCACCTGTGACGAACCGGCGAACCGATGCGTTCGGCGGATCATTGGCGAACCGGTGCCGCTTTGGTCTGATGGTGCACGAAGAAATTCGCAAGCGCGTCGGTGACGCCTTCATCGTTGGCATGCGTTATCTCATTGACGAGACCATGCAGGGCGGCCTCGACTTTGAGGACTGCGTCGCGATTGCTCGAATATTCGAGGATGCGGGAACGGTTGATTTTTTCAACGCGAACTATGGACGTCTTGATACCGAGCTCACACTCGCAACCGACTGCATGCCGGGCCTCGCCTCCCCCATCGCGCCCTGGCTCAAAAAGGCCGGCGCCTTCAAGCGTGCCGTCAACCTGCCGGTTTTCCACGCCGCAAAGATCACAGACATGGCGAGCGCGCGTTACGCCGTCAGCGAAGGACTGCTCGACATGGTCGCGATGACGCGTGCGCACATCGCCGACCCTCACATCGTCGCAAAAATTCAGCGTGGCGAGGAAGCACGCATCCGCCCGTGTGTCGGCGCCAGTCACTGCATGAGCGAAAACCGACCCACCTGCTTGCACAACGCGGCAACGGCGCGGGAGCTGCACTGGCCGCAGACCATCGACGTCAGCCCGCAAGCGGGAAAACGCGTCGTTGTTGTCGGCGCCGGCCCCGCCGGGCTGGAAGCCGCGCGGATCTGCGCTGAACGCGGCCACAGTGTGATTGTCTTTGAAGCTGCCGACGCGCCGGGCGGGCAACTGAGATTGGCGACTGCCGCATCCTGGCGTGGGGACATGCAGTCGGTCATCGCGTGGCGCGTGGATGAGCTAGCCCGGCTTGGCGCGGAGATCCGCTACAACACGCTGGCAAGCGCCGAAGACATCCGCGCCGAGGCGCCCGACATCGTCATCGTCGCGACCGGCGGTGTTCCTGACCTCGACTGGATCGAGGGCGCCCAACACATCACCAGTGCCTGGGATATTATCTCCGGTGCCGTGTCACCGGCGCCGCAGGTTGTCGTCTACGACGGTACAGGCCGCCATCCGGCGCTCACTGCAGCCGACGTCTGTCACCGTGCCGGAGCTGACGTCTCGCTCGTCGCATTGGACGATCGGCCGGGTGTCGAGATGGGTTACGCCGAGCGTGTCATCTGGAAGCGTACGCTGGCCGAGGCGGAGATCGCTCCCGTCTTCGACACGCGCCTTGCCCGCGTCGAGCGGGATGGCAACGTCTGCATCGGCATCTTTCACAATGAGCTGACGGGACACGAATTACGTCTGCGGGCTCCCCAGATTATCGTGGAGCACGGGACCATCCCGGCCGACGACATTTTCCGTGAGTTGGAGGCCGGAGCGCGCAATCAGGGGAGGCTAGATGAAGACGCATTTCTCTCTGGCGCACGACAACCGAGTGAGGCGGGTGACGGCTCTGACGATGGGTTCACGCTTTATCGCATCGGTGATGCGATGAGCAGCCGCAATGTAGCTGCAGCGATGTTCGATGCGCTGCGTTTGTGCAGCGTGCTCTAAAAATCGCCGGCCGGCCGGTCAGTTGGTCGTCGACCCGGGTTTCTGTTTTGGCGCGTCAGGTTCACCGGCACCGCCATCGAAGAGCACGTCCACTTCCATTCCGGGCAGCAGCGGTGTTTCGCCGTCGATGTCGAGCATCACCTCCAGCACATTGGCATTGCTCGCGCCGCGCGGGTTCGAGTTTCCGATCCGCCCCGGGCGTAGCGCCGACGAAATCTCGCTGACCGTCGCGTTGAAATCGCTGCCGTCGAACGCGACCGATCGGATGACCGCCTGCTGACCGCCTTTCACATCTGCAACGGAGCGTTCATCCACTTCTGCGCGCACCCGCAGTTTCGTCATGTCGCCGATCACCACCAGCGGTCGCGGGCTCTGCGGAGAAACAACTTCGCCGCGTTTCGCATTGATCCGCAAGATGGTCCCGTTGGTCTCGGCCCGGATACGGGTCTTCTCGTAGGCCTGAAGCGCGAGCGTGTGATTGGCCCGCGCAAGCTCCAGCGCTGACTCGCTGCGCGAAAACAGCGGCGTAGCGTCCAGGGCATTGATATCGTCAAGCTCTTGTTGCGCAGTCGCCCGATTGGCCCGCGCCTCGTCGATACCTTTGAGCGCGGTATCAATAGCTTCGGCACTCGGTTTGGCGCCGCTCTCCGTATCGTAGATACGATCAAGTGCACGACGCGCCTTGAACAGCGCGGCCTCGGCATCTGCAAGTTTGTCCGCTGCGCGACGGCGACTTCGTCCACGCCGGGTCGCCGCGACATTGTCGCGGTCGCGCTCGCGGATTTCGACGTCAGCCTGAGTGCGCTGGATGCGGGCCAGTGCATCGCTGTCATCGAGCCGCACAAGCACCTGTCCAGCCCGGACAACCTCGCCAAGGGTCACCGCAATCTTCGTCACACGGCCAACGATCTCGACGCCAAGCCCGATCTCACCATCCAGAGGCTCGACCAGCCCCGGCGCGGCGATCGACCAGTTTCTCGTATCCGTGGAGGCCGTCGTCTGGGCGACAGCGTTCGACGACCCGATCGACTGTGATGCCGGTGGAGTCGCAATCGCGATGGCCGTGATTGCGGCAGCGGTTGCGACGACGAGATAGGCGTTCTGTCGAAGGTTGAGCATGGGGTTACCTTTTCGCCTTGCTGGCGCGACGCTTTCCGGATGAGCCGGTGCGCCGGTTTTTGGGGGAGGGGGACCGAGGCTCGGATGATGTTGGATTTTTTGAGCCAGCCGTTGGTAAGGGAGTGACGTTCGACAGATCCGCAGTCGCCCCAGTCTCGCTATGAGCTGGCCGGCGCGACCCGTTGATCATACCGTCCTCAATTTCGACGATACGGTCGGCAAACGCTTCAGTGCGATGGTCATGCGTGACAGCGAGCACCGCGCGACCGCGATCCCGCGCCACATCGGACAGCAGTTGCATGACGGCGCGTCCGTTCTCCGCGTCGAGCGCCGACGTCGGCTCATCGGCCAGGATGATGGACGGTTCTCCGACAAGTGCACGGGCAATCGCAACGCGCTGCTTTTCGCCGCCACTCATCGTGCGGGGATAGGCGTTCATGCGGTGCGTAAGTCCGACAGCGTCAAGCGCCTCCTGCGACCGCCTCAATGCTTCCGCCTGTCCGACGCCCCGGACGTCAAGGCACAGCGCGGTATTCTCGACCGCACTCAGCGTTGGGAAAAGATTGTAGGACTGAAAGACATAGCCGATATGGTCGCGCCGCACCCGAGCCAACTGCTCCGACGATTTGCCGTTAAGCACCTCGCCATCCAGCTCCAGTGTGCCTTCATCGGCACTCAACAGGCATCCAAGGATCGAAAGCAGCGTTGTCTTCCCACTTCCCGATGGGCCCATGAGAAGCGTTAACTCGCGGTCGTGCACTGTCAGGCTCACACCTTTAAGCGCCTCGACACGCCCAGCACCTTCGCCAAGCGTCTTGCGAATACCGCGCGCTGTGAGAACGGAAGGGCGGGTCATCGGTTGAACACCATCGCCGGATCAATCCGGGTTACTTTCACAATCGCCGAGATCGCCGAGACCACGCACATCACGACAGTGATACCGAAGATCAGTGCTGCCATATGCGCCGAGATCAACACTTGCAGTGACGTGTCAGCAAGCAGAGCGGCGACCGCATAGGCCATTCCAATCGCTATGGCGAAGCCAATTCCTGCACTGAGTACGGCCTGCCAGAGGATCACCTTGTGAATGTAGCCCGACGACGACCCGAGCGCACGCAATGTCGCGAATTCGTTAATATGGTCGTTCGCACTTGCGTAGAGCGTCTGCGCGACAATCACCATGCCAACGATCAACCCGAGCACGGCACCCATGATGAGGGCCGCTCCTGCCCCGGTGCCGAACATCCAATGGTTGACGCTGCGATTGCGAAACTGCGCATCGGTCAGCACATCTGCGTTCGGCAGCTTCGTGGCCAGCGCAGACTGCACAGCACTGACGTCCGCGCCGGGTTTCACATGAATCTGGACGAACGTCGCACGGTCGCCAGGAATACCCATCAGCGCCCGCATCGTATCGTTTGACGTGAAGACGATCGGAAGCGTCGTGAAAGACCGAATTCCCTCGGTAAGCCCCACTACCCGCACACTCTGATCCCGGATTTCCGCCGTTGCGCCGAGTGAACTCACGCCGAGCTTGTCGGCGTACGCGCGATCCACGATCACCGAATCCGGCAGCTTAAGGTCGGCAACATTACCTGCAACCATGTTCCAGGGCGTCACGACATCACGATCCGTGTGTATGCCGACAAGGAGAGTGGTGGTGATCCCGCCGTTCGGTCGCTTCCACCGCCCGAACATCGCAAGCAATGTCTCGACACGGTCAACGCCATCAACTGCAAGCGCAGCATATTCCTCACGACCGTCAAGCAACGCTGCGTCATCGAACGCTGGCGCCTCTTTGGCGGTCACCCAGAGATCGGCACGGGTGTTGTCGAGGACAGCGAGGATCTTTGCTTCCGTTCCCTTGTAAAGACCGAACTGGATCGAGACGAGCACGATTGAAAACACCACGCCGACCAGTGTCACGAGGAACCGGACCCGGTCATGGATCAGGTTCCGCAATGCAAGCGTGAACACCATGGACGTCATGCCTTCTATTTCGTCGATCCACCACGACGCGCCCGGCGCATCACGCCGGATATCGGGGTATGCGTGCCTCAGGCGCGCAACGACATCTAGACGCCGTGCAGCTACGCATGGGTGATTGTAGCATGCCGATGCAACGAGAAGTGTCGTCGCACGTTCCTGCCCAGCCCGACACTTCTACTGCGTCAAAGTTGATGACCCGGTTAACGATCACGCGATCAAGCGCGTGCACCGGGCCTGGATTGTCTTGTTCTGCCACAAATGCGGCGTAAATCCTGTAGAGCGGTGGTCGGACGCCCTTATTCTCCCGGCTCTCCGGGCAGAGATGCCGCCCCTTCACTGCATTGAGTGTCAGAGGTCGATATGTTGTTTTGCACAATCGCCGCGCCATCCCCGCTTCATCAGCCCCACACACGATATCGTGACGTTGCGGTGTGTACCCTCGCAGCCGTCGCGTTCGCATGGGCGACGTTGTTTTCATCCGCGCCAGCTCGTGCCGAGCTTCCAGTTGGCATCTGGCTCGATCACACACAACGTGGCGCGATTGAACTTTATCCCTGCGGCGCAAACGTTTGCGGTCGCGTGATCTGGATGAAAAATCCGCTCAAGCCCTCCGGTGAGCCGTTCCGCGACCGGCGTAACCCGGACGCCAGCAAGCAAAACCGAACAATCTGCGGGATGGACCTGATCGGTGGATTGCAGCCTGATGGTCGGGGCAACCTGCTCGAAGGCTGGATTTATGATCCCGAGCGCGGGCAGGAATTCAGCGCGCAGATCAAACGCGAGAGCGACACCACGCTCGTCGTCACCGGGTATTTGATGATGCCAGCATTTGGAAAGTCGTTCCGCTGGACAAAGGCTCCCGCAGATCTGGAGCGCTGCGCACCAATTGTGAAAGCAGCCGAAGGCTAAACGAAGCCTGCTCTACAACAGGTGGCCCGACTGTCGGGCAGCCGGGTTCCTGCTCGCTTTTTTATCCCATAACTCGGTAGTGGATCACGCCGCGGGCGACGGAGACAGTCCGGGCGGTGTGGCGTTCAGCAGTTCTGATCCTTTCGCCCGTGCGGCCTGCGCGATCCGCTCGCGGATCGGCATCGCAACTGGTGCCTCGGGCGCGACGCCTGCAAGCAGTCGCTCGACGAACGCAGCGGAGCGATCGACGACGAGGTCTTTCTGTCGGTCGATCGTGATGATGTGGTAGCTGTCATCCAGTACCACGGTCTCGACCGCCCCGCCGAGTGAGCGCTGCAACACGCCGGCGTTCGATGCAAAGCTGCTGCGATCGTCTTCACGAGACTGGATCAACAGCGCCGGTTGCGTGATGGATGCCAGCTGCCGCCGGACCTGGTTGACGAGCCAGCGCAATTCCAGCACGGCCCCACCGGGCGTGGACAACACACCGGCCTGCCCACTGTCGCCGCTGTTCAGCGCCTCGACGACAAACTCGCGAAAACGTTTGTCCTTGATACCGTAGGGGTGCCGCTCTTCGAATGGGAAGAGATTGGCGCACCACTTGGTATGAATGAGATTAAAGAGCTTCGTGCGTTTTGGGATCGACCAACCGTCAAGCTTCAATGTGGGAGCATAAAGCAGCAGGCCGGAGATTTCGTCCCTGCGCTCAGCTGCAAGACGGAGGGAAAGGACCGCTCCAGCTGAGAGCCCACCTGCAATGACCGTGTCGCAGTGCGCCCGCATCCAGTCATGCGCACGCTCAACACTCGCATACCAATCCTGCCACGTGACATTCCGCAATGCCTCGACAGGTCCGCAGTGACCATCGAGCGTGGGGCAATAAACCGTGTACCCCTGTCGCGCGAGGCCGCGCGCCACATAGCGCATTTCGATCGGCGTCCCGCCAAGACCGTGCATAAGCAGCACGCCTGTGCGCCCGCCGGGATAAAATACGCTGCGATCTGTCTGTGTCATGGGACGAAAACCCTGTGTGTACTTTTCAAGCTGCGACGGGTGCGCGGCACATCTGCCATCAGCACAAACTGTGCAAGTTACCGACGTTGCCAAGTGGTCGTCGCGCGCGCAGTGGTCACATGCGGGCACTTGGAAAGAGAGTACTTGGCTGATGAGTGGACGTGCGAAACGGAAATGAGGTGCATTGGAAGCGATGCCAATGCGCTGCGACAGGTGTGCAGTAAACCGCGTTTGCCCGAATGTTGGGTGAACTCGCCCCGCTCCTGGGGCGGAAATATGGCTTACGGTTTTTGAGCTGTGCAGCGTTGTGCCGAAACGGGGCGACAGCTGCCGGGACGCACGAGAATTGGGGTACTCCGAGGGGCGAAAATACGGTTATAAATAGCGCTGCGATCAACACTCGATCTGGCGACAACGCCGTCGGGCTATGCACCGTTCCACATACCCCGAATTTCTATCCCTCCTGCACTTTCCCTCCGCGGTGTGCAAATACAATTCGTGCAACTGGCTGTAACATTTCGTGAATAATGCTCCGCTGTTTTGCCAACGACGGACCGGATTTGCGCCTCCGCACGCACGAGTTTGCAGGGGACCGTCCAACAGCATTGCACCACATGCAGTGCGGTCATGCCGTGAGCGCGGTCATCTCGCGGGCCAACGAGCAACGACAGTCGTGTCGTCTCCGACAACCACAGCAAGGCCCAATCATCCTGAAAGCAAAGCACATCAAGTTAATTTGCGAATTCTGATGCATTATGCAAATACACGCC
>JBCBXF010000105.1:0-10466 GCA_039816705.1 Pseudomonadota bacterium | reverse complement strand
CCGAAGCACAAATCAAAAAAATGCCACCGCTCGTCTTTGCCGGTGAGACGCGTGATCTCAAGTCGCAACTGGCCGACGTCGCGCAGGGCAAGGCGTTTCTGCTGCAGGGCGGAGATTGTGCGGAGAGTTTTGCCGAGCACGCGGCCGATAACATCCGCGATTACTTCCGCGTTTTTCTGCAGATGTCGGCAGCGCTCACCTTCGCAGGCGGATCGCCTGTGGTGAAGGTCGGCCGCATTGCGGGCCAATTCGCCAAACCGCGCTCTGCGGACATGGAAACGCAAGGCGATCAGGAATTGCCGAGCTACCGCGGCGACATCATCAACGGCTCAGAATTCACGCCAGACGCCCGCATCCCCGATCCCCAGCGTCAGGTCGCGGCCTACAATCAGGCAGCGGCAACCCTCAACCTGATCCGCGCGTTCTCTCAGGGCGGCTACTCCAATCTCGAACATGTCCATCAGTGGACACTCGGAACTTTTGGGAAGAGCAAGGCCGGAGAACAATACCGCGAGCTGACCGATCGCATCGGCGAGGCGATCAAGTTCATGCGCGCCTGCGGGGTCACGCCGGACAACACGCCGTCGCTGCGAACGACGGAGTTTTACACCAGCCATGAGGCGCTGCTGCTCGGCTACGAACAGGCCCTCACCCGCGAAGACTCCACGTCAGGCGACTGGTACGCCACATCCGGCCATATGATTTGGATCGGTGATCGCACGCGCCAGCTCGATCATGCCCACGTCGAATACTGTCGCGGCGTGAAAAATCCGCTTGGAGTGAAATGCGGGCCATCGACCGACGCCGATGAACTGATCCGCCTGATCGACATTCTCAATCGGGACAACGAGGCCGGACGTTTGACACTTATCGCACGCTTCGGTTCGGACAAAGTGGCCGATCACCTGCCAGCGCTGATCCGCAGGGTGAAAGAAGAAGGGCGCACGGTGGTGTGGTCCTGCGACCCGATGCACGGCAATACGATCAAAGCGGCGTCCAACTACAAGACCCGCCCGTTCGACCGCATCCTCGATGAAGTGCGCCAGTTCTTCGATATTCACGCAAGCGAAGGCACATACCCGGGCGGCGTCCATATCGAAATGACCGGTCAGGACGTGACGGAATGCACGGGCGGCACCGTCGCACTCGTGGATGAAAATGATCTCTCTGCGCGCTACCATACGCATTGTGATCCGCGTCTCAATTGCGACCAGTCACTCGAACTTGCCTTCCTGATCGCCGAACACATCAGACGTGGCAAAGCTGACGACGTCCCGCCACTTTCCGCAATCGCCTGATCGAACGGTGTGACGAGCACAGAGCCGAACATGGCAACACCGCAGCCGCTTCGCATCGCGATTGCCCAACGCAACCCGGTGCTGGGCGACATTGATGGCAATCTCGTAATGGCACGCGCTGCGCGCCGCGAGGCGTCCAACGCCGGCGCACACCTCGTCGCGCTGTCGGAGCTGTTCATCATCGGCTACCCGCCGGAAGATCTCGTACTGAAGCCAGCGTTACAGGACGCGGCCATGGCGGCCGTGAACACGCTTGCAATCGAGACAGGCGACGGCGGCCCGGGCGTCCTGATTGGAACCCCCTGGCGGGAGGAAGACGGCTCACTCTACAATTCGGTCGCCCTGCTGGATGATGGCGCCATTCAGGGGATCCGCCACAAGGTCGACCTGCCGAACTACGGCGTGTTCGATGAAAAGCGCATTTTTGCAGCGGGTCCGATGCCGGGCCCGCTAAATTTCCGCGGCCACCGCATTGGCGTGCCAATCTGTGAGGACATTTGGCAGGAAGACGTCTGCGAATGCCTCGAGGAGACTGGCGCAAGTTTCTTCATCGTGCCGAACGGGTCACCCTGGAGCATGCAAAAAGCGGACACGCGAATGCAGGTCGCTGTCGCGCGCGTCACTGAGACGGGTATGCCGCTGATCTACGTCAATCAGGTCGGCGGCCAAGATGAACTGGTGTTCGATGGCGCCTCATTCGCACTCGACACCGGTGGCGCCCTCGCGGCGCAGCTCCCGGCATGGCGTGATGACATGTCGATTGTCGACGTGACGGTGACCGACGACGAAGCGACGATCACGCCCACGGAACCGGCACTACTCGAGGAAGGTCATGCCGCGCTCTGGCAGGCGTGCGTGCTTGGCCTGCGAGACTATGTGGAGAAAAACGGGTTCCCCGGCGTGGTACTCGGTCTCTCCGGCGGTATCGACAGCGCGATCTGCGCAGCGCTGGCTGTCGACGCGCTCGGGCCCGAGCACGTCCACTGCATCATGCTACCATATCGCTACACCTCAGATGAAAGCGTCAGCGACGCGGCCGCCTGCGCGAAAGCACTCGGCGTGCGTTACGATACGATCGCAATCGAGCCGCCCGTCACCGGTTTCCTCGAAACACTGCAACCGATGTTCGCCGGGACGAATGAGGACACCACGGAGGAAAACCTCCAGTCGCGCACGCGCGGCACCATTCTCATGGCGGTCTCCAACAAATTCGGCGCGATGGTCGTCACAACGGGGAATAAATCCGAGGTCTCGGTCGGATATTCCACGCTCTATGGCGATATGAACGGCGGCTTCAACCCGATCAAGGATCTCTACAAGAGCGAGGTGTATGCACTCTCGCGATTTCGCAACACAACGCGGCCCGAAGGTTGCCTGGGTCCGCAAGGCACCGTGATACCGCAAAACATCATCGACAAAGCTCCGACTGCCGAGCTCCGGGAGAACCAGACAGATCAGGATTCACTCCCGCCCTATGACACGCTTGATGACATCCTGCGCGGCTTCGTCGAGGAAGAAGCCTCAATCGCCGAAATCGTTGCACGCGGTCACGACGCGCATACGGTGCAGCGCGTTCAACGACTTCTTTACCTCGCGGAGTATAAAAGACGTCAGGCCGCGCCGGGCGTAAAGGTGTCGGAGCGCAACTTCGGACGCGATCGGCGTTATCCAATCACCAACCGCTTCCGCGAGACGTAGCGCTGACACCTCCACGTCACGCGCTGTAGGTCATGCACCGTGGGGTGTGCGGTGAGGGGTAAGAGGGGCCATGTCCGAGCGCGTCATATTCGACAAGATGGGTCTACGGATCACGCCCGAAGCACTCTGTTTTGAGGGGCGCAGCGTATCTCTCGACAGCGTCACCAGCTTTTATCTCCGCAAGGAACGGGACCGGACCGAACACGGCCTCATGGTCTCTGTCACCGTCTTTGGATGTCTTGGTCTGCTGTTTCTGATACCGATCATCGAAGAGCTCATCCGCATCAAATATCTCTGGGTCGTCGCCGTCGCTGTCCTTCTGACCAGCGTTTCACTCCAGGACTACTTCAAAATCCGCAACCCGGGGGACACCTTCGTGTTCATCCGCACGAAGCACGGCGTGTCACGTACGATGCGCACCGCGAGCCCGACAGTTCTTTCTGAAGTGCGCTACGCACTGGAGAGCGTCGGCGTGAAATACCGTCCCCACACGGACAACAACAGCCACGGGTAGCGCTCCACGCCTACTGCGTTTGCGCGCCCGTTGTCCCTTCGCGCGCGCGCGCCACATCGCCCGGACGCGGTGGCTTTGGCTGCGAGGCTGCACTTTCGTCATTCTGGTCGCCGTCGTTGATTCGCGGCGGTGCCGGCTGCTGTGCTGTTGCGCCATCATCACCCTCTGCTCCAGGCAAAGGGCTCGCAGGCTTGCGCTCCACGGCATCGACAGGCGCGGTTTCCACCGCAGCCTGTTTCGTGCCCGCCAGCGGATCATATTCCGCCGAACGACAGGAACAGCCTTTGATGAATTCCTTGCGGTAACGAAACGCATTCGGCAGCGCGGTGTAGGCGTCGCCATCGAGCGAGACCATCTGCTCCACTTCCGCACCAGGGTTGCGATAGATGTAAAGCTCGGCAGGAGCCGCGCAACTTGACCGGCACTGCGATGCGTCATTCGGAAACTTCGATGGCAGCGTCGAGAAACTGACGGGAAAATAGTAGCCGTCACACTGGCGCACACACATTGTGCGGTAGGTCGAGCCGACCCGTATTCCATCGTCCGGCGGGAGCTCGCGGGGCGCGTTGTCAAAGAAGCCGCCACCGACGCCGCTGTCCCTGCCGAACACGGATGCAAACGGGTTCCAACCGCTGTTGCGTTGCGTGCGCCGCGCTTCTCGCTGATAGATCGCGCCACAGTTGTTGCGTGCGAGAGCCCGGACAATCTGAGCCCGGCGTGCTGCCGTATTCGTGGGTTGCCGCACATTGTTGATGGTCGCGCGCAAGCGACTGCGCTGCGCTTCGAGCCTGCGGACTTGACGGTCCATCCGCACACATCGCCGTGTATTCTTCAATGTCTGCGTGAAAAAGAAATTCGAATAGCAGTTCCCCCGTTCAAGGCGGCTGCGAGCCTGGCGGTACTGACGCTCGACGGTGCGTAATTGCGCGCGTGCCCGCGATGCCGCAGCCTGACGATTGCCGCCGGACTGCCCGAGCCTTTGAAGCTGCTGCTCGAGCGCGAAACAACGGTTCTGCGCCTCGCTTGGGGCGACTTGTGCGAGCGTCCCGGCAGCCGCGAGTACAGTGACGAGCAGCGCGGAGCTGGCTCCACGCCAAAATGTACCGAACGGAATATGTCGCACACATGGTATCATCGAACGATGAGATCCCTGCGGTTTGCACATCATGCCATCACCACGACGGACACAGTCTGCGTTGCCTTGCGAGACGCCCCAGCGAACACGCAATTGCGAAGCGAATGAGACGCCGTAACCCTAACACGTTCGCAAACGGCACCCTTTTCTAAGGCAATGCGATATGGCCCAGCGCCTCGAATCGCCACCATCATAGTGGAATTGCCAGAGTGCGGCCGGTTCGCAAAGCGCTTCGCCGGTTGCGAGATGTCTGACAAGGCGGTAGCACCCCGCGAGAGGTAAGCGCTGGGAGACACGGCGCACAGAACCCAACGCGTTCATGCGCGCAGGACAGGACGATCATGGATCAAGCTGCGATCACCGAGGCCGTGTCGGCATTTGCGCAGGCCCGCAAGACGGTCTCCACCATCGGCGCGCTGGCTGAGAGCGCACGCCCGGCGAGCATCGCCGAAGGCTATGCGATCCAAGACGCGAGTATCGCCGCGTGGGGCCGCGACATTGTTGGCTGGAAAGTTGGTGCAACCAACACGGCAGCGCTTGAGTTGTTTGGGCTTGATGAACCGTTCTACGGCCCGATCTTCGCTGGCACGATCTTCAACAGCCCGGCCACACTGCCAAGCGGCGAATTTCAGCATTATTGCCTCGAATCCGAGTTTGCTTTTCGCCTCGGATCGGATTTGCCTGCACCTGACGGCAAAGTGTCACTCGATGACGTGGCCGCGGCCGTCTCAGAGGTCATACCGGCATTCGAGATTATCTCTCCGCGCTTCGATGGCGTCCCGAAGGGCGATGGTGCCTGCGCGATCGCCGACTGCGGTATCGGCGCCGGGCTCGTCATAGGGGCACCGCACGTCGGTCTCGACGGTCTTGATCTCGTCGGCCATGCGGTATCGCTGAGCATTGACGGCAAAACGGTGGCCGAAGGCACAGGCAGCCTTGTGATGGGACATCCTCTCGAAGCATTGGCGTGGACCGCGCGCACCCTTGCCAGCCACGGCAAAATGCTGAAGGCGGGCGAGGTGATTACCACCGGCACCACAACCGGCGTCCAGTTCGTCGAAGTTGGCGCAACCTGTATTGCCGACTTCGGCAGCCTCGGCACAGTCGAAGCGATTTTTGCTTAGCTTTTTCCTCCGCGCGGCGTCTTAACCTGTCGGCCGCGCGCCAGACCGGACAGCGGCCATGACCGACGTCACCATCCAGCTTTACAATACGCTTGAACGCGCGAAAACGAGCTTGAAACCAATCGATCCGTCCAACGTCCGCATGTATGCCTGCGGCCCAACGGTTTACGACTTCGCGCACATCGGAAACGCTCGTCCCATCCTCGTATTCGATACGCTGTTTCGTCTCCTGCGGCACGTCTATGGCGCGAAACATGTCACCTATGCGCGCAACATCACCGACGTCGACGACAAGATCAACGCACGCGCCGCTGAGGAATATCCGGACCTCCCGCTAAACGAAGCCATCGCCGAAGTCACAGAACGCACCACGACCCAGTTTCACGATGACATCTCGGCGCTTAACGCCCTGAAACCCACGGTTGAGCCGCGCTGTACAGCGCATGTGCCGCAGATGGTATCGATGATCGAAACGCTCGTGGAGCGTGGCGCGGCCTATGCCGCTGAAGGTCATGTGCTGCTCGATACAGCATCCATCGAGAACTATGGCCGCCTCTCCGGCCGATCACTCGATGAGATGATCGCGGGCGCCCGTGTCGAAGTTGCGCCATATAAGAAAAACCCATCCGACAGCGTCCTATGGAAACCTTCGGATGACAGCCTGCCGGGATGGGACAGCCCATGGGGCCGCGGACGGCCGGGATGGCATATTGAATGTTCAGCCATGGCAGCCGAACATCTGGGCGAGGTCTTCGACATCCACGGCGGCGGAATCGACCTGGTTTTTCCGCACCATGAGAACGAACTCGCCCAATCCTGCGCAGCCCATGATACCGATCACATGGCGAACATCTGGATGCACAATGGCTTCCTCAAGCTCGCGGGTGAGACCATGTCCAAGAGCACCGGCCACTTCATCACGATCAACCAGTTGCTCGATGACGCGCCTGGCGAAGCGCTGCGCCTCGCGATGCTGTCAACGCACTATCGCCAACCAATCGACTGGACGGCCAAGGGCGTGACGGAAGCCCGGCGGACACTCGACCACTGGCAGAGCCTGACCGATGGCGTGAAGGCCGGCAGCCCCGATCCCGACGTCATCGAAGCATTGGCCGATGATCTGAACACACCGAAAGCCATTTCCATCCTTCACGAACTGCGCCGTGAAGCAGCCAACGGTGACGGCCCGGCCGCACGCACGCTGAAAGCATCAGCCAATCTGCTTGGCCTGCTTGAGGTGTCCGCTACCGATTGGACGGCCTGGCGCCCCGCGAACGCAGAGATCGACGAGAAAGCCATTCGCACGCAGATAGAGGCCCGCGCCAAAGCGAAAGCGGCGAAAAACTTCGCCGAGGCAGATCGTATTCGCGGCGCACTCGCCGCCGAGGGCATCATCCTGAAAGACAGCCCCGACGGTACGACGTGGGAGGTCTCGCGATGAGCGAAACGACATTTGAGCGCACGATGCCGATCCTCGACGTGACCGACATGACGCGGAGCGTCGCCTTTTATCGTGACCAGCTTGGCTTTCGCACCAACATGCGGGGCGAGCCCGCGACATTCACGATCTGTCAGCGCGACACCATTACGATCGGGCTCTGCCTGATCGACGGCGCGCCACCAAAGGCCGCGCACTGGTCCGCCTATCTTTATGTGTCTTCGGTCGATGACATCCACGATGAGTTTCGTGCCGCCAATGTTGCGATCACCTCACAGATTGGCGATCGCTTCTACGGTTGTCGGGACTTCGACATCACCGACCCTGATGGCTACATCCTCGCGTTCGGCCAGGCGCTCAACACTGCAAATGATGATCTGGGGCCGGGCCTGGGCCCGGCAACCCACCAACCTCAAGACCAACCGTCATGACCCGCGAACGCCTTTACATCTACGATACGACGCTGCGCGACGGCGCACAGACCACCGGTGTGGATTTCTCGCTGGAAGATAAGATCCATATTGCGCGCACGCTTGACGCGCTCGGCATAGACTACGTCGAAGGCGGATATCCAGGCGCAAATCCGACGGACACGGAGTTTTTTTCTGAAGACCGCGGATTCGCGAATGCCCGATTCACCGCCTTCGGCATGACGAAACGCGCCGGCCGCTCGGCCTCCAATGACCCGGGACTGCAGGGCGTCCTGCAGGGCCAGTGCGATGCCATCTGTCTCGTTGCGAAATCGTGGGACTTTCACGTCCGCGTTGCCCTCGGCATCACGAACGACGAGAACCTGGAGACGATCCGCCAGTCCGTTACAGCCATCTGCGAAAGCGGTCGTGAGGCGATGATCGACTGCGAGCACTTTTTCGACGGCTACAAGGCCAATCCGGAATACGCCCTCGCCTGCGTGAAGGCCGCGCTTGACGCGGGCGCACGCTGGGCTGTGCTTTGCGACACCAACGGCGGGACATTGCCACACGAGGTGCATGACATCGTCGGCGCTGTGACAGCCGCCGTGCCGGGCACAAACATCGGCATCCACACCCACAACGACACCGAGAACGCCGTCGCCAACACCCTTGCCGCCGTCCGCGCTGGCGCCCGCCAGATCCAGGGAACGATCAACGGCATTGGCGAGCGCTGCGGCAACGCCAACCTGATTTCCGTCATCCCAACGTTGATGCTCAAATCAGAGTTTGCGGACGCCTTCGAAATCGGCGTCACGCCGGACCGGCTCTCGAAAATCACCCATGTCTCGCGCGTGCTCGATGAAATCCTCAACCGCGCGCCGGATCGACAGGCGCCCTATGTCGGCGAAGCGGCGTTTGCAACGAAAGCCGGAATACACGCTTCCGCCATCATCAAGAACCCTGAGACTTACGAGCACATCGACCCGACACACGTCGGCAACGCGCGCCGTCTCCTGGTCGGAGATCAGGGAGGGAAATCCAACATCCGTTCCGCACTCGCTGACATCGGTGTCAGCGTCGATAAGGACGACCCGGCGCTAACGTACATTCTCGAGACCGTAAAAAAGCGCGAAGCGAATGGCTATGCCTATGAAGCCGCGGGAGCATCTTTCGAACTTCTCGCCCGGCGTGCGCTCGGGGAAGTTCCAAAATATTTCTCCGTCGAGTCATACCGCGTTCTTGTAGAGCGTCGGTATGATGCGGTCGGCAACTTGCGCACCGTGTCAGAGGCGACTGTCAAAGTGTCTGTTGCCGATGACAGCGAGCTACACTGGTCGGTTGCGGAAGGAAATGGTCCGGTCAACGCACTTGACGGAGCGCTGCGCAAGGACCTCGGACACTTTCAGGAGCATATCCGCGCGATCGAGCTGGTCGACTACAAGGTCCGCATCCTCACCGGCGGCACGGAAGCTGTGACCCGCGTGCTTGTCGAAACACGCGATCGCGAAACCCGGGAGCGTTGGTTCACGGTCGGCGTCTCCGCCAACATCGTGGACGCAAGTTTCGAAGCACTGATCGACTCGATCAACTACAAACTGATGAAGGTTGGCGCATCGGTCACCAACCGCGCCGCATAGCGTTTCGCCAGTCAGACGGAGCGATCCGTTTGCGTGCGCCCGGCTTTGACAGTCAGATAGAGACCAACGGCGCCGATAATGGCGTTCACGAAGTTCAAGACCGTATTGATATCTATACCGCCAACCATCTCACGACGCGGACGGGCACGCCGCAATGCATCAGAACCGTTGTCAAACGGCTGCAGCTCAGAGGAGGGCGCGCGCGTCGGTGTGGAGGAGAGGATCTGTTCCCAGAGCCCGCTGAACCACGTCACGCAGATTGCGATGAGCGCAAGCCCAAGCATCACGAAGATAAACCGCTTCATTGAACAATCCTCCATCGCATTTCGGCGCGGCGAGGGCGGTACCGCACCGGCATGGCGCAATCAAGGGAACAGGGACCCCGCGAGTGACACCTTCGCACCGGCCAAGGCTTGGGGTCTAAAACCACAACCCGGGCAACCGATATCTTGGCCGCATTTCAATGGGCCCGAGTCCAATCGAAGTCACCATCGGCGCCTCGCGCAAGGCCACTTTCGGCAAGCGCCGATCCTGCGGATATGTCTGCGGCGTGATCAGTTCGCGTAGACGGGCAATACGATTTGCGGTCTTTGGATGGCTTCGCAGCACGGAGGGAAATGGCACGCGCCGCCCCATCGGGACCAGGTCTTCCCAGAACCGCCCGGTGTGTCTCTCGAGCTTGCCAAGCGCTGACGCAAGCGCATCCGGGTCTCCGGTGAGGTAAGCCGCCTCAAGATCCGCATCATACTCGCGCACCCGCGAGAGATAGAGCTGCATCAGATTGGCCAATAGCGGCGAGGCAAAAAGAACACCGAGCGCCAGCCACGGGATCCGCACTGTACCGGCAAACATCGAAGGTAGCAGGAGGATAAAAAGCGCAACCCCCAGCAATGACATGAACTGCAGAATGCGGCTCGCCATGTCGGCAATCGACATCACGATCAGATCTCGATTGCGAATGTGGCTGATCTCATGGGCGATGACCGCCGCGACCTCACGCACGTCAAGTGCACGCAAAAGCCCCTCAGTCAGACCGATCGCCGCGTCATCCGGCCGCCCGGTCGCGAATGCATTGAGCGTCTTTGAGGGGATTACATAAAGGCGCGGGATTGCGGGCAACTCGGCCCGATTGGCCAGCGCCTCCACGATATGAAAGAGCTGTCCGGCATGGCGCTCGTCGGGTTCACGGCCGCGATAAAGCTTCATGAC
>JBCBXF010000104.1:0-10499 GCA_039816705.1 Pseudomonadota bacterium | reverse complement strand
AGTCATCGCTATGTGCAGGGATACCGTCTTCCTGAAGGGAGAGAAAGGGTGCCGTGTCAGTGCCGGTACACGTGGCGTTGGACGCGACAAGTGCCTCCGTTAGCGGACTGCACTCGCGCACTTTTGTCAGCACGAGCGCGTCAGATTTGCTGTGTCTGGAGAGAAATTCCAGCGTCGCGCAAGCGACGTTCACCGGATCGACCTCGTCGGCAAACAACGCGTCGCCATACTGGCTGACGGGAACGCCGAGCCACTCGAGCCGCGCCGTTCGCACGCCGCACTTCTGCGTCAGCGGCCAGATCGTGACGACCTTGCCTGCCATGCGCCCCACAACAATCGCGAGGCAGTTCTGGCGCGTGCGTCCGAAGCGCTTGCGTGGTTGTTCGACGTAGTGTCGACACCAGTGGCGGACCCATTCAAACGTTTGGAAGACGGTCGTGGTATCGCGGTGCTCTAGTGAACGCCAAGATGTCTCAAGTGCCTCAAGTTCCGCGACCTCGCGCACCCAGGAGAATGCGATTTCGTCGCGCAGGATCGCCGGCGGCGTCTCTTCGCCAGCGGATGAGCGGACAGAACCGCGCGCTGGCGCAGGGATCGGATCAGCTTCGTTGCGCGATGTGGGTTTGACCATCAGGAACACGTTTCGCCATCAATGTGACGCCTCGTGTGCAGCAATCCGTGTGCCACGGCGCTGCTGCTGTGGAGATGGTGAAGACAGTATTAATGCGTCTCAGGTGAGGGTGAGTGCGGCTCCGCCGAGCGCCAGCATGACGAAGGAGACACCGCGCAGCAGCCATCGCCCGCGCTTTGCCATCACAAGTCCGCCAAAGAGCAACAGCGCGGCGATTGAACCACCGCCGATCAGATTGATGGTGGCGATGCCGTCGATGCCAAGGCCATCATGTCCATAACCTTCGGCAACGAGTGCGCAGGCAATGGCCGCAAGCGTGACGGCGAGGAGGCGCGGATAGAAGGTGTCCCCAGCGCGCGGTAGGCCAAGGATACGCGTGAGAGATGCCGGCGCGATTGCAAGTGTCAGGGCGCCGACGGCAGCTAGAAGCGTATTCAACCAGAGGATCTGTTCTGCCATTTGGTGTCGAGCCCGGATCGCGATCTATGGCCGCGAGGTGCACGGCTTTGGCGTCGATATCAAGTCGATCGCACCGAGCGGCGTTTCTCGCACAGTCTTAACCGTGATCCACGATCCGCGAGTCAAACAGGCGCAAGCCGTACGGCGAGAGTGTTGCAAGACGCGCCGCGAGCGACTCCGTGATCCGTCGTGCCTTGATACGGGGCTCGTTCTCGAAAACGTGGACGTGTTCCGGATTGAGGTACGCGAAAATCACGGGGGTCCCTGATGCTTGCGTCGCGTCGAGAATATTGCTGACGAAGTTTTCGAGCACGCTTGCGTCAAACGGATTGTAGAGGAAAAAGACGGTTGGGCCCGATGGCGGCACCCACTGTGTGGCGTCGGCGTGCACGATACCAATGCGGCGTGGCTGAATGTCGTCGAGGGGCATTGCGGCAATATTTTCCTCCGCAATGTCCGCAAGTTCCTTGGCGAACTCGACCCCGACAACGCGTCGGAATGGGTAACGTGCGGCTTCCATGACCACCCGACCACGGCCTGTGCCGATGTCAACGAAGTTCCACTGCGACACGGTTATGCCAGTCCGCTCAGCCGCCAGCGCATCAAGGATCCAGCGGATCACGAGCCGCGGAGTCGGGTCATAAAAGGTGCCGGAGAGTTTGTTGCCCGAGGGAACAGTCAGAGCCGTGAGTGCCTCGGTTCCTGCTGTACTGCGCGCTTCGTTCGGCTTGTAAAGGCGCTCGAGAATACCTTCGTGGAGTCGTCGAAGCACGCTCTGGCGCATCCGTTGGGCGACGAGGGATACACCGCCGTCGCCGAGCGCCGACTTGAGACGCACAATGGTCGAGCCTGTTGGCGGCGATGCGTTGGAAGATACCGTTTTGCCTGCAGTGGGCTGCTTGGGCGCGTTGGCAGGTGCATCTCGATCGGAGGTCATGATGGCCGCGATGAGCAACAAGCATGCCACCGTTGCTGGTGTGGTAAACCCGCTTTACGGCTATCACTCCTTGGGCTTTAGAGCATCTTCGGAAGTTTTCTGCGGCAACTTCACACCTGTGTCGAAGGCATCGAACAAACCGGCTTCCGGAACGGTCTTTTCTGCCGCGATTGTCCGGGCGGTGAAGTCTCCTGCGAGATAGCGGCCGAGGTCAGTGCGGGTCTCGGCAACGCGTTTGCTCGTGCAGTATTCACCTTCCTGCTTTTCGATCCGCGATGCCGTTTCGATGCGGGCGAACTCGTAAGCCTTTTCGAGCGCGGGCAAGCTGTCGGGCGCCATGCCCTGCTCGGTTTCGTAGTTGAGGTAACTCGTCTTCAGTGTGGCGTTGTCGAGATTGAAGTTACACTTTGCGGCGCGGCTGACATTCCAGGCGACCTGGACAGCGCGGGTTTTGGGATCGGACGTGTTGGAGCGCAGCTGTGCCTGCGTTTCGCTCTGTGGCGGCTTTGAACTGCCGCCAGGCAAGCTGCCTGAGCCGCCGCTACATCCTGCGATAAAGATCGCGAGCGCCGTTGTTGTGATCGCATGTCTCATCATGCCGCGACGCAAACAGAAACTTTTTGGCGGCGTCAAGGCGAGGCGCATGCTGCGCTGTGAGTTGCCGGAGACGCGTGCGGAGTTGATGCAACTCACGGTTGAGCCGACCTGCGTTTACTGACAACTCATCGAACACGGGCGTACATCAGGCAGTCGCGCGGCTCCGGCGATATGTTGGGGTGAATGCAGAAGCGTTTCAGGATGCCTTCGCGCGCCATCCCGGCCTTCTCCATGACGCGGGTGGATGCGACGTTCTCCACATCGCAAAAGGCTTGTGCGCGGTACACATCGTGCTGTGCCAACGCCCAGTCGACCAAGACCTTCAAAGCCTCCGGCGCGATGCCCCGATGCCAATGCGGTTTGCCAAGAGCATAACCGAAACCAACCCAGCGCGGTCCTGGATGCATGCCGATCATGCCGAGTACAGACCGAGGCTCCACCGTATCTGTGATGACGTAAGAGAAATCTGATCGCTCGTCCCACCGTGCAATGAGTCCCGACACCCAATGCTGAACAGTCTCGACGTGTGTATGCGGACGATAAGTCGTGAAACGGGCGACCTGCGGATCGGAGGCATACGTGTCGAAGAGTTTCGGCGCATCGTCGGGGACCGGCTTTCGCAAGATCAGCCGGTTCGTTCGGAATTCGGCCGGTGGGTCTAGAGCGATCGTGCTCATCGCATGAGTTCCCGCATCGCGCCGTCAAGGCCTTCAAGTGTCATCGGGAACATGCGATCTTCGAACAGTTGGGCGACCATCCCGATGGATTGCGTGTACTGCCACGATGATTGCGGGACAGGGTTGAGCCAGACGGCGTTCTCGTAGACCTGGGTCACACGTTGGAGCCAGACCGCGCCAGCTTCCTCGTTCATGTATTCGACGGAACCTCCGGGGACGACGATTTCGTATGGGCTCATTGAGGCGTCCCCGACGAAAATTACTTTGTAGTCTGACGGGTAGGTATGGAGCAGGTCCCACGTGTTGACCTTATCGGTCCAACGCCGCTGATTGTCCTTCCAGACATAGTCGTACAGGCAGTTATGGAAGTAGTAGTATTCGAGGTGCTTGAACTCGGCGCGCGCGGCAGAAAATAATTCTTCTGCCGTCTTGATGTGCCAATCCATCGAGCCGCCGATGTCAAAGAACATCAGCACCTTCACGGCATTTCGCCGCTCCGGTCGCATCTTTAAATCGAGATAGCCCTGGTGTGCGGTTGAGCGGATCGTCCCGTCCAGGTCGAGTTCTTCCGCTGCGCCCTCGCGCGCGAAACGGCGCAGACGACGCAGCGCGATCTTGATGTTCCGAGTGCCAAGCTCGAGCGTGTCGTCGAGATCCTTGAACTCCCGCTTATCCCAGACCTTGATGGCTGAGAAATTGCGGTTGCCTTTCTGGCCGATACGGATGCCCGCCGGATTATAGCCATCTGCGCCGAACGGGGATGTGCCGCCGGTGCCGATCCATTTCGAGCCGCCCTGATGGCGTTTTTTCTGCTCCTCGAGCCGCTTGCGCAATTCGTCCATGATCTTGTCCCAGCCGCCCAACTCCTCAATCTTCTTTTTCTCTTCATCGGAGAGGTGAAGTTGGGAAACGGTGCGGAGCCACTCTTCCGGGATCTCGGCTTCAATGGCGTCGCTCATCAGATCAAGGCCGCGAAAGACGTGGCCGAACACCTGATCGAACTTGTCGAGGTGACGCTCGTCTTTCACGAGAGCGGCGCGGGCGAGATAGTAAAAGTCTTCGACGCGACGCGATGCGAGATCAGCGTCGAGCGCTTCCATCAGGAGTAAATACTCCTTGAGGGTGACCGGCAGCCGCGCGGCCTTCAATTCGTAGAAAAAATCGATGAACATGGGGCCCGTATAGCGTTTTTTTGATCTTGTGGCGGGGGCGGCAGTGACCGTCAGTGGCGTGCAATCCTGATCAGAGCTGAGCCGGACAACACGACAAATGTCGCGCCAACCTTGAGCAGATCAAGACGCTCGCGCAAGCCGAAGACGCCGATCAGCAAGGCAAAGATGATGCTCGTCTCGCGGAGAGCCGTCACCAGTGCGATTGGTGCCTGCGTGAAGGCCCATGTGACGATGGCGTAAGCGATGAATGATCCGATGCCGCCGATCCAGAAGGTCTTTGCGCCATCGGTGAGGACGCGGGGCAGCACGTCGCGCCGCCAGAACATCAAGATGATTGCGAACACGATGCAGTTTCCCAATCCGCTCAGGGCATAGAAGGTTGTGGGAGCATCGCCGACGCGGGCGCCGAGCCCGTCAATCAACGAGTACGACGCAATGAAGCCCCCCGTTGTCAGGGCAAGGAATGCGGCATTCGGATTGCGATTTCCGTCCTGATGCCGAACCAGCCCGAGGCTCAGGATGCCGATAGCAATAAGTGCGATCGCTGCTAACTCCGACAAAGCGAGATCGACGCCAAGCACTGCGACGGAGACAATCGCGACGAGGATTGGCGCGCTGCCGCGTGCGATCGGGTAGACCTGTGTAAGATCGCCGGAACGATAGGAGGCTATCAGGAACAGTTGATAGCCCGTGTGGAGAACAATACTCGCAATCAGATAGGGCCATGCGTCCATGCTTGGCAGCGGTAACAGGGCAAGCACCACGAGTGCTGGAGGGATATGTCCGAACACGATCCCCGACATGGAGAGGACCTTGTCGTCGCCGGACTTCACCAGCGCATTCCAAATGGCGTGGAGCGCTGCCGCTCCGATCACGGCGAGAAATACGGTTGTTGTCATGTCCGGCCCAGCGCGGCTGTGCTTCCCGCGGTCATGCTGCTGCTGCGATCACGATGATCTCAACCTTGAAGCCGGGCGTTGCGAGCTTTGCTTCGCCGCATGCGCGCGCCGGGGCATGGCCTTGTGGAACCCACGCATCCCATACCGCATTCATCTCAGCGAAGTCACTCATGTCGGCGAGCCAAATCACGGCCTGTAGCATGCGATCCGGCGCGGAATTGTTCTCCGCAAGCAACCGTTCGATCTTCTCAATGATGCCGGTGGTCTGTGCGGTGACGCTCTCGCCTTCTGCCGCGACCTGGCCTGCAAGATAGATCGTGCCGTTGTGAGCCACGGCCTGGCTCATGCGGGTGCCGGTTTCAGTGCGTACGATGTCGGTCATGGGGTCCGTCCGTTCTGTGAGGCCGCGCGACTGTGCGTCGCTCTATCACAACTTCGGCTGGTTGACGCGCTTGCTGAGTTCTTCTGCGCTTTCTACCCGCTCGGAGTAGCGATCGGTCAGGTAGGCGGTGCGACCGCGGACGAGCCACGTGAACTTCACCAACTCTTCCATCACATCGACGATGCGGTTGTAATAAGGTGACGGGCGCATGCGGCCCTCGTCGTCGAACTCGTTGAAGGCTTTCGGAACGGACGACTGGTTGGGGATTGTCACCATCCGCATCCAGCGGCCGAGAATGCGCATCTGATTGACGGCATTAAAACTCTGGGATCCGCCGCAAACCTGTCCGAGCGCCAACGTCTTGCCCTGCGTCGGGCGCATCCCACCCATCGAGAGCGGTAACCAGTCGATCTGAGATTTCATGACGCCGGTCATCGCTCCATGCCGTTCCGGTGACATCCAGACCATACCTTCCGACCACACTGCCTTCTTGAAAAGTTCAACGACCTTGGGGTGATCGTTCGGCGCGCCATCCGGCAATGGCAGGTCTGTCGGGTCGAAGGTTTTTGTTTCCGCACCAAAGTGTCTGAGCAGGCGATCGCACTCCTCCGAAGCAAGGCGGGAATAGGACCGTGCACGGAGCGAGCCGTAGAGAATGAGAATGCGTGGTGGATGGCCTGGGTCGTCGGGGGCCTGGAGAGCCGCCGTTTCGATCTCGCGCAGTTCATCGTGGTCTGCGGCCGACAGGTCGGATGTCATGTGCCCGTGGAGACGGTTTCGCCATCTTCCTTGGTAAAGGTTTCGGGTGCGCCGTCGAGAAGGTCGAGCACCAGTTCCGACGGGCGGCAGAGCTTGACACCCTTCGGCGTCGCGACAATCGGCCGGTTCACGAGGATTGGGTGTTCCAGCATGGCTGTAAGGATTGTCTCATCGGTGACGCCCTCTGCAAGCAACCCCAACTCTTCGGCAGGCGACTTTGTCTCCCGCAGTGCCGTCCGCGGTGTCAGATCGGCTGCGGCGAAGAGTGCAACCAACTGCGGGCGCGTCCAGCCGTCGGAGAGATAGTCGATCACGACCGGGTCCTCCCCGCTCGCGCGGATCATCTCCAAGACGTTGCGAGACGTTCCACAGTCGAGGTTGTGATGAATGACGATGGCCATGATGTACGCCTCGCGGGTGGATTGTGCCGCTGCGATATAGCGTGGGCGTATCAAACGCAATTCCGGATGGTGGCGGCGCCCTTCCGACGTCGGTGTGACAGCTTCGCCTTGACGGCGCGCGCAGCGTGTCTACTCTTCCGCCAGCGGCATGTAGGCTGTCGAGATTGTTCCGGCCGTTAGGTTTTTGGGACGCTCCGGGGTTACCCTGGGGGAGACGGATAACCTGCACGAACACGCGGCCGAAGCGGTTGGAGGCTGGTGCCTCCGATTGCTGCGGCGTCACACGTTGGGTCGGGAGCCCGCATGCCGCCCTCTTGGCTTCCTGATCGCCTTGCACGCAGTCTCGCAGCGGCCCTGCTGAGTGGTGAGTGGACGCGTTCGGCGCTTGCGGCTCAAGCGCGCGCATTCGCTGGACCGCGTGGGCTTGAGCACGCCCCGCCGCTCACCACGGAGTTGCTCACACTGCGTGATGAAATTCATCACTGGAGTATCGACGACCTCGCTGCTTGGCTGCGCCAGGAGCTGGCATTTGTGGCGATTATCAAGGCCTTCGAGGATGCTTCGGCAGATGTTCCGATCGCGCTTTCGCCGCCGCTTTTCCGTCCGGCGCCGGTCTTCGCAAACCTCGACATCCTGAAAGTTACATCAAACGGAGATCTCGCCGCGTGGCTTGGGCTTTCAGCCGCCGATCTCGATTGGTTCAGCGATGCGAGGTGCCAGCACGGGCGCTCACACATCGCGAACCTGCAGCATTACACCTATCGCTTTATGTCACGGCGGCGCCGGCCGGCACGGCTCATCGAAGCACCAAAGCCGAGGATGAAAACTCTTCAGCGCCACATACTGAGAGAGATTATTTCGAAGGTGACGCCGCATGATGCCGCGCATGGGTTCGTCGCACGTCGTTCGGTCCTGACGCATGCGGCCAGACACGCAAGTGAAGCCGTTGTGATCACGGCTGATCTCGAGAATTTCTTTCTCTCGACGCGCCTCTCTCGTGTCCAGCGAATGTTCTGTGCACTTGGCTATCCACCAGCGGTTGCAGCGACGCTCATGCGCCTCTGCAGCACAACGACGCCCCAATCGGTGCTCGACCGTGCCACCGGACCGTCGCGCTCGCGGGTTGAGCTCGACCAATATCGCACCCGACACCTTCCGCAGGGTGCACCAACATCACCGGCACTCGCCAATCTTTGCACCTACGGCCTCGATGTTCGTCTCGCCGGGCTTGCTCGCACGTTTGGCGCAGCCTATTCGCGTTACGCCGACGACCTTGCTTTTTCGGGCGATGAAGCATTTGAGTCGCAGCGACGGAGGTTTTTGCACGCTCTTAAAGAGATCGTGAGCGACTGCGGCTATCGCTTGAACACGCGGAAGACACGCGTGATGCGGGCTGCAGTGCGTCAGGAGGTGACCGGTCTCACGGTGAACACGCACATTGCCGTGCGCCGTGCTGACGTTGATCGATTGAAAGCGATTCTGACCAACTGTGTCCGTCACGGCCCGGCTTCGCAGAACCACGCGTGCGTTGCTGATTTTCCGGCGCACCTCTCTGGCAGGGTTGGCTGGGTCAAGCAGGTTGATCCGAAGAAGGGAGCAAAATTGCGCGCGTTGTTCGACGCGATCGACTGGTCGCGCTAAGCTGGTTTCGCATCGTCTTACCGATCAGATCACTTCCTTGGTTTTGTCGTCGAGTTCGCCGTAGCGCTGCATGGTGGCCGGGCGGGTGCCTGCATAGGCGGCTTCGATGCCGGCGGCGACCTTGGTGTTCTCGCGTTCGAAAAGGGAATTTCCTTCCGCATCACCCTCGACGAGGAATGGTCCCATCTCTTCGACTTCCAGCACCCAGATGGCCTGGGCGAGGCCTAACTCATCGCGCCAGTGGGCGGCGGCGACGTTCTTGATGCCACGGCCAAGGAGCGCGCCGGTGCCATAGCCAACCGTTGTCAGGTAAATCGCGCCTGCGGGCACGAACGAGCGTTTGTAAATCTCGCTCGTCATGCCGCCTTTGCCGATAATGATGTTGCAGCCCGAGAGTTCGAACCAGCCATCCAACCACTTGGCAAAGCGAAAGGACGCGGTCGCCGTGACCGCGCCGACGTTGAAGCTTCCGTCGTCGCCAATGGATGCGGCCGGCGAGCAGTGGAAGTTAGCCGACCCCATCTCGTCCCGGCTGGCGGGCAGGCCGTGGCCGTCTTCGACGGCGCGTTTGTAGACACCTTCTCGCGCAGTGAAGATACGGCCGGTGAGGGTGACGACGGTGCCAAGCTCGAGGCCGGCGAGTTCCTCGCGGGATGCCGGCAGATTGAGCGTTACGCGTTTCAGGTTCGATGTGCTCATGACTCTACTCCGCCGCCTCGACCATCGGCAGCTCCCACTCGGTGCCGAGACGTCGAGAGTAGTCGGTGAACCACTCGGGATCGGTGCGATGTTCAACCCGGCCATCCGCGTAAACGCGCGCCGTCGCTCGGCGCGATGACAGACAGAACATGTGGACCGACATCGGCATGCCGCCGGTGTGGCAGTAGCCCGCCTCGATGTTGCAGTCGACGACCATGGACGATCCCATGAAGCCCATCGCGCCCATGCCGATGGAGTTGCCAAGCTCTTTCAGTTCGGCTTCGAGCGACGCGACTGATGGGTCGGGGTGGGTTGAGCCGACCGTGCGCAGGCATGCGGCTTGTTTGCCGAGCACCATGCAGGTGTCTTTGTTGCCGCCAAGGCCAATGCCAACGATCGCCGGTTGGCAGGCGAGGCCGCGTTTGCCGAAGGCGACGAGGGTATCGAGGAAGAAGCGGCGGATCCCTTCGATGCCGTCGCCGGGGAAGAGCATGCGATAGTCTGTGCCGAACAGGCCGCCCTTATGCACGGTCGTCAATTCGACCCATTCGGCATCGGGGTGAAAGGCGTACTCGATCTCCGGCGCATTGAGCCCGACGTTGTTGTCATGGTCGGCGCGGGTCAACGGGTGGACGCGGTTTGGGCGCAGCGGGATGTCGTGCGTCGCCTTGGCGGTACCGCGGCGGATGGCGGCTTCGAGCGCGATCGGTCCGCCGTCGATGCGCGCCTCGTTGCCGATCTTGACGTACCAACGCGGGCAGCCTGTATCGCCGCACATGGCGCGGCGGTCTTCTTCTGCCGCCTTGTAGTTGTCCAGCATCGCCTGGATCACGAAGGCGGATAACTCTCCGCTTTCTGTGTCGGTAAGGCCTTCGAGCCCGGCGAGATAGTCCGCCGGGATCTCGATTGCGGCTTTCGCCATCAGTTCTTCGGCGGTGCCTTGCAGGAGCGCGGGTGAGATCATGACGGTCGTGTGTCCTCGGGGGTGTCGAGTGGCCAAAGGATGTCGATTGAAAAGGTGTGTGTATCGAACGGGACGGCGGTCACGTCGTCACCCGTCTTGAAGGTTGCCGCGATCGTGTATCGGGCGTCGGTGAGTGCAAACACCTCGAGTGTCTTGGCGATCGGGTCGACATACCACGCGTGCGGGACACCGAACGCCGCGTAAACTTCCAGCTTGTCCGTACGGTCGATGCGTGCGGTCGAAGGGGAGAGTATCTCGCAGACCCAGTCGGGTCGTGTCTC
>JBCBXF010000103.1:0-10540 GCA_039816705.1 Pseudomonadota bacterium | reverse complement strand
CCTTCGTGATCCGCGCAGCAAGTTCTGCCGATACGGCAAAATTCACACCGATGTTGGCATCGCTTTGTTTCGTGAATATCGCCGAAAGAATGCCCGCAAGCCGACCATCGCGTGTGAATAAACCTCCGCCTGACGCACCGGGATTCACCGCCGCATCAGTCTGCACAAAATCCTCGACCCGGTTGAACCCAACCCCCGCACGGCGCGTCGCCGACACCACGCCGCATGTCACGGACAGGCCAAGGCCAAACGCATTCCCGATGCTGCAGACAGGGGCCGCGAGTTCAACCGGCGCATCGGCAAACATGGCAGCGCGAGCGTTGTCGAGCATTGCAACGCGCAACACGGCGAGATCACTCGGCACGTCATGCCCAACACGCTGCGCAAGATGGACGACCCCGTCATGGGTGCGCACGCGGATCGAGCGCGCTTTACTGATCACATGCCAGGCCGTCACGATAACCTGGCCACCAGAACCGTCGCCAACGACCACCCCACTACCTTCAGGCTGCTGCGCGTTTCGTTGACCGCGCGGCCATTCCGGCAGCACACTCACAACGCTGCGCACTGCGTCGACCATCGGCGCGCGCTCATCCGCATGCACCGCCATGGCGGAGAGAAAAATATAGAGCAGCAGGAGTACGAAGCGGCACGCTGACGTGCGCGCCACATCGCGCACACCGCGTATCACAGACGCACGTTGCCTTGAGAGGTGGTGTTGATCGTCGCAGCGGACATATCAACGGTATCGAGAATGAGCTTCGCAACAACCGTAATGCCGACGAGCAGTATGAGCGCCCCGATAAATGCTTTCATGATCTGGTGTCACTCCGGTGATGTCTGTGATTGCGCCGAGGCATCCGGCGCAGGGTCTTCGCTGGCAACTTCAAGGTACGCAATGAGTGCGTTGATTTTCTTCGGATCAGTGATCCGTTGCAACGGCATCTTTGTACCCGGAGTATAATGCTCCGGCCCAAGCGTGAACAGTTTTTTAAGCGTCTCGGACGTCCACACGATCGAACCGTTCGCAAGCGCGGGCGAATAGGGATAACCCGGCACCGCGCCAATTTTGCGACCGAACACCTTGTGGAGCGTCGGCCCGGCACGATTGCGCCCATCCTTCTTCAGCGTGTGGCACACACTGCATTTGCGGGCGAACTGCCGTTCGCCGAGCGAAACTTCTTTACCAACCTGGAACCGCCGAGGAAACTGGCTGTCGACCGTCTCGAACGGCTTGCGCGGTGCCACTTGCCAGAGGTGTACGAAATCATCCAGGCCGCCATAATAGAGCCCCGTACCACCCGCCGCAAAATCCATCGCCCAGACCGGCCCATACGGATTGCGATACTCCTCGAGCATGTCCCAGTCGCCGGTGCGATAGATCCGGATGACACCATCGCCACCCCCCGTCGCAAGCAAACCGGGCTTTGCGAGCAGCGCCATAGAAAGCACCGGGCGCGTATGCGCTGTGAGCGGTTTGACAAGTTCACCCGTCTCCGCATCGACAACACCCACATCGCCATTGAGCGAGCCAAACACGAGGGCGTGCCCACCATCCAGCACTTTCAGGACATTCAGGCCCCAACCATGCTTATAGATCATGCGGACCAGCGCGCCTTCCGCAACCGACCAACGCCCGATCCGACCGTCATAACTCGCCGAATACACGCGCGTACCATCAGGAGAAAAGACCACGCCGTTGACCGGCCCGCGATGTCCCTTGAACACCGGCCCGGGCTTCAGATCAGCAATGTTCCAGAGGCGCACGGTGCCGTCCCAGCTTGCGGTCGCGACCCACGTACCGTCTGCACTCACATCGAGCGAGAGCACTTTACCGGTATGACCGGTGAAGCGGTGGAGGCGTTTTCCATCCGCAACGGACCAGAGCGAAACGCTGCCATCATCTCCAGCGCTGACAATACGCGCGCCGTCCCCAACGAAGGCAACGGCATTCACCGCGCTATCATGGTCATCAAACCGGCGCACGATCCGGTCGGCAGGCGCAGCCTTGTCAGCAAGAGACCAGAGCACCATCGAGTAGTCGAAACTGCCGGTGATGGCCCGCGTCCCATCCGCATTGACGGTGACAGCCTTTACCGGCCCACCATGCCCGACGAGATTGCCGCTCGCGGGATCACCGGCCATTGCAACGCTAGACCAGCCGCAGATCGCGAACGCCACACACAGTGTAGCGCCGCGCAGGACCCGGGTGATAAATCTCCGGTGCACCCCAAACAATCGAGATGACTGACGCAACGCCAGCGCTCCGTCACTCCGCGGGCAGCGGTGCCGGCCGCGCGTCATCACCTTTCGGCACTTGGTTCTCCCGCACCTCTTCATACCAGAGGCTGTGATGCTCTTTCGCCCAGTTCACATCCACTTCTCCTGAGCCCATCGCATCGAAAGCGCCCTCCATGCCAATCGATCCGATGTAGATGTGGGCAATGATGACCGCCACGAGAAAGATCGCCATGATCGCATGCCACAGCGCAGCGAGCTGCTGCTCCTGCACCAGCGAAAGGTCAGTCGCGAGCCCGAGCCCGGTGACCGAATTGATCACCTCGAACGTGCTGGAAAACATGTTCGTCTGATACGGGAACATCAACGCGATGCCCGACATCGAGATCGACACACCACCGAGCAGCACCAACCAGAAAATAATCTTCTGGCCGAAATTAAAGCGTTTCGCCGGCGGGTGAACACCTTTTGAGAACAAGCCACCGCCCTTCAAAATCCAGTTGATGTCTGTTCTGCTCGGCAGGTTATCCTTGATCCAGAAGACGAAAATCATGGCGAGTCCGACCATGAAGGCGAACGCCACATAATTGTGCATCCATTTGCCGGCGACAAGCAGCGTCGCAAAAAACTCCTTCCCGAGAACCGGGCTCAGATAGTCCTTGCCGTAGGTGATCGCCAGGCCGGTGATCGCGAGGATGATAAAGGACACCGCAAGCAGCCAGTGTGCCATCCGCTCGACAGTCATAAACCGCGTCACGGTAAATCCACTCATGCCATGTTCGACCCGGATACGCCCACGCAGGAGAAAAAACAGACCGAGCAAAACGACAATGCCACCCATCGCCATCGCGCCATAGGTTGGCAGCGGTCCACTGCGGATCGCACGCCATCCATCACCGGAAATGTTTGGACTGGTGACACGCGAAAGCGCACCGCCGCTTTGCTTGGCGGCCCGAATTTCAGCTTCAGTGTTCAAGCGTCCTGCTGGAGCACGGATCGCCTGGCCTGCTGCCGTTCCCTGATCACGCGTGTATCCGGACTGGCCTTCACGGAGTTTGCGCCAGAAATCAGAGTCGGATGACGTTCCGAGTGAATTCGACAGATTATCAATCGCCGCGCCCGTTGCCGCAGGCCCCGGATCACTCGGTTGCGCACTTGACGGCGGTCGCACGCTGCTCTGCGCGTGCGCGGCCTGCATGAAGGCAAGCGAAGCGCCAAGAAGCATCAAACCACCCAGCATCAACAGTACGAGCCGCTGCCAGCGCTGCAACGATGAACGGACAGCGTCCGCGTGTCTGCGCGAACGGGAATTGCCAGCGACGACAGGTGTCGGGGTGACGATACGGGGCATGTTGCACAACCTCTGATCGATAAAACGGGCCGGAAACACTTGGCTTCCGGGATCGCGACTTGTGGCGTCTGAACTTGGGAACCTCATCCGACGCACGCCGGGCCGCGCTCAATTGTGTCACTTGGTCCACACGGACGCGACTCGCACATACCCTGCAGACAACCAGCACAAGTGCCAACAACACCACGACGCTGGTTTCTAAAAAATCCCCCCGCCTCCGGGGACGAAACGGGCGGACACCAAAGCGTCCACCCGCATGTTTTGTGTGTCTATCCACGCCTGGCTGCGCAATCGACGCGATGTCCCTGCGCAACCAAACAGGACGAACCGTAGGACGGTGGCTCTAACCCGACTGCCCGGGGTAGGCCTTGCCCCAACCCCACGCACCGGAACCGAAGCCACGACCGACGACGCGCTCACGATAAACATCCGACACGACGTCACCGTCACCGGCGAGCAACGCCTTCGTCGCACACATTTCTGCGCAGAGCGGAAGCTTGCCTTCGGCGAGACGGTTGCGACCATACTTCTTGAACTCGGCGTTAGAGTGATTGTCCTCCGGACCACCAGCACAGAACGTGCATTTGTCCATTTTGCCGCGCGACCCGAAGTTGCCGACCTGCGGATACTGCGGCGCACCGAACGGGCACGCGTAGAAGCAGTAGCCACAACCGATGCACAGGTCCTTGGAATGCAGCACCACACCGTCGTCGGTCTGATAGAAACAATCCACCGGACAGACGGCCATGCACGGCGCGTCAGAGCAGTGCATGCAGGCGACAGAGATCGAGCGTTCACCCGGCTTGCCGTCGTTGATCGTCACGACGCGTCGGCGGTTCACACCCCACGGCACCTCGTGTTCGTTCTTGCAGGCTGTGACACAGGCGTTGCATTCGATGCAGCGCTCAGCGTCACAAAGGAACTTCATTCGGGCTCCTTGTTTAGCCATGTCCGTGTCCTCCCTTAAGCTGTCGTGATCTTGCAGAGAGACGCTTTTGTCTCCTGCATGTTGGTGACCGAGTCATACCCGTAGGTCATCGCCGTGTTCGCGCCTTCACCGAGCACGTACGGATCAGCACCGTCCGGATATTTATCCCTCAGGTCCTTGCCCTGATAGACGCCGCCAAAGTGGAACGGCATGAACGCGACACCCGGGGCAACACGTTCCGTCACCATGGCCATCACCTTGACGCGGGCTTTCTCAGGACCTTCGACCCAGACCATCTTGCCGTCACGGATGCCGAGGTTGTTGGCATCGTTCGGGTTGATCTCGACGAACATGTCCTGCTGCAGTTCCGCAAGCCACGGGTTGGAGCGACTTTCGTCACCACCACCCTCGTATTCAACAAGACGACCCGACGTGAGCACGATCGGGTACTCTTTCGAGAAATCCTGCTCCTGGATCGAAGCGTAACGCGTCGGCAGACGGTACATCTGACGATCCGAGTACGTGGCGTACTTGTCGAGCAGATCGCGGCGGTTGGTGTAGAGCGGCTCGCGGTGTGTCGGCACCGGATCCGGGAATGGCCACACGACGGTGCGGGCCTTCGCGTTTCCAAATGGCGCACAACCGTGCTTGATCGCCACCCGCTGGATGCCGCCCGAAAGGTCAGTCTTCCAGTTGGTTTTCGATCCAGCCACCTTTGCAATAGCGTCTTTTTCCGCATCGGTCAGGTCACTGTCCCAACCAAGCTTTTCAAGCATAGCCATCGTGAATTCCGGGTGACCGCCTTTCAGCTCGTTGCCCACCGGATAGGACGCACCTTCGACATCGCCCTCGGCCAGCAGGTTGCCACCACCCCACTCGTCGGGTGCTTTCACACCGAAGCGGGCACGGAAGTTCAGACCACCCTCTGCCACCGGCATCGAGGGATCATAAAGGTTAGGCGTCCCCGGATGTTTCATCTCCGCGGTGCCCCAGCACGGCCAAGGCAGACCGTAATACTCTCCGTCAAGAGGACCACCGCGGGCTTGCAGCGTCGTCTTGTCGAAGGTGTGCTGGTACTTCATGTGGGCCTTGATCCGGTCCGGCGACTGGCCGGTATACCCGATCGTCCACATGCCCTTGTTGAACTCGAGGGTCGTCTCCTCGATGTTCGGCTCGTCGTGGCCTTGGGCGTTCTTCGTGACCGTGATGTTCTTGAAGAACTCTTTCTCGAAGCCAAATTTCTTGGCGAACTTCGCCATGATGATGTGATCTGGCAGCGCCTCGAAGAGCGGCTCAACGACTTTCTCACGCCATTGCAGCGAGCGATTCGACGCGGTGACCGAGCCGTAAGTCTCGAACTGCGTCGTCGCCGGAAGGAGATAAACGCCGTCGGTGCGATCGTGATACACCGCCGACACCGTGGGATACGGATCGATGACGACAAGGAGATCGAGCTTCTCGAACGCTTTTTTCATCTCCTGTCCGCGGGTCTGCGAGTTTGGCGCATGTCCCCAGAACACCATGGCACGGAGGTTATCCGTCTGGTCCATGTTGCCCTTGTCTTCGAGGACACCGTCGACCCAGCGTGAGACCGGGATCCCTTTGGACTCCATCATCTTCTGGGATTCAAAACGGCCCTTGACCCACTCATAGTCCACGTCCCAAACGCGCGACCAGTGCTTCCACGAGCCGGCTTTCAGCCCGTAGTACCCTGGCAGCGAATGAGAGAGGACACACATATCCGTCGCGCCCTGCACGTTGTCATGGCCGCGGAAGATATTGGCGCCACCACCGGCCTTGCCGATGTTGCCGAGTGCCAACTGAAGGATGCAGTACGCGCGGGTATTATTGTTCCCGTTCGTGTGCTGCGTGCCACCCATGCACCAGATCAACGTGCCCGGCTTGTTGGTCGCGAGCGTGCGCGCCACGCGGCGGAGCTGTGATCCGGGAATACCGGTAACGCGCTCGGTCTCTTCAGGCGTCCACTTCTTCACTTCCTCGCGGATGTACTCGAGGCCCCAGACACGCTGGTTGATGTACTGCTTGTCTTCCCAGCCATTTTCAAAAATGTGCCAGAGAATGCCCCAGATCATCGCGACGTCAGTGCCCGGACGCATCCGCACATATTCCGTTGCGTGCGCCGCCGTCCGTGTGAACCGCGGATCGCAGACGATCATCGCCGCATTGTTCTGCTCTTTCGCCTTGAGCAGGTGGAGCAGTGCAACCGGGTGCGCTTCCGTCGGGTTTGACCCGATCAGGATCATCGACCGTGTCTTGTGGATGTCGTTGTACGAGTTCGTCATCGCACCGTAGCCCCAGGTGTTTGCAACACCGGCCACAGTGGTCGAGTGACAGATCCGTGCCTGGTGGTCACCGTTGTTGGTGCCCCAGAACGCGTAGAACTTGCGGAACAGATAGGCCTGCTCGTTGTTGAATTTGGCGGAGCCGAGCCAGTAGACAGAATCGGGTCCGCTCTTCGCGCGGATATCCATCATCTTGTCGCCGATCTCGTTGATCGCGTCGTCCCACGAGATCCGCTTCCATTTTCCGTCGACGAGCTTCGTCGGATATTTCAGGCGACGCTCACCATGGGCGTGCTCGCGAACAGCAGCGCCTTTTGCGCAATGCGCACCAAGGTTGAACGGGCTGTCGAACCCAGGCTCCTGGCCGACCCAGACGCCGTCCTGAACTTCAGCAACGACCGTGCAGCCGACCGAGCAGTGTGTGCAGACCGACTTCTTGATTTCAATCTTGCCGCCGTTCGCAGATGCAGCTTCCGCTGGCGCGACACGTCCGGCTGCAACGGTACCAACCGCGGCCAGACCACCGATCGCGAGACCGGAATTTTTCAAAAAGGCACGGCGATCAACCGCGGTGCCGGCAAGCTCTCCGAGAGCGGACGAGAGCCGGGGGCCTTGCGCAACCCCGTTCGTCTTCTTCCTGAGCATGGTTTCCTCCTGGAAAAATCTGGCTCTCCGAACGCATGACCGGTGCCATGCTCAAGAGCCGTGTGTTCAATTCGAGTGACGAGCGCCCTGGCCTGCGAGTTTCAGATCAGGTGCAGCAGCGGCGTTCGCGCAACAACTCCGTGCAAGCTAGAAGCGCGAGTATTCGTAGACACGCCGCACGTGGTCGGTTTCGCGGTAGACCTTGTTGCCCTGATCCGCAGCAACATCCGGCGTTGCAGCGGTCGCACCACCGCTCGCGAGCGTTGCGCCACCGGCGATCGCTCCAGCGCCAGCGAGGGAGAGAAACGATCTCCTGCCAACGTCAACTTTCTTGTCAGACGGCTTCATGCTGTCTCCTCCTTTTTTGCGCGGGGCCAAACGCTACCCGTGCGGTCTCGCTATGCGGCCGGCACCATTGAAAAAGCCGCGTCCTCGATTTCGAGAAAGACGCGGCCGATGGTGCCGAGACCGGCATAGAGAACTGAGTTCTTCGCGCCCTCGAGGTCGCGAAAGAAATAGGGCATCCACGGCTGGATGTGTGTTTCATAGAAGCGTTGCTGCGCATCAAGCGGCGCGATCTCACCGAAGCGCCCGTCAATCAGCCCGGCCATGATTTCAAGAACTGAGGCGGCGTGATCTTCCGGGTCGCTTGCTTTCGCATCTCGCTTGATGTCGAGCGCGCTCATGTCGTTGCGCAGCTTCGCGAGCGGCTTCTCGTTGAGAAAACCCGTCAGATAATACGAAGCAAACGGGAGTAGCTCTCCGCGTCCAACGCCGATGAAGAGGTCGTGATATTCCTCCGCGACGCGCGCCGGATCACTTCGGGCACACAGATGCGCAAACGTGCCGACCGCTTGGCCGAGCGGGGTGTCGTCGCCGGAGAGGCCAGCGCCTTGCGCTAGCAACGCCTCGCTCGGTGGCGCAGAAAGGAACGTCGAGACGAAGCCATACAAATGGGCGCGCGTCGCATCCTCTGCGCTCATGTCCTCGCATGCGGTGGCATCCGACATCGCGTGCGCTTCCTCCCCAGGTCGCTCGCAATATTACTTGTCACGTGGCAGTGTGAACCTGTGACGTCCACCTGACAAGAGCAAGACGGAAGAAATCTGTCTTCAAATGCGCGCTCCATCGGTGGAATCACGGCCGCCCACACAGGATCGGCACTATAATGCGCATGGTGCGCTGCAGCATGCGCTCAGCGTTATGCGGTGTCGCTGCCGGGCGTATCGCCGTCATTTTCATCCGCCCGCAGATAGTCCTCAGTGGTGCGCACAGCTGGCCGCGGCGCTGACGCCATCGGCGCCTCTAATTCACTCATCGCGGCGACCCGACAGTCGTCGCACATTTGGATGACACGCGCCTGTTCGCTTTCACGGAACATGGAGTGCTTGCCTGCCAGCGCCGCCATCACCCGTTCAATCGTACTTTTCGTCCCAAACGGCTTGCCGCACGAAATGCACTCGAACGGCTCTTCCTCATTCAATACCCGCGGTGAGAGCGCAGCCGATGAGAAGTTGAACCGCGGCTCGAGGGTGATGACCTTCTCCGGGCAGGTCGTTTTGCAAAGCCCGCACTGCACGCACGCCGCTTCGGTGAACGCGACCTGCGGGCGTTCCGGATTGTCAGCAAGCGCATTGGCTGGACATGCACTCACGCAGGCGAGGCAGAGCGTGCACCCCGCCGTATCGATATGGATCTGGCCATAGGGTGAAGCCTCCGGCAGCGCGATCACCTCAGGCGCATCGCTCGACATTGTGTGCAACGCGGTCAGGGCAAGGCGTGCGGTCTCGCGCTTTTGCGGCGTTGCCGTGAACGTCCGCGCGGAGACTCCGGCGACCGGTCCCAGACCGTCCAGCATGTCCCGCAGCCCATCTGGATCATCCTCGATCGCGACATGAACGCGACGTTGCGCGTCCCCAAGCCCCGACGTCACGGAATGTGTCAGCGCAGCTTCTTCTTCCAGCGTGGCGATCTCATCGCGGCGCCGCGGCGAGACCAGACAGACCACATGCGCTGCGCCACTCGCCAACGCACCCGCCATTACGTCATGCCCGATGTGTGTCGTCGTGTAGAGCGAGAGCGGCAGGACATGCGCGGGCAACCCTTGGCCATACCGAGCGCACGCCGCAATCAAAGGATCTCCGTGCGTGGCATCATGCAGAAGGATGATCGGGTCTCGTCCCCCGGCCGCATGAAAGGTCGTGACCAATGTCTGCACGCGCGAAATCACATCCGATCGCATCGGAAACGCATAGCTGACCGCACCCGTCGGGCACGACGCACTGCAATTCCCACATCCGCCGCACACACCGTGGTCGATCGCAACCGTATCGCCGTTCGGCGTGATCGCTGACACCGGACACGCGTCGATACAGTTCGAGCAACCGACCTTCCCGGACCGCCCGTGCGCGCAGATCCCGGGGTCGTACCGGACGTACAGCGGCTTCTCGAACGTCCCGACGAGATCAGAAGCGTCGAACAACGCATCCGCCAACGCACCCGGCTTCGCCATGTCCACGCGGAAGTAACCATCGCGACGTTCATGCGATCCAAAAAGCGGATCACCGCCACTCAGGTCGACGATCACATCGCATTTCGATGACGCACCGTTGCGCGGCATCATGAAAACCAATCCGTCCTTCGAGGACGGCACCATAGGCGCATATCCGTCCACCACGACCTCGAAGTTTCCAAGCACCCCGCCTGCCGCCCACTCACCGCCCACAGCGTCTCCGCCATTGCCTGCGTCAGGCTCACATCCTCCGGCACCACCCCCAGCCAAGCAAACTGCTGCAGCTGCTCCGGCGAAAGCTGCCGCAAACTCAAATTAAAACAAGCCAGCAAAGAATACTTCCGCCGCTTCTCATCATCCGGCATCTCCCCCCGCGCATAAATATCCAACGACTCCAACCGCGACACCTCAGCCGTAAAGTCTTCCAGCAGCTCCGGCCACGTCACCCCATCCTCAATCTGCGACGCCGCCAGCTCCAACGCCAACGGCAAATACCCCACCCGCCCCGCAAACGCCAGCGCCTGCCCCCGCGCCCGCTCACTCAACGGCTCCTTAATTTTCTG
>JBCBXF010000102.1:0-10637 GCA_039816705.1 Pseudomonadota bacterium | reverse complement strand
CTGACGCGTTCGCGGATCGCGCACGAAGCGTCATCGTCGCGGCAGAAAACGTCAGCCGCGATCGTATTTGCTTGCGACACGGCCCTCTCATTCCGCCAACGCACCGATCTGGCCGATGCGCTTCGCGGTCAAAAACTCAATTTCCTTTTCCTCCTTGATGCGACTGCAGCCGACAACGGCACGCCATTGAAGACAGTGCTTAAAACGGATCGGACGGACCTGATGATCCTGAATGCGCGTGTTGCGACGGAAGAAAATGCTGGCATTTTCGCGCGTACCGCCGCACGAAAGCTGCTCCGCCCCTATGCCCCGCCTCGCGATATCCTGAGCCGCATCGTGGTGTCGACCTACTACCGCAGCCGTGGGAGCATGTTCATCGATCTACGCGGACGCATCGCGTCGGGCTACATCCTCACGCAGCCGCCGACAGAGCAAATCCTCGATGCCTGGTCGCGCGTCGAAGGAAGCGACGATCCTGCGGCCTTGGGCGCGTTCATCCGGAAATACCCGAAAACCCTGTTCGCCGATTTGGCCCGCGCGCGCATCGCCAAACTCAAGACGAGCGACTGAAGCCGACCATCAGGGCGCTGTGGCCAGGCGCCGGGCAAACCTCGCAATGGCCTCCGCAGCTGAGGCGATGTGATCATCATGGGAAAATCCCGATCGCTTGCGCGGTTTCAGATCGTGGTCACCGTCTGCAAGCCAACAGATATCTATGGAAGCCGCGAGGGCGTAGCTCGCCACTTCGTCTTGCGAGCCGAGCGCATCACGGGTTCCCTGTAAGATGAACGTCGGCGTCGTGAGGGCCGCCAGATGGGCGGTGCGGAGCGTTGCAGGTTTGCCGGCCGGATGAAATGGATAGC
Source organism: Pseudomonadota bacterium (assembly GCA_039816705.1). Taxonomy (GTDB): domain Bacteria; phylum Pseudomonadota; class Alphaproteobacteria; order Rhizobiales; family CALHAX01; genus CALHAX01. The sequence goes on along the minus strand of JBCBXF010000102.1, from coordinate 9,774 downwards.
CAAGACAGACAACGCCGGCGACGTTTGACGCTTTGTCCGCGATCATGCTGGCCACACGCCCGCCAAGAGATTTTCCTCCAATCAGCAGCGTAACGTCGGTGCCGAACTCCGCGCCCACGCGACGCACCACATCGAGATAGGCCTCGCAAAGCTGATCAATTTTCGGCGGCGGGCGACGGGGGCCTCCCGTCCGCCGCGCAGACATATAGTCAAATTCGAACCGCAACACGCCAATCGCGTGGGCATTGAGAGCCTCGGTGATGGCGGTCATGAATGCGCTATCCATGGCAGCCCCAGCCCCATGGGCGAGGATTAGAAGCGCGATTGCATCGTCCGGTATGTCGTCGAGAAACGTTGGTCGTGCAGACGTCATGCCGCAGGCACGCCTTTGTGACATCGCAATATCCAGCGGTTCACATACATTATGGGCTTATCGACCAACATCGGGCGCGGTGAACCACGTCGCGTGGACACCGAGCAGCGACAAATTCAAGCAGGAACCAAACATGAGCGAAGGCGTTATTCGGTTCGCGGCATTTGGCGGGATTTTCCTCGCGATGGCACTGCTTGAGCTCGCAATCCCGCGGCGCGATCTCTCGCAGCCTCGCGCGCGTCGCTGGACGACAAATCTTCTGATCGCAGGCGTTGACACTCTGATCGTCCGTCTCATGGGCATGCTCGCGGTCCCGTTGGTCGCGCTCGCAGCGGCGCTCTTTGCCGAACAGCAGGGCTGGGGCCTGTTCAACCTGATTGACGCGCCGATATGGATCGAGTGGCTGGCCGCAATTGTTCTCCTCGATCTTGCCATCTATGCCCAGCACGTCGCGTCCCACAAGATCCCGCTGCTCTGGCGCCTGCACAAGGTCCATCATTCGGATGTCGACATAGATGTGACGACGGCGATCCGGTTTCATCCGGCAGAGATCGCCTTGTCGATGCTCTACAAGATCGTCCTCGTCCTCGCGCTCGGCCCCGCAGCCGGTGCAGTCGTCCTGTTCGAAATCCTTTTGAACGGGGCGGCCATGTTCAATCATGCCAATCTCGCCTTGCCGCGCTGGCTGGATCGGCTGTTGAGAATGTTCCTTGTGACGCCCGACATGCATCGCATCCACCATTCGATCATCGAGCGTGAAACGGATTCGAATTATGGCTTCAGTCTCTCGTTCTGGGATCGCGCCTTCGGCACCTACAACGAGACGCCGGAAGGTGGGCACACGGGTATGACGATTGGGCTTCGCGAATACCAGGACGTCCGCCCAACGCGATTTGCCTGGGCCGTGCTTCTGCCGTTTCGCAATTCCAGACGGGGCAACGCAGAGAAAAAAGACGCTGGTTAGTAAACACGCACCGGGAAAAACTGGAGGTAAATCTCCTCCAGCCTCCTCGACCGCCGAATACCCCGGAGCGCCTGGTTTATCTCATTCAGTGTTTCGCGATCGCCGCGGCGAACCGCCACCGAGATACCGTCGCCGAAAAATAACGGCTCCGCATAAGCCTCGCCGCGGAATACGCAACAGCCGCGCGCGTTCGTACCATTCATCCAGATAGCAAGCGTCGAGGCATCGCCAAACAGCAGTTCCGTTCGATCCTGACGCAAGGCCGTATGCGCCTCGAGCGGCGTTGCGAACGTCACGACCTGCGCATCGGGAAAATACGTGCGCAAAAACGCTTCGTGTGCCGTCCCGCCGACCACGGCGACCGACCGTCCGACCATATTGGCAGTCGAGATATCGAACGGGGTGGCGTTGCGTCGCGCAACGAAGCGTGCCGGCGTAAAGTGGTAGGACTGAGAAAAATCGAGTTGCTCGAGGGTTTGCGGCGTCTTCGCAATCGAGGCGATGATGGCATCCGCTTCGCGCTGATTGACGGCCGGCACGAGTTCATCCCAATCGCGCGGTTCGATTTCGCATGTCACGTCGAGCTCAAGACAGATCGCCCGCGCGACGCTGACGTTGAAGCCGGTGAGCACACGATCTTCGTCAAAGTAGTTGTAAGGCGGATAGTCCCCCTCGGTGACGAACCGCAGCACAGTGCGCTTTGGCGGTGCAATCGCATCGGCAGGCAGGTTGCTGGTGTCGGGTCCGCTCTGCGCCCACGCGGTCTGATCGTCGTGGCTAGGCTGGGCGATTGTCGCCAGCAACACGGCGATCACGGACAGAACGGCCCGCCGGATCGTTGCTTGTGACATCATCGATCTCCGCGTCTTTTCGGCGCTCGCCCGTCCGGTGCACCCCTGCGCCCTCGGCTATCATATCCCGCGCGCAAGCGTCGACATCGTGACCGATCTGCTCGCCCGGTAGATTACCCAATGGACCGCGGATTACGGACGCGGCGTTGTTAAGGCGTGGGAGAACGCCTGTGATCAAACAACTGTGGTCGTAACGCCGCCAATCGCGCGGGACGCGCGCACGCAATCGCGTCTGCCGGACGCGCCGGACGTGCCAACACCGGACGCGCCGACACCGTCGATCATGCGAGACGGGCGCACGGCGGGCATCACGATGAGGCCGGCCCCAGAGCGCAGCGCCCATCCCGAGGCGGTCGCAGCGGCGATACACACGTTGGAACGGATGCGCCCTGAACTGTCCGCAGCCTTGCCGCTCTGGTGGCGACAGGCCTTCCTGTTCGGCATCCTGCTTGCGATCACGGTTGCCTGCGCCGTCATTGCGCCGAAGCTGACCGGTCTCTCGCTCCTGCTCGCGATTGCTGCACCGTTTTCAGCACTCGTGCTCGTCCGGTTGCTGGCATGTCTCCGTTTGCTCCTGCTCAGCCCGGAACGCCCGCTCGCAAAAGCCGTCCCCAACGACGCGCTGCCGTCCGTCGCCTTGCTGATCCCGCTACATCGCGAAGCCGCTATCGTCCACCAGTTGGCCGGTGCTCTCGCCCGGCTCAACTATCCGATCGCACGGCGGGAGATACTTATCATTGTCGAAGCCGACGATGCCGAAACACGCCGAGCGCTCGCCATCTGTCCGATGCCGCCAGGGACATCCATTCTCGTGGTTGAACCCGCCCTACCCCGCACCAAGCCCAAGGCATTGAACGTCGCACTCGCTTACACGCGAGCAGATCAGGTCGTCGTCTACGATGCCGAGGATCTCCCACATCCGGACCAGTTGCGCGCAGCCGCGGTCGCTTTCGCCAAAGCACCGCCCGAAACAGTCTGCCTGCAGGCCCGTCTCTTCATCCACAATGCCCGTGAAAGCTGGCTCGCGGCGCAGTTCGCACTCGAATACTATGCGCTGTTCGACGGCGTGCTCCCGGCGTATCAGGCGCTCGATCTGCCCTTGCCCCTCGGCGGTACATCCAACCATTTCAATCGTGCTGCGCTTGTTCAATGCGGCGGCTGGGACCCGTACAACGTGACCGAGGACGCCGATCTCGGTGTACGCATCGCACGGTCGGGATATCAGGCGCGGATGCTGGATTCGCACACGTGGGAGGAAGCGCCGACATCGTTTGGTAACTGGCTCCCGCAGCGCACCCGTTGGCTGAAAGGCTGGATGCAGACTTGGCTGGTCCATGCCCGTCAGCCTCTGCGGGCCATGCACGAGCTCGGCGTGATCCGCTATATCGGCTTCAATCTCGTCTTCGGCGGCATGGTGCTCGCAGCGCTACTGCATCCTTTGGTCTACGGCCTGATCGCATGGCAGTTCGCAACCATTGGACCCTTCGCGATGCCGGACGATCTCGGTGGCGTGACGCTGACCACTATCAGCGCACTCAATCTGGGCCTGGGGCTTGGAGCCGCTGCCGGTCTTGCCGCGGTCGCTGCCATGCGCCGACGTCAGTACCGGCTTGTTTTCCAGGTGTTCACAATGCCGGCCTACTGGTTGCTTATCTCGCTGGCGGCATGGCGCGCGCTCTACCAGCTGTTGTACGATCCGTTCCGTTGGGAAAAGACCCCGCATACGCCGCGCATCGTAGCTGATTTGCATGAAAAGATGCCGTAACTGCGCCGATCTGACGGGTTCGCGCAACGGGCCACACTATGTCACTGTGCGGGTGCGAACTGCGCGGGGATGCCCGCATGCCCCAGTGCTCCGGTGCCCGATCATGCTGACAGAACAGCTCCTCATGTACGCGATCTACGCGATGCTCGTCTTCGGAGCACTCGCAATCATCTATGTTGTCGCGCCAATCGTCATTCCGCTTCTGCTCATCATCGGCGTGCTCGGCGGCCTCACTTTCGGGATCACGCGCGCGGCGGCCTGGCTCGAACATCGGGTCCATGGCGATGATTGATCGGCGCCGCGCGTCTCGTGGCAAGCATGATCAGCTGCGCAACGCCACGAGGCTCGTGTTAGGCTCGGCACGCGTTATCGACGGGGTGAACGATGGACATTCGCGACATGATCGGCTGGTTCGCCACGTTGATGTCGGCCAGCATCTTGGGCTGCGCAATCCTCGCGCTTGCCATGTCGGTCTCTCGCTATGTGTCTGACGACGTAAACTTGGGCGCAGGTCTCGCAATGATTGCCGCCTTCACGTTCATGTTCCCGCTCGGCTTTGCAGCGGCCATCGCAGGCGGCATGGGCCTTTTCTGGCGTCCACCGGGTGGTGACACGGCAGTGCCCGCCACGGACGCTGGCGTGATTCCGTCACGCGCCCATATCTGGCGGTGCCGCAGCGCACTCGCGATCGGTCTTGCGGGTATTGCGCTCGGTGCCACACTGGGCGTCCCGTTTCGCTAAACGTGGCAGGCCACGACTTCCCGCGGTCAAACGACCACGCAAAAATTTCTGACGGCGACGTGATGCGCTGGGCGGGTGTGCATTCACATTCACTGTGTTACGCGTCACCTCGACGTACAGCGAGGTGAATGCACGTGAATCTGCAACTGACGCGCAACAACGATCCGCGCCCGACTGAAAAGTTCGACCATCCGGATATCACCGCGAAGGGTGAGCCGCGCGCGCGCGTTGGCCTCGTCAAACTTGAGACACTGTGGTTCAACACCGGGACGCTGTGCAACATCGAGTGCAAGAACTGCTACATCCTTTCGAGCCCGAAAAACGACAGCCTCGTTTATCTCTCGACTGCCGAAGTCGTAACTTTCCTCGATGAGATTGCGGAGAAGAAATTCGGCACACGCGAGATCGCATTCACCGGAGGCGAGCCGTTCCTCAACCCGGACATGATTGAGATACTCGACGAAACGCTGTCGCGTGATTTCGACGTTCTCGTGCTCACCAACGCGATGCAGCCGATGCAGCGCCCCCGTGTCAGCAAAGGCCTCCTTGATCTAAAAGAGCGTTACGGTAGTCGCTTGGTGCTGCGTGTCAGCCTCGATCACCATTCGCAGGCGTTGCATGAGGAAGAGCGCGGAGAAAAAACCTGGGCGAAGGCTATCAAAGGTCTCGACTGGTTGAACGACAACGGCTTTGCGATTGCGATCGCCGGACGGACCTGCTGGGGCAAGGACGCGGCTGCCGAACGTGGCGGCTACCGGGATCTCATTTCGCGTCACGGCTGGGCGGTTGACGCTGACGACGCCACGCGCCTCGTGCTTCTGCCGGAGATGGAACCAGCCGCCGACGTGCCGGAAATCACCACGGCCTGCTGGTCAATCCTCGACAAGGACCCGCGCAGCATCATGTGTGCCTCGAGCCGTATGGTCGTGAAGCGCAAAGGCGCGGCGCGCCCGACCGTCCTCCCCTGCACGCTGATCCCCTACGACGCGCGCTTTGATGGCGGCGCCACATTGACCGAGGCCTTCGGAGCGGACGGCGGCATGTATGCCAAGGGCGCAATCAAGCTCTGCCACGTGAACTGCGCTACCTTCTGCGTACTCGGTGGGGGCAGCTGCTCATAGAGCGGGTCACCTCACCATGGCCGACGTCGTCGTCACCGAATTCATGGATCTCGCAGCGCTCAAGACGCTTGAGGCCGACTACACCGTCCATCGCGATGAAACGCTTTGGGAGAAACCGGAGGCTTTGCGCGAGTCAATTGCGCACGCGCAGGCTCTGATTGTCCGCAACAAGACGCCGGTCGATGTCGCGCTTCTCGACGCCGCTCCAGATCTGAAGGTCGTTGGTCGGCTCGGTGTCGGGCTCGACAACATCGATCTGAAGGCTTGTGCAGAGCGAAATGTGAGGGTCTGCCCGGCGACTGGAGCGAACGCCGACGCCGTGGCAGAGTATGCCGTCGCGGCAGCCATGGTTCTTCTGCGCGGTCTCATCCCGGCGACACAGGCGATTGCCCAAGGCGCCTGGTCACGCACGGACCATAGTGCGGGGAGAGAAAGTGCGGGGCGCGTGTTCGGCCTGCTCGGTTACGGTAGCATTGGTCGTGTTACCGCGGAGCGTGCCGGCGCTTTGGGTTTTCGCGTGATCGCGCATGACCCGGCGATTGATGAAACCGACAACGCAACGGCAACCACTGAGACGCAGATCGTATCGTTTGCAACGCTGCTGGATCAGGCGGACGTGCTGTCCGTGCACGTGCCGCTGACATCGGACACGCGCGGATTGCTTGACGCGCCGGCACTTGCGGCAATGAAGCCCGGTGCAATTCTGATCAACACCGCTCGCGGCGGGATTGTCGATGAGGCGGCACTCGCGGATGCCCTGACACGCGGTCACCTCGGCGGCGCCGCTCTTGATGTCTTCGAGGAAGAGCCGACGCCGGCTAAGACATGTATTGCCCTCTCCCGCCTGCACAACGTGCTCCTCACACCTCACATTGCCGGCTTGAGCGAAGATGCGAATACGCGCGTCTCAGAGCTGACCGTCGCTAACGTTCGCGCGGTGCTGAGGCAGTCATAATTTGAAGCGCACGCCCGTGAAAATGTCGTGGCGTCCGCGGCTTGTACCGTCACCGATGCCGCGCGCACCGTCGTCGACATCGAGATAGCGATAGCCGACATCGATCACGGTATCATCGGACCAATCGAGCGAGAGGCCGCCTGTGAGATGCCATGTAAATCCAGTCTGCTCCGTGTTCTGGCCCTGTCCACCCCCACCTGAGTCGACCACGAAACCTACGCCCACTCCAACATAGGGTTTGAGCGAAAACACTTCGGCAAGATCGCGATAGAGGCTGAACAGCGCGAGTGTCGCACCACTCTTGCGACCACGTGCGGAGAGAAATCCGACCTCTGCTTCGAACCGGGTCAGCGGAATGTCGAAGGTGCTTTCGAGATCGAGGCCGAATACGCCGGACCCGGCCACGTGACCCACATCGCCCGTATCATCGGCGGCAACCGTGTAGGCGCCGCGCAAGGCGACGTAGAACGGACGATCGTCGAGTGGCTCCACATCGCTGTAGTCAACATCGACGGGCTCGACTGCGACGTTCAAATCATCCGCAGGCGCAGCGTATATCGCGCTGTTCCTGGTGTCGTCAGCTGTGATCGGGATTGGACCGGAGCTGCTAGCCGCGCCAGCAGGAGGTGCCGCTGTCAAAAGCAGACACGCCGATAGCGCGGCCGGAAGGGCCGTAAGAGAACGCATAAAAGGCTCCTGATACGCAAAACACAGGCGCGCCGAACTGGCCCGCCCTTCAGGACAACGTGCTTTGAAGGTAGGAGCATTAAGGCTAACGAACGCTTAACAGCTGTCGCAGTCTGCGCTCGATCGAAGGCGAGGAGAGAGAAAATCGTGAGTGACCAGAAGCGGGTTGCTGTGTCCGCGCTTGAAGCGCTCGTGACGCAGGCCTTCGTCGCCAGTAGTACGTCGGCTGACACTGCCGCCTGCGTCGCGCGGGCACTTGTTCGCGCTGAGATCGACGGGCGGAAGGGGCACGGGCTGTCACGTGTCGCGAGCTATACGGCACAAGCGCGCTCCGGCAAGGTCGACGGCCACGCGACACCAACGTGGCATCGAACGAAGCCGGCCTGCGCCATGATCGATGTGGCATCAGGCTTCGCCTATCCGGCCTTTGATCTTGCGGAAAAAAATGCGCCATACCTTGCGGCCGAGACAGGGCTCGTCTCAGTCGCATTCACCCGATCGCACCATTTTGGCGTCGCCGCACATCAGGTCGAACGGTTCGCTGAAGCAGGTCTTGTGGCGCTTGTCGTCGGTAACACGCCCGGTGCGATTGCCCCCCACGGCGGCACGCGGCCCGTGTTCGGCACGAACCCCATTGCGTTTGCCGCCCCACGCAGCGACGCCCCACCGATCGTCATCGATTTGGCACTCTCAACCGTTGCCCGCGGCAACATTTTGAAGGCGTCGCAAACCGGTGATGAGATTCCGCTTGGCTGGGCAACCGATGCGCAGGGCACTCCCACAACCGATCCGAGCGCCGCGCTCAAAGGCACGCTTGCACCGATCGGTGGCGCAAAAGGCGCCGCGCTTGCGCTTATGGTCGAGGTGCTTGCCGTAGCGCTCACCGCTGCCAACTTTGCCTTTGAGGCGACATCATTCTTTGATGCGGAAGGCCGACCGCCGCATGTCGGGCAATGGCTGCTGCTCATTGCGCCCGATGCGTTTGCCGGCGCGGATGTCTTTGCCGAGCGGATCGAGACGCTGGTCTACGCGATCGCGGATCAAGAGGGCACGCGCCTGCCGGGCGCGCGGGTCCACGCTGTGCGCAAGGCAGCGGAAACGGACGGTGTCATGGTCGATGCCGCCTTGCTCCAGACCATTGAGGCGATCGCCAACGCGACGGCCTGACGATGTTCAGCTCTCAGCGGCGGCTGAGAGATCAAACGCTTCGTCCGTAAACCACTTCTCGAGCCGGATGTCACTGGTCCGCGCATGTGCCTCCATGCCCTCGAGCCGTGAGATCCGCGCCGAAACCGGGGCAATTTCGCGGTTCGCCTCACGGGTCATTCGCTGCCACGTCAAGGTCTTGAGGAACTTGCCGACCGAGAGCCCGCCCGTGTAGCGCGCCGCGCCCTTGGTTGGCAGAATGTGGTTCGGCCCAGAGGTTTTATCTCCGTAGGCAACGGTCGTTTCCTCACCAAGGAATAGCGAGCCGTAGTTGGAAAGGTTCGACAGCCACCAGTCGAGATCGCTGGCGTGGACCTCAAGATGCTCGCCTGCGTAAGCATCCGACAACTTGACGGCTTCCTCTCGATCTCCTGCGACGACAATTTCTCCATAGTCCCGCCATGCCGCGCGCGCATTCTCGCGATTGGTCTCGGGCAGAGTCTCGATCAACTCAGGCACGCGTGCGAGAACTTTTTCTCCCAACTCACGATCAAGCGTGATCAGCCACGCTGGAGAGTTGTAACCGTGCTCCGCTTGACCGACGAGATCATAGGCGACGATATCAACGTCGGCCGTCTCGTCCGCGATGATCAGGATTTCTGTCGGCCCGGCAAACATGTCGATGCCCACGCGGCCGTATAGGATTCGTTTGGCTTCCGCGACAAACTGGTTGCCGGGACCGACGAGAATGTCCGCGGGTTTCCCGGTGAAAAGCCCGAACGCCATTGACGCAATGCCCTGTACGCCACCGAGCGCCAACACATGATCCGCCCCACAATGATCGAGCGTGTAAAGGATCGCCGGATTGATCCCTTCGCCGGGCCGCGCAGGTGAACAAGCCACGATATTGGGCACACCGGCAACCTTCGCGGTTGTCACGCTCATGATCGCAGACGCGACATGCGCATAGCGCCCACCCGGCACATAGCAGCCGGCCACGGTCATCGGGATGTTTCGGTGTCCGGCGATCAGCCCGGGAGAAATTTCAGTCTCGGCATCCGTGATTGCTGCGCGTTGTGCCTCAGCGAACTTGCGCACCCGCTCAGGCGCGAAAGGCGGTGGCTGACCAAGTGCCGCAAAAGCTGAAGGACGACATTCAGTTCGCGCATGA
>JBCBXF010000101.1:0-10687 GCA_039816705.1 Pseudomonadota bacterium | reverse complement strand
ATCGCAACCCGGTGACGGGGAGGGCGTAAAGGTGCGCATAGCTGTGCGCCATCAGCTCGTTCGCTACTCCATCGAAAATCCTCGTGCCTACATTGATGTCAACCTTGTTGGGACCGCGAACATTCTTGAGTGCTGCCGTCACAACGCCGTTGCCCATCTCGTCTACGCATCATCGTCGTCCGTCTATGGCGCGAACGAGACGATGCCTTTTTCGGTCCATCACAACGTCGATCATCCCCTCAGTCTTTACGCCGCGACGAAGAAATCGAACGAGCTGATGGCGCACAGCTATGCGCACCTTTACGCCCTCCCCGTCACCGGGTTGCGATTTTTCACCGTCTACGGCCCATGGGGTCGCCCGGACATGGCGCTGTTTCTGTTCACGAAGAACATCCTCGAAGGCCGACCGATCGACGTCTTCAACAACGGGCAGCACGCGCGCGACTTCACCTATATCGATGACATTGCCAAAGGTGTCGTGCGGGTCTGTGACAAGATCGCGACGCCAAACACGCAGTGGTCCGGAGAAAAACCTGACCCAGCGACCTCCCGCGCACCCTATCGGCTCTACAACATCGGCAACAATACGCCAGTCGATCTCATGTACTTCATCGCCTGCATTGAAGACGCGCTCGGCAAGCGAGCGATAAAGAACATGCTGCCGCTGCAACCCGGCGATGTTGAAAAAACCTGCGCAGATATTGACGCGCTTGCTGAAGACCTCGCGTTCCGCCCGTCGACCTCGATCGAGGATGGCATCACTCGGTTTATCACCTGGTATCGAGAGTATTATGCTGTTTGAGGCGCGGTGCGCTTATCCGCTCTGGAGCGCTCGAGCCGTGCGGAAATAAATTAGCACGCCGCACGTACATGTCACCGCGAGCGCGAGCCGCGTCCAGTGAGAGACGTCGGCTGGGATGAGCGCAATCGCCAGCAGCACGACGTTGAGCGCAATCAGGATGGCGCAAGCGCGGTCATGCCCATGCCCGCGCGCCACATAGACCTGATAGGCGTGGCTGCGATGTGCCCTCCAGAATGGTTCGCGCCGCACAATCCGCATCACCAGCGTGCTGATCCCGTCGAGCAGATAGAAGAGCGCCGGTATCGCGAGGAGAATAATAGAGACGTCGCGCTGCGCGGCCAAATAGAGCCCGCCGGTCAACACCGCGAGCGCCACCGCACCGATGTCGCCCATGAATGCGCGCGCGGGGTGCCAGTTCACGAACGCGAACGCCAGAGCCGCCGTCCCGATGAAGCCTGCCACCATCACCGTCAGCGACAGGCCGTGCCCGGCAACACCGATCAGAAGCGCGGCAGCCGACAATGCGATCGTCACGGTTTGAACGACCGTGATGCCATCGATCCCGTCCATGAAGTTATAGAGGTTGATCCACGCCACCATGCAGATCACAAGCACAGCACGACCTGTCGTTTCACTTAGGAGAAAAAAGGTCGGAACATACGGACCGTCGATCAGGCTCGCGAGTGCAATCGCAGTGGCAAAGTGCACGCTGAGCCGAAGGCTCACGCTGACCTCGCGGATGTCGTCGACAAATGACACGGCGGCCAGAACCGCCGTCGCGACGACGACAATCAGCCAGAACGAACCGCTATCATTGATGAGCGCCATGAGCAGAATGGCGGCCGCAAGTGGTGGAACAAAAGCGATGCCGGCACCCTGCGGCACGGCCCCTTTGTGAGAGCTGCGAGCGCCAGAGATAGCGATCAGCCCGCGACGGTTCAGAAAGGTGATCGAGGCCCGGCTCGCGACCAGACAGACCCAGAACAGCGCCACGACCAACGCCAGGTAAGCAGGCAGCATCATTGACGAGTCTCACTACGCCGGATCAACACGCGCTGCTGCCGCGTCAAGCCGCTCGCGATAGATCGCGAACATCTGTTCCGTGACGCATTCGAGCGAAAACGCCTCCCGCACTCTGGCCTGTGCAGCACCTCCCAGCCGCTCACGCAGGCTTTGCGAGTTTGCAAGGGTTTCGAGTGCATCGGCCAACTCGGTCGCATTGCGCGGCGGCACGAGAACGCCGGTCACATTATTCTCCACAACCGCACGGCACCCCGGGATATCGGTCGTCACCAGAGCGCATCCGCTGGCTCCCCCCTCAAGCAGAGCCCGCGGCAACCCTTCGTGATAACTCGGTAAGCATACGATCTGTGCGGAGCCATACACTTCGGCCATGGTGTTGCGCCAGCCGAAATCCTCGACGAGACCGGCCTCGACCCAACCCTCGACATCGCGGAGCGTCACCGATGTCGGATTGGCAAGATCGGGCGTACCGACCAGCGCCATCCGGATTGCAACGCCGCGCGCATGGAGAATGCGCGCGGCTTCGACAAACTCACAGACGCCCTTGTCCCGCAACAAACGCGCCGGAAGGATGACCAGAGGACGCGTGCTGGCCTGCGAGGTTTCAGGATAGGCGGATGGGTCAACACCGGACCCCCGCACCAACGCGATCTGCGCCCTATCGATCAGACCGGCGTCTGCAAGTTGCTGTTGATTGAAGGTGTTCTGAAGCACGACAACACCCCGCGCGTCGCCGAGTGCCGAGCGAAGCAGCGGCTTAAGCGCAGCGCGCAAAATGCGCGCCTTGAAGGTCTCGGAGTTGAACAGATATCCCAGACCACCGAGCGCATTCACCACGGCAGGCACACCCGCCGTCCGCGCTGCCAGCGTCCCATACACAACCGGCTTCTGCGTGACGTGATGGACAAGGTCAGGTTTGTACGCGCGATAAAGTGCGACGAGCGCCCGATATGTCTGCCACTCGGCATAAGGGTTCATGCCCGCCCGCGAAACCGGCAGCGGAATGGTCTCGATGCCAGTGGCTGCAATTTCGTCCCGCACCGACGTAAACCGGGTCGCGAGCATAACGCGAAAGCCGGCGTCCCGAGCGGCAAGCGCCAGCGGTAACCGGTGCGTGAAGAACGGCCAGTCTTCCTGCGTCACAAAGATCAGGGTTTTGCCGCGCCCGAACTGATCATCCTTGTAACTTCGAGCAGCGCCGCCAGCGTGCGACAGCGTCGTCGCGATGGGCGGAGATGCCATCGCATCGTCGTGAAAATCGTCAACCACGCGAACTCGCCCTATACCCCGCTCATCAGGTGTGACGTGCCAGAAAAACCGCAATGTCTCAACTGTTTGGAACAGCTGAGTTTGCGCCGGCGGTCCCATCAACCGTTGAGATAGTTCACACCGATGGAGATAAATTAGACAGCAAGGTCATGGCCGCGAAATGGCATCCATCCCGATATCGACCGCAGGCGCCGACTGCGTGATCCGACCGACAGAGACATATGTCACGCCTGTCTCGGCGATCGCACGGATGGTTTCAAGCGTGACACCGCCGGACGCCTCGAGAGGCACGCGCCCGTTCACCAGCGCCACCGCCTCACGCATCGCCGCCGGATCCATGTTGTCCAGCATGAGCATGTCGGCACCGCCGTCGAGCGCCTCGCGCACCTGATCGATCCGGTCACATTCCACCTCGACCCGGCTCAGCGCTGGAGCCACCATCCGCGCCCGTGCAATGGCCGCCGGGATCGATCCGGCAACAGCGATGTGGTTGTCCTTCAGCATGATCCCGTCATCAAGCGCGAGACGATGATTGCGCCCACCACCGCAGGTCACCGCATGCTTCTCAAGCATCCGCAGCCCGGGTGTCGTCTTGCGGGTGTCAAGCAGCGTGCAGCCCGTTCCCTCGATCGCAGCGACATAAGCCGCCGTCAGCGTCGCGATGCCCGAGAGATGTTGGAGAAAATTCAGCGCCGTCCGCTCCGCCGTAAGTAGGCCGCGTGCAGTCCCCGACACCGTCAAGATCGGCGCACCAACGCCAAGCCGATCGCCGTCGTGCGCTTCAACAGCGATGTTTGTCCGAGGAACCACCGTCCGGAACACCTGCACCGCTACCTCGACCCCTGCGAGCACCATCTCCTGGCGCGCATTGAGTGCAAAAGTCGCTGTTGCATCCGCGTCGAGAGACAAGCCCGTCAAATCCCCAAACCCCAGATCCTCCTCCAGCGCACGATCGATGAGGTCCTGCAGGGCAAGCGGGTTGAGCATTGGGGGCCTCGCAACGTACTAGCGTTGCTTTCGCTATAACAGACCGCGCCGCCGTCGCGCAGCGTGAAGTGCACGACGTCCCACAGTTCCACAGAGTGAGCACCCCACGCCCGGCTCCCGCAGCATCCCCATTTGTCGTCCTCGGATTTAATCCGAGGACCCATTCCGCAACGCGCTGACGGAGACGTGGTTCAGCTCAAGCGACCCTCGTCACCGCTCGCGAGCGGCGTGAGATAAATCCTATGCTCAAGGCATAGGATGACTATGGTATGTGCGGCGACGGGCGGCGCTGTGAACGCAAGATGTCAGAAATGCCCCCGAGCAAGCGGCCGCCGTCGACATGCGCATCGGGAAGCACGACGTCCAACAGTTCCACAGAGTGAGCACGGCACGCCGGGCTCCCGCCGCATCCCCACTTGTCGTCCTCGGATTTATTCCGAGGACCCATTCCGCAACGCGCCGACGGAGACGTGGTTCAGCTCAGGCAACCCTCGTCACTGCCCGCGACCGGCGTGAGATGGATCCTACGCTCAAGGCATAGGATGACAGTGGTGGGTGTGCGGCGACGGGCGGCGCTGTGAACGCGAACGGGCGATGCCGCCGACCAGCGATCGGCCTTGGCCGGATCGCGCGCTGAGACAGAATGGGCGGCGTCATAAACGCAAAAGGGCGGCGCCGAAGCACCGCCCTCTCGACGTATTCAGACTGGCTGAACGGCCTACATCATGCCGCCCATGCCACCCATGCCACCCATGTCGGGCATGCCGGCTGGTGCGCCACCGGCATCCTTCTTCGGCGCATCGGCGACACCGGCTTCCGTCGTAATCATGAGCGATGCGATCGATGCGGCATCCTGAAGTGCGGTGCGCACAACTTTGGCCGGGTCGATGATGCCCTTTTCGAACATGTCGACATACTCATCGTTCTGCGCGTCGTAGCCAAACGAGGCTTTCGATTTCTCGAGCACCTTGCCAACAACGATCGAACCTTCGACGCCAGCGTTCTCGGCGATCTGACGGATCGGCGACTGCAGCGCACGACGCACGATGTTGATGCCGGCATCCTGATCGGCGTTCGCACCTTCCGTCTTGATCGCGTTGACCGCTTTCAGAAGCGAGACGCCGCCACCTGGCACGATACCTTCTTCGACAGCGGCGCGCGTTGCGTTAAGCGCATCGTCGACACGATCCTTGCGCTCTTTCACTTCGACTTCCGTCGCACCACCGACACGGATGACGGCAACGCCACCGGCCAGTTTCGCAAGGCGCTCCTGAAGCTTCTCACGGTCGTAGTCTGACGAGGTCTCCTCGATCTGCGCTTTGATCTGCGAGACGCGTGCTTCGATGTCTTTCTTGGCGCCAGCGCCATCGACAACCGTTGTCTCGTCTTTCGTGATCGAAACGCGCTTGGCCGTGCCGAGCATGTCGAGTGCCACGTTCTCGAGCTTGATGCCGAGATCTTCGGAGATGACTTCGCCGCCGGTGAGGATCGCGAGGTCCTGCAGCATCGCCTTGCGACGATCGCCGAAGCCCGGTGCCTTGACGGCAGCGATTTTCAGACCACCGCGCAGCTTGTTCACGACCAGGGTGGCAAGCGCTTCACCTTCGACGTCTTCTGCAATGATCAGCAGCGGACGCGAGGACTGCACGACAGCTTCGAGGATCGGCAGCATCGCCTGCAGGTTCGACAGCTTTTTCTCGTGGATCAGGATGTATGGATCATCGAGCTCCGCGATCATCTTGTCCGCGTTCGTGATGAAGTACGGCGAGAGGTAGCCGCGGTCGAACTGCATGCCTTCGACAACGTCGAGTTCGGTCGCGAGCGACTTGGCTTCCTCGACGGTGATGACACCTTCGTTGCCGACTTTCTGCATCGCTTCCGCGATCATGTTGCCGACTTCGCTGTCACCGTTCGCCGAGATCGTTCCGACCTGCGCAACTTCTTCCGACGACTTGACCTTTTTCGCAGAGGCCATGATCGACGCCACGACGTCCTTCACGGCCGCGTCGATACCGCGCTTGAGGTCCATCGGGTTCATGCCGGCCGCAACCGACTTGAGGCCCTCGCGGACAATGCCCTGCGCGAGAACTGTCGCCGTCGTCGTTCCGTCACCGGCGACGTCGTTGGTTTTCGACGCGACTTCACGCACCATCTGCGCGCCCATGTTCTCAAACTTGTCCTCAAGCTCGATTTCTTTCGCGACAGTGACGCCGTCTTTCGTCGTGCGCGGAGCACCGAACGACTTGTCGATGATGACGTTGCGGCCTTTCGGGCCGAGCGTGACCTTCACGGCATTGGCGAGTGTGTCGACGCCGCGAAGCATCTTGTCGCGCGCGTCGGAGGAAAATTTGACGTCTTTAGCCATGGAAGTGGCTCCTCTTGAATATCAGTGTCAGGGGGGTGCGCGGGTCAATCGTCCGCGTCAGGGCAACAAAAAAAAGCCGGCGCAAGAGCGTCGGCGTTCCATGCCGCTTACTGCAGCACACCCATGATGTCGGACTCTTTCATGATCAGCAGCTCTTCGCCGTCGATCTTGACTTCCGTACCGGACCACTTGCCGAAAAGAACCTTGTCGCCAGCCTTGACGTCGAGCTCAATGCGCTCGTTGTCGTCGCCGTGCGAGCCGGGTCCAACAGCGATCACTTCGCCCTGCTGGGGCTTTTCGGTTGCGGTGTCCGGGATGATAATGCCGCCGGCTGTCTTGGTGTCTTCTTCGACGCGGCGCACAACGACACGGTCATGCAATGGACGGAACTTCATGAAGTCGTCTCCAGATAGGGAATGTCAGATGTTTGGGCGCCAGTTACCGCCGCCCTGGTCTGCTGGCAGGCAACTGCGATGAGTGCCAGCCCGCGACTGTCGCTCACATAAGGAGACGCCTGTCGGGCGTCAAGAGATTTAGCACTCAATTTTGCAGAGTGCTATTTTAGGCATTTAACGCGCAACGTCCCAGCTGCGCCTGTCTCTTCCATTCACGCCATGGCAACAGTGACCATGCGATACGAACTCACGCGGAGAACCCATCGCAATAAGGTAGATCGATTAGTGAGACAGCACCCTCGGAGTTTGGCGATCGTCTGTATCGCGCTTGGTTTAACAGCATCCCGTGTCTCGTTTGCGACCGCCGCAGATGTCATTTCTGGCGGTAGCGCCAATGTGACTGCTGACGGTAAAGCGGTTGCGCGGAGCGGCGATAGCACCTCTGCCACAACAGCTCCGCCCGGCGCGACTGCCGAGGGTTCTGCCAGTGTTTTCATCAACGGCAAACCAGCCCTGCGCGTTGGTGACCGCGACGCCTGCGGACGCATCATCACCAGCGGGGCCACCAACGTGTTCGTGAATGGCCGACCGCTGGCCCTTTCCGTTAACACGACTGAACACTGCTGAGCGTCAGCGCGCCAGTACGTCATCCAGACCGAGTAGCACCCCGAGACGTTCAAGCACGTATGGCGGCAGATCACGGCGCAGGTGATGATCGTCGCGATAGATGAACGTCCCGTCGATCACGGAGATGCACTGCGCGTCGCGGCGCAGCCCACGCCCTCCAGCGAGTGATCGCACCTGCGGATTTTTGCCCGCAACGGTGTCGAGCATTGCGAAGTAAGAAGCCGCCTCGGCCATGAACGCAGTGCGTGGGATTGCTAGCGTGCGCGTATCACAAGGCTCGCTGATCAGAGTGCTGTGAGCGGCAAGGAGACAGGCATGCGGCTCGCGGCCGGTCACGTTCCATCGTGGCACGTTACCCACGAGAACAAACGCGCGTGATGGGCCAGTCGTTTCCGCGATGCGGCGTTGAAACCCCTCTGCCAGTGCTGGGGCGCCTGAGACAACACCAGCGCCGTCGCGTTCGTAGCGCATGTTTGTCAGGTCATGGGTCGCAAACGCGCTCGTGATAACCATCGAGATATCGGAATGACGCTTCAGCACGTCCAAAACCGCCCGGTTCTGCCGCGCGCAATGCGCCCGGTACCAGGCGCGTGTCGGGAAGAGCCGATAAACCTCCTCATCATAGGCCGGAGAGCAGGTGCGAAGCAGCACGATGCTCGTGTCGTATTTCTTCCCGAGTACATCGAGTATCGGCATCAGATGTTCGGCATGGCTATCGCCCCAGACCACCGCTTTCCTCGCCGCTGTCTCGTAAGGCTTACCAGCCGTACACCGAGCCTTGGTATCACCCGTGAGCCTCGTATGCGACGGGCATTCCCAGGCCCAGAGCCGATCGATCTCTGAGAGGCCGCGCGCCTCTTGCGAAACGCGTTGCGGTGCCCCGTCGACAAACAGGATCGCACCTCCCAGTGCGACAAGGCAGGAGGCCCCGGCAAACCCGACCCGGATCACCCGTGGTGCCGGGGCAGGCACCCGACGCGCAGGTCGTTCGATGAAAAACAGTGAGAAAAATGCCAGCGCAACGCTCAGGGCAATCAACGCCGCTGTTGTCACGCCGTCGGGCATCTCGCCAAGCGCATAGTGCCGATAAAAGACCAGCACCGGCCAATGCCAGAGGTAGAGCGAATAGGAGGCAAGCCCGATCCAGCGTAATGGAAAAATCGAAAGGGCCTTGTCCGCGAAGGTCATCTGCACGCGCGGCCAGATGACGAGGGCCGCACCAATGCAGGGTAGCAGCGCCGCCTCCCCCGGAAACAGCATGGCATCGCTGTAAAAGCTGGATGCAAACGCAATCATTGCCAGCCCGACCAGACTGGCTATCAAGGCGACCGCACCTGACCGCACCTGACCGCAATGGCGGTACGAACGCGAGCAAAGCGCCAAGCGCCAGTTCCCACGCCCGCGTGTGCAGGAGAAAAAACGCATCCCGTTGGTCCTTGCGCACAATAATGACGGCGGCGAGCAGGCTTGCAACGATGATCCCAATGAGCAGTGTCCCCACAACCCGGTCACGTCCGCCAAACTGGCGATGAACCAGCAGCAAGACCGCTGGCCAGATCAGATAGAACTGCTCCTCGACCCCGAGCGACCAGAAGTGCAGTGTTGGTTTCATCTCCGCGGCGCTGGAGAAATATCCGAGTGTCTTGGCGAAGAAGATGTTGGCAACACCGAACGTTGCAGCAATCGATCCGTATGACGCTTGGCGATAATCGTAGGGTGTGAGGAAACACCACCCACCAATAAGGACGCCAGCAAGGACGGCGAGTAGCGCAGGCGCCAGCCGCCTGATCCGTCGCGCATAAAAATCTGCGAACGCGAACGTCCCCGCGTTCATTTCCCGATGGATCAGCGTCGTGATCAGATAGCCGGAAATGACGAAGAAAACATCTACGCCGACAAAGCCGCCGGGCGCGCCGGGAAGTCCATAGTGGTAGGCGACAACCGTCAGAACAGCGATTGCGCGAAGCCCGTCAATCTCCGGGCGATACGCCAATGCACCCGCGCCGGTGTTTGCTGTCATTCCCCATCCACCACGACACCATCGAGCACCTTGCCGAGCGCCCCGTGCACATCCGGATTACCCGCCAACACGGTGCCGGTTTCGAATTCTTTTCCTCGCCGACCAGTCGCGTCCGTCGTGATCCCGCCGGCCTCCTGCACAAGCAGCAGACCGCCCGCAAGGTCCCACGGTTTCAGCCCCCGCTCCCAGAACGCGTCGAACCGGCCGGCTGCGACAAACGCGAGATCGAGCGCGGCAGACCCGAAGCGTCGGATGCCCGCGACCTGCGGCATCAGTGTTGCGATCTCGACGATGGCGCGTTTGTGAAACGCCGTCTTGCCAGCATGCGGAATACCAGTAGCGAGGACGCAGTCACCGAGACGCTTGCGTCCGCCGACGCGCAGCCGGCGATCATTGACATAGGCGCCCGCACCCTTCTCCGCCGTGAACAGCTCATCCGTCGCCGGGTTGAACACGAGCGCGGCGACCATCTCCCCGTCACGCTCAAGCCCGATTGAGATGGCGAATTGCGGGATGCCGTGCAGAAAGTTGGTCGTCCCGTCGAGCGGGTCGATGATCCAGCGATGCGTCTTGTCCGGACCCTCGACAAGCCCGCGCTCCTCCATGATGAAGCCATAGCCGGGCCGGGCCGTCGACAACTCTTCGAAAAGCGTTTGCTCGGCCCGAAGGTCCGCTTGGCTGACAAAATCGCCGGGCCCTTTCACCGAAACCTGCAATTGCTCGACTTCGCCGAAGTCACGCACCAGGCGGCGCGAAGCTTTGCGCGCGGCCTTGATCATGACGTTCATCAGGGCAGAAGCGGGCATGCGCGAGGGCCTTCGTGGCAAGCGTTGAGTGGGTCGGCGGCGATGCGATGGGTCCGGATCGCTGCGCGCCGGTTTCTATAGGCTTGCCGCGGCGTTGGCTATGCCCTCGCATCCGTCCGCGTTCCACGCAACGACACGGCGCGCACGCGCGCACTGGCGATTTGACGTCATGGTAAACCCCGCGCATATGCTGCGTTTGGGCACAATGCGAGGCGTACGGCCGGAAATCGGGCGCAATCTTGCCCGGTTGTGTTGCCAGACGAGCATGGAGCGGCGGCGTTCAGTGTGGCGCGGCGTGATGCGGCAAGCCGCGAGGGTAGGGTTATGGCGAGGAACGATAGCGCGGGCTATGGCATCGAGTCGATGCAGACGAAACTGTCAAAACCGCGGATT
>JBCBXF010000100.1:0-10709 GCA_039816705.1 Pseudomonadota bacterium | reverse complement strand
GCGATAGGTGACGTACCGCCCCTGTTTGAAGTCTGCGATTTCGTACGGCCCGGAACCGACGGGTTTTTTGAGGCCGGACTTGGTGAAGTCGTTTGCCGTGACCCAATGCGTGGCAAGCACCGGCATCGCGCCAATGCGTTGCGGCAGATCGCGTGTCTGACGATCAGGCTTGTAAGTGAAGCGCACGGTGTGCCGGTCGATCGCTTCTGCTTTGGCGATGTCTCGTAACGAGGTCGCGTAACTGGGGTGTGCCTTGACCGGGTCAGACAGCGTTTCAAAGCTGAAGACCACGTCAGAGGCCGTGACGGGCTTGCCGTCTGCGAACTTTGCCTCTTTGCGGATATAAAACGTTACGGACTTGTCGTCTGATGCGCGTTCGACGCCACTTGCTAGCAATCCGTATGCGGCGTCCGGCTCATCCCAGGCGCGCGTGAGGAGGGTATCGTAGAGAAGGGTAAGGCCCTGTGCGCGAACACCCTTGACGATGAACTCGTTGAAGCTGTCGAATGTCGTGCGTGGCGCCGTGCCGACCATCGAGAGGCGGCCACCCTTTGGTGCGTTCGGATTGACGTACTCGAAGTGCTCGAAGTCTTTCGCGTATTTAAGCTCCCCGAAAGCTGAGACTCCGTGGCTCGATCCCGCCTCCGCGGGGATTGCAAAGCTGACGATGAGTGCCAGCGTTGCGAGCGGCAGACCGTGCACGCGGCGCGTGCGAAGCGCAGCGACCGGGCTCATTTCTTCGCCTCGGCAAGTTTCTTTGCCTTGGTGTCGTCATGCCACCAGACAGATGGAAATCCGATGGAGCGCGACGGCAGCGTGGTTGGATGGCTGAACTTGTCCCAATACGCGATCCAGCTTTCGGGATTGAACCACTGGGGCACGACGTAGTGCCCGTGCAGTAGCACCCGGTCGAGCGCGCGTGTGGCGGCAATAAGTTCTTCGCGGTCCTTCGCGAAGATAATGCGATTGATCAGTTTGTCGACGGCTGGGTTTTTTATTCCCGCGATGTTGCGTCCGCCGTCCTTATCGGCAGATTCCGAGCCCCAAAAATCGCGCTGCTCGTTGCCGGGCGACTCCGACTGGCCGAAGCGTGAGGAGACGATATCGAAGTCGAAAGTCTGCAGGCGGCGAACGTACTGCGGGCTGTCATAAACCCGGGCGCCAGCGTCGATGCCGAGCCGCTTCAGATTTTCAATCCACGGAAGTGCGATGCGCTCGAACAACGGCGACACCAACATGATCTCAACTTTCAGCGGTTTGCCGTCCGGGCCGCGGAGCACGCGTTTCGTCTTGTCGGATTTCAAGCCAACCGATTTCATCAGGCCGCAGACAAATCCACAATCCGGGTCTGCAATGGCTTCCTGCTGGATTTTGAAGCCGGCCTCATCGAGCAGCTCTGTGGCTTTCTTCATGTTAGCGCGCAGGGAGCCGCCATTGTCCGTGCTTGGATTTCTATACTCCTCCTTGAAAACCGCCGGTGGGACGTCCGCTCGAACCGTTTCGAGTATTTCGAGTTCGAGACCTGTCGGCAGACCGCTTGATGCGAGTTCCGAGTTTTCGAAAAAACTGCCGGTGCGCTGATAGAGGCTGGAGAAGAGGTTCTTGTTCGTCCACTCGAAATCAAACGCAAGGTTCATCGCGCGTCGGACGCGCGGATCCTTCAGAGCGGGGCGACGAGAATTAAAGACGAAAGCCTGCATGCCCGATGGGTTCTCAAGTGTCACTTCCTCGCGTTTCACAAGACCGTTCTTCACGGCTGGAAAGTCGTAGCCCGTTGCCCAGATTTTCGAAGTGTTCTCGTAGCGGAAGTCGATCCGCCCGGCCTTGAAGGCCTCGAACGCGACCGTCGAGTCCCGGTAATATTCATCCGTGATGGTGTCGATGTTGTACTGGCCACGGTTCACCGGGAGGTCTTTAGCCCAGTAGTCTTTCACCCGCTCAAACGTCAGTGAGCGGCCCGCATCGACCTTGCTGATCCGGTACGGACCTGAGCCGAGGGGGACTTCGAGGGATGATTTTGTGATGTCTCGTGGTTTTCCATCCGGGCCGTTGGCGGTCCAGAAGTGTTTCGGAATGATGTAGAGCTGGCCCATGATATGCGGGAGCTCGCGGTTGCCTTTCTGGTCAAACCGGAAGGTGACTTCGTTCTCGCCGGTTTTTTCCGCTGACGTCACGTTCTTGTAATAGGAGTTCCAGAATGGGTGCGCAGACTTAATAGCCTCCAGACTGAAAATCACATCGTCGATGGTGATTGGTTTGCCGTCATGGAAGCGCGCTTGCGGACGCAGCCGAAATGTGGCGGAGGAATAATCGTCTGGATGACTCACGGCCTCGGCGATCAGACCGTACTCGGTCGACGGCTCGTCGAGGCTTGATGTCATCAAGCTCTCGTAAATCAGCGCGATGCCGCCAGCGCGATCGCCCTTGAAGCTGAATGCGTTGAGACTGTCGAACGATCCGATTTGCGCGCGCCGGATGGCGCCACCTTTTGGTGCATCGGGATTGACCCAAGGAAACGATGTAAATCCCTCGGGCATCGCCGGCTTGCCGACGAGCGACAATGCGTGATGCCACGTGCGATCGGGTGTTTTGGCCCCCGTGTCCGCTTCGGTCACGGCCGGCGCGGTTGTCGTGGCTTCCTGCGCGGATGCGGGCGCGACCAGGGCGAGGCTGGTTGCGGTGGCAAGGGCCGTGAAGAGTGATCGGGTGGTGTTGGACGAATGCGTCATGGGGGTGATGGTCCTGCATCAAAGGCGTGGGCCCGGGGGTGCCAGACCGTGCTTTGAGGGCACCATGACCCGGCCGATCGGCTCCGGCCAGTTAAAACTCGGTTAGAAAGATGGCGCGTCCGTGATGAGAGCTGAAGGCAAGTTGCAGCGACCTAAGGTCGGGCGCGCGGCCGTTGCCATGCTCTCTGCGTGGCGAACGATGCTTCGACCTTATTTGAGGCTCTGCAGATACTTGATCATGTCGGCGCGCTGGTCTGGCTTCTTTAGGCCGGCGTAAGCCATTTTGGTGCCGGGCGCCCATTTCTTGGGATTCAAGAGGAAGCCATCGAGCGCTGCGACGTCCCACACGCCGTCTTTCTCAGAGAGGGCCTTGGAGTACGAAAATCCGGCTGCGCTGCCGATATCGCGATCTGCGACGGCATGCAGATTAGGCCCGACCCGATGTGGTGCGCCTGCGGAATTCGTGTGACATGCCACGCAACGCTTGAAGAGCTTTTCGCCCCCTTCAACGGAGGCGGCCGGAATCAGCGTGGCGATGTCGACGGTTTCCTCTGCGGGCTCCGGCTCACCGGCGGGCGCCTCGTCCGGGATCTCAACGATCAGCGCCTGCTGTTCCAGCGGCTTGTCGTGGCGGATCTCGTTGATCAGGGTTCGCGTGCCGAACACAAGCAAGAGTGCCGCGATCACGGCGCCTGCGATTTTGTTGAGTTCAAACGAGTCCATAAGCGTCACTTCCGAAGGATTGGCGTTTTGTCGGTGCGGCGCATCACGCTCGTGTCGCGCCCGCTTGAGCATATCCCGGGTATATGCGTGTTTGTTCCAGCCGTGCAACAAGGGCCGCCGACGGCGAGGGGCGAAATATTGCCGCTGTGCCTGTTCATCGGAGATTGCGCCAGCCATGAACGACGTGATTATTGTTATTCCCGCCCGTTTCGCGGCAACGCGGCTGCCTGGTAAACCGCTCGCTGACATTCACGGCGAGGCAATGATCGTCCATGTCTGGCGTCGGGCCATGGAGGCGGACTGCGGGCCGGTGATCGTCGCATGTGACAGCGCGGAGATCGCCGATGCGGTGCGTGACGCAGGCGGGCAGGCGGTGCTGACGCGTGCAGACCACCCCAGTGGTTCAGACCGTATCTTCGAGGCTGTTACCCAGCTTGGGAGCGTGTCTGAAACGGCGGTTGTCCTCAATCTGCAAGGCGATCTCCCGACGCTGGAGCCCCGGCTTGTACGCGATGTTGCGGGGTTGTTGGATGACCCGGCGGTGGATATCGGGACGCTGGCGGCCGAGATTGTGCGCGTTGAGGAGCGCGATAACCCTGCTGTTGTGAAAGTGGTCGGAACACCGCTCGATCCATCGGGCGAACGTTTGCGCGCGCTCTATTTCACGCGGGCCAAGGCGCCTTCCGGTGATGGGCCGCTCTATCATCACATCGGCATCTATGCGTATCGCCGCCGTGCATTGCAGGCCTTTGTCGCATTGCCGCCATCACCGCTCGAACAACGCGAACGGTTGGAGCAGTTGCGCGCGCTCGAAGCGGGGATGCGTATCGACGTCGCGATCGTCGAGACGGTGCCGCTCGGCGTTGATACGCCATCGGACCTTGAGCGCGCGCGCGCGGCACTTGCCGGGTCCTCTAGAGCGAAATGAGTGGTGCGCCGATCAGTGGGCGGGCATGTCGACAAAGTGGCGCATCAACTTGTGGGCGATCGACCAAGGCATCGGTGCTGTGATGTCGTCGGCGTGCTGATTGTCGAGGATCGCGGCGATGTCGTCACGTGTGAACCACTGTGCGTCTGCAATCTCCTTGGGATCGGGCGTGATGTCCGTTGTCTGAGCGACGCCGAGGCAGCCGATCATGAGTGAATGCGGGAACGGCCATGGCTGGCTCGCTATGTAGGAGACATCACCGACCGTGATGCCGACCTCCTCATGTACCTCACGGCGCACCGCCTCTTCGAAACTCTCACCCGGCTCAACAAAGCCTGCGAGGGTAGAATACATCTTATCTGGAAACCGCTCCTCATGCGCGAGGATGCACCGGTCGCCGTCGGTCACCAGCATGATGACGGCCGGGTCCATGCGGGGGAAGAACTGCCGTTCGCAGGACCAGCACTTGCGCCGCCAGCCGCCGTCGCGAATGTTCGTCGTTCCGCCGCAAAAGCCGCAGCAACGCGCGGTCTGCTGCCACGCCGTCACGGCCTTTGCCATGCCGACGAGTGAAAGCTCTTCCAGTGACATGACGCCTTGAACCGCGAGACTGCGCAGATCGACCCACGGTTTCAGCGTGAACGGCCCTCCCGGCATGATCCGTGAGCGGTGTTCGGTAATGTTCAATGCGAAGACAGGATGCTCATTTTCATCGAGCCCGAGGAAGATCGGGATCTCTCTGATGAAATCAAACTTTTCAATGTCGGCGTAAGTGAACCAGCGAATGCTTGCTTTTGTACGTTCATCGTTCGCAACGATTGCCGGGGCTTCGTCGATGGTGATGAAGTAGCGGGCCGTCGGGCTGAGTTGCGCCTTCGCCATCCAATCTTTGTCGCTGCGGAGATGCGCTGCACGATCAATCGTCGGGGCCGGAATCATATCGAGCATTGCTGTTTTTCTGTCCTCACGGGCCGTTTGGTCGTCGCAGTGGGTGGTGACGCCTTCGCGTCGTTCGGTCATATCCCGATTTCACGGCTATCGGGAAGGGCGAGGCGCGTCTTGAGCGTGGTCACGCGCTCACGAAGCGCCGCCGGATCGTACGGGACTGCGGTTCCCTCATTCCAGACCGGGCGAGGCCACGCGGCATCCGCGGTGCGACGCGCGATGATATGGATGTGGAGCTGCGGAACCATGTTGCCGAGCGAGGCGACATTCATCTTGTCGACGGGGGCCTCCTCGCTCGCCTGATCCCTGAGTGCGCGCGATACCGTGTCGATTTCGTCGCTGAGCGTCTGGCGGTCGGCCCGGGAGAGATCCATGAGATCGCGTGCATTTTCGATCCGTGGCACAAGTATGAGCCAAGGAAAGCGTTGGTCGTTCATGAGCAACGCGGTGCAGAGCAGGAGTTCGAGTATTGGATGCGTATCGGCTGCGAGGGTTGCGTCCAGCTGGAACGTCACACCGGATGCCCGGATTTCGTCTGCGATGTCTGTGCCGCCTGTTGGGCAAAGAATGACGCCCCCTTTGGGAATTCCGGCAGCTCCATCTCGAATGGTACAGAGCGGACCCGGCCTGGCTCCTTGCCGTGTACAATCTCGCCCATGTGCTGGCTTGGCACGGGGTTGGGGGCAAGCGGGATGGCATCGGCTGCTGCAAAGACGGAGATAAATAGCGTGCGGGGCGCCTGCGAGCTGTTGGCCGCGGACGCATGAGCGAGGCGGCCGTGCATCAGGCAAACACTGCCGGCTGGGCCCGTCACAGTTTCTGACTGGGCCTCCAGCACTTCTGAAGCGTCCGGGTCGATCGCGCCGGTAAAGGTGCCATTCTGCCAAAGGCTGTAGAGCTTACCGCGATGTGTGCCGGGCACGACCTGCAGGGGGCCATTTTCCTCCGTAACGTCGTCCATGAACAGCAGGGCGGTGATCACATCGTCATTGGAATGCGGATCGAATGTGAAATCCTGGTGCCATTTTACGGTTGTGGCCGTGCCGGGCAGCTTTGAGTTGATCTTTGAATGATGGAAGCGGACATCCGGTCCGATCAGGTCGGCAACCATTTCGGTCATACGGCTGTTACGCACGACATCCCAATAGGCGGATGCAATTTCGGTCGGTGAAGCGACCCGTCGGAGCGCAGGATGCTTGGCGCTGTGACCCGGTTCGACGTCAAAGCGCGCACGCCCGTCATAGCTCTCGCCGTAGGGGGTGTCATGGCTGCGGCTTTCTTCGACCCACCCGGCAAAGGTTTCGCGCAGGGCTTCAGCTTGCTGTGCGGTCACCGCATGAGGAAGTGTGATGCAGCCCGTCTCGGCGAAACTCTGCTTTTCGGCCTCGGTCAACGTGGTCATGGCGGGCTCTCGCTTTGTCAGTATCGTGTGTCGCTCGGTTCGCGAGGCACATCGTCCGGTGCAACGTGCAGTGCGACCTGCTATCGGGCAACAGATATTTGTCTATGAGGATGTCCATGATGGCCGATCCAGCGGGCGCGACGCGCGCTGATACCTATGTTTTCGATGCCTATGGCACACTGTTTGACGTGCACTCTGCGGTCAATCGCCATCACGCGGAGATTGGCGACGTCGCCACGCAACTCTCCAACCTCTGGCGTGACAAGCAACTTCAATACACTTGGATACGCGCGATGACGGGACGGCATCAGCCGTTCAACATCGTTACGGCAGCCGCACTTGATTTTGCGATCGAGAGCGTCGGCGGGTTGCGCGGCGGAATGCGTGAGACGCTGCTCGAGGCTTACATGACGCTCGATGCCTATCCGGAAGTGCCGCAGGTTTTGGCGGGCCTTAAGACCCGTGGTGCGACGCTGGCCATTTTGTCGAATGGGACGCCGGACATGCTAGACGCCGCCGTACGCTCGGCCGGGCTCGACGATGTGTTCGATGCGGTGATCTCGATCGAGGAGATCGGCATCTACAAACCGGACATGCGGGTTTACCAGATGACGTGCGACCGGTTCGATGTCTCGCCAGATGCGGTTACGTTCCAATCGTCGAACCGATGGGACATCGCGGGGGCCAAGGCGTTCGGATACCGCTGCTATTGGGTGAACCGTTTTGCAGCGCCTGACGAATTTCCGGATATGGCACCCGATGCCGTTTTTCCGTCGTTGTCACCGCTGCTGGAGCACCAGGGCGGCTGATCGTCAGACAGCGCGAGGATTTCGCCGCCGCGCCGTCGTCATTGTGTGTCTCGGTGACAAGGCAGCGGTCCAGGTAACGGGTGCGCGTTCGTCCGCTGGCTTCGACGAGCGACGCTCGCTTAGGAACTGATCAAACTCGGCCTTGTCTTTCGCTTTGCGCAAATTTTCGAGGAAGCTCTCGAACTCGTGCTGCTCTTCCTGCTGGCGGCACAGGTCCGGCGCGAGATCGGTGTCGAACATTGCGCGATAGGCTGCTGGATCAGTCTGCGGGCTGCATCGAGCAGTGCCGCACGCAGATTGCCATGATGATAGCCGGAGCGCTTGCTCATGGCGTAACCGGATCGTCACGCTTCCTCATGACCTCGATCACGGCGCCGCCGATGATCAACACGGTGCCCGCAGCCTCCGGCAGGCCGAAACGCTCACCGAGGAAGAGCGCGCTGCTTGCAACACCGGAAATGATCTCTGCGGTCAGGATGAAGCCAAGGGTCGCCGGGCTGATCTGCGATGTGCCCCATAGTGTGACGAGCATGACCGGTGTCAGGTAGACAACTCCGGCGGCAACGACCGTGGCAGCGAGTGCCCAGAGCTGCGCATCCGGGCTGAACGGGGTGGTGGAAACGCCGGTGCCGCTTTGAGCAAGGGCAAGTGACAAAAGCACTGACATGACTGCGGCTGCGGCGAGCGCCGTGGCAGTAAGCGCTGATGCTGCAACGGATCCGCGTGCGAATATGATTGCCGAGCCAATAGACCAGGCGAGCCCTGCGCCGACGGCCATCCAGTCTCCCAGCGCGCCGAGGCCATCGAGCGGAAGCTCCCCGCGAAAAATCAGCAGCATACCAAGCGCGGCGGCCAGCACGGCCAGCGTTGTGCGCGTTGTCCAGCGGCGGCCAAACAGGGCGGTTTCGATCAGGAGGCTCCAGATCGGGGAGAGATAGAACAGCAAGATGGCGCGGACGACGTCGGTGTTGGCGAGCGAGAAACCGTAAAGCGTCAGGGCCGCGCCGCAAAAGATTGCGCCACAGCGCTGCATTCCGGTCAGACGCGGCGCGCGCAGCCAGACCGCGACAAGAAGCCCGACAGGGGCGGCGGCCAAGGTCACAGCGGTGCTCGACCACGCGCTTGCCAAGCCAAGGTGCTCAATCGCACGGATTGGAACCCAGTAGACCCCCCAAAGTGCCGCGCCGAGCGTCACGAGAAGAACGGCGCGATGGGTGGATATGGCCCCGGGTGCGACGGTTGATGATGGCGTGACGGGCGGCGATGACATGGGTCGAGCGGTTCAACGGGCTCATAGGGGCACGTGCAGTTCGCGCGGTGTTATGGTGCTGCATCTCGCACTTGCGGCCTGTCGAGGGCAACGTGTGATTTCGACCACGCGTATCGTGTGGCATCCTCGGCTGGAAGCCGTGATCGTTCCTGCAAAAAAGGGCCTCAGATGTCGAAACTCTCTCAGACAATCTACACCCAGCTGCGGGACGGGGTGCTTACGTTCATAGCGCATCATCCGGCGCCAGAGATGGAACGGTTTGCAGCCGGTGTTTCGGGTTGGGCGGGCGCTGACGCACCGGATGAACAGTGGGTTGGTGGCGAGATTGCTCTCCTTCCGGCTGCGGCGCATCTGCATGCAGCCCTTGATCAGGTGACGTCAGAGACCGAACCGCTCGTCGCGCTATTCGATAGGCATCGTTTGTCCTGCAAGTGGGAACAAAGTTATCGCCGTCGCGACGGGCTCGTCGGGGGGGACATGCTGGATGGGTACGGCTTTGTGGAGGTGATCGGGAAGCAAGGTCCGTTTGTCTCCGGGCAGGTTCGGATTGGCATTGGTGTCTGGGGGCCGGACATCGACTATCCCGAGCATGCGCATGCCGCGGAAGAGATTTATGTGCCGCTTGCCGGGCACGCGTCGTTTTCGCTTGGGGGAGGTGCGTACAAGAGGCACGGGGTCGGGTCATGCGTGCATGTCTCTCCGCATCTGCCGCATGGGTTTCGGACCACCGACGCACCGTTTGTCGTGCTCTATATCTGGCAGAACGGAGATCTGCGGGAGACGTCGACGTTCAGCTCGGCCAATGCAGCACCTCTGCGATCATCAGTCGGTTTGCGGGCCCGGAATGAAATGCCCATATCCCGATCATGAAACTCATTATCATCGTCGGCATTCTCATCGCACTCCTCGCGTTCCTGCCAGGCTGGTGGGTCAAGCGCGTCATCCGCGAGCATGCCGAAGACCGTGATGATTTTCCGGGGACCGGCGCAGAGTTCGCGCGCCACATCCTCGATGAGATGAAGCTGTCACATGTCAGTGTCGAGCCGACGACGATTGGTGATCACTATGATCCGCGGGACAAGGCTGTTCGTTTGTCGCCTGTCCACCACGACGGGCGATCGCTTTCGGCGGTTGTGATTGCGGCACATGAGGTCGGACATGCGATGCAGGATGCGACCGCTTTCAAGCCACTTGTTGCCCGCACGAAAATGGCACGGGCGGCCTTCGTTGTTCAGAAAGTGGGGGGTGTGCTGATGCTCGGCGCGCCGATCCTGATGATTGTCACGCGCTCGCCCGCAGCGCTGTTTGCTGAACTCGCGGCCGGAGTTGTCATACTGCTCACCAGCGTGATTATGCATGCCGTGACGCTGCCGGTGGAATTTGATGCGAGCTTCAAGCGCGCGATGCCCGTGCTTGAAGCCGGGAACTATATTCCGGAGCGGGACAAGCCGGCGGCGCGGAAGATCCTGCGGGCAGCTGCGTTCACGTATGTTGCCGCAGCGGCGATGACCTTGCTGGACATCACCCGATGGGCGAGGATTTTGTTCCGCTAATACGGGCGTCAGGGCCGCGTGGCGTTGGGGGTGAACAGCTGGCTGCCTTCCAGTGTGTAAGCAGCGATGGCGGTTTGACCTTCCGGCCCTGTCATCCAGTTGATGAACGTACGAGCCGCATCGGCTTTGACATGCGGATGGCGCTTGGGATTTACGAGGATAATGCCATACTGATTGAACAGGCGCCGGTCGCCTTCGAGAACAATTTCGAGATTCCGCTTGTTCTTGAAGCTGATCCATGTGGCGCGATCGGTCAGCGTATACGCGCCCATCAGTGCGGCCGTGTTGAGCGTTGCGCCCATACCGCTCCCCAGTTCGCGATACCAGGTGCCGGACTGGCTTGTGGGATC